>JAZQLG010000001.1:0-4897 GCA_045542575.1 Faecousia sp.
CCCGCCCATTTTTGAACATCGTCATAAGGTTACCCAACCATGCTGACCTCATATCCGGTGGGCTTCAGGAAGAAGGGTGCCATAGGACCGTAATTCTGCGGGCCGTAATAGAGGGTATCCAGATGAAACGAATAATGTGAAAAGGCATCAGACAGTATTTGCTGTGCTTCATACACACCGTTTGCAACCGGTTTTCCAAGCCAGTTTGTGAGAAAACCCAATAAATCGCCCTTGCCTTCCATGAGCCAGGCTGCAAGACGCAGATTGGGGCTTGGACATCCGCCAAGGGTCCAGCTCATTTGTAGATTCTCAATGCCTTGTGCTTTCAAGTTCTCAATATGTCCGGTAACCTTCTCCAGTACCGGAATATAAGGAACAACCGCCATTTCCCAGGTGTTATTGATCTGCACTTTGGCAGAGAGCGGCATTTTTTGCTTTCTCGCCACCTGCCACAGGTTTTTGGCCTTATCTCCGGGGCCACAAAGGGACATTGTGTAATCCAAAACACTGCCCTTAACCCCACCAATTTGAAACTGCATTGCTTCTTCACTGGTGCATTGCAGGATTTGTCCTTCGGTGAGCAATGGAATGACCTTTTCCGCCCATTCGTCTTTCCATCCCCACGCCCAAACAACAGCTTTTGCATTAGGATTGGCATCGTGAGCACCCTTTGCCATCAAATTATTGACCTCTGCCACAACCTCCCACGGCTTTCTTTTGCGGCATCGCGGGCAAGTCATCTCGCCCTCCAATCGAGAGTAACAGTTGGTCAAATTCTCTGACATGGTGATGGTAAAAAAGCCGGCAAGATCCGGAACCATCTCAAACAGTTTTCTGACTGCACCATAAAGGTAATCCTGAACCTCTTTTGTGGAGGTGCACATTGCGTAATAGTCGCCCTCCACTTCCCCACGCAGATGGGGATACTTTTTGAAAAAAGAATCCGGCATGGAACGTGGCTCGTTGAAATACGGATAAATACCGATTCCATACTTCTTTGCTTTAGCAACCAGTCTGCGCAATGACCGTATCCGCTTCTCCCAGCCTTTAGACAGTGCGGTATCAAAAGGAAATTCCACAAGCTGATACAAAACCAGCTGCATCCAGATACCGTTGATTCCGGCCTGTGCATACTGCTTGAGTATCTGCTCCGGTAAGGGATCCAGGCTTTCATCCAGCAGCACATCACCATATAGCGCAAAATAAGGGTAAATCATCCGAAGATTTTTTCCTTCAGCATTGGAAACCCCATCCTCTGCTACAGGCTTTTGGTATTCATTTACAAATAAAAAAGCATTATCTTTGTAAGAACAGAACGATTCTTCTCTGCATAGTGCAGCAATTTCTCTTGTGCGTGCCAACTGCTCATCTGATAAAGGAGTGTAAACAGATGCTTCTACCTGCGGTTTTTCATTACCCAACTTAACCCACATAAAGTCATCTTCTTTTAAGATGAAAGCCAGTTCATCTGCAGACAGATTGAGAAGGGTCATAATCTGCTCATAGGTACAGATATGCCAATTGTCACGAATTATGGTTAAATAGCCCCGTTTTTCCCACATAGGATTTAACGGCTCGTTTACATCCAGTCCCATCTGTTTTACTGC
This sequence comes from Faecousia sp., assembly GCA_045542575.1. GTDB lineage: Bacteria > Bacillota > Clostridia > Oscillospirales > Oscillospiraceae > Faecousia. Next base: position 1,608 of record JAZQLG010000001.1, read on the forward strand.
ACAGTATATATTTTTGCATGACGTTTCCAATGCTGCAGCAATTCTGTTCACCGGGATATATCCCCAGTTTCTCCAAATAATATTCTGCCACGGGGTAGGAAAATACCCGTAGGAAACAGCCTTTTTATTGGACACTTGTGGCAATGCAGACATACTTGTTTCTCCTCTGCAAGAATCTGTATGAAATATTCTGCCTGTTTCCAATATGCTGAAAACAGGCAGAAGTTCTTAGAAACCGTAACCGGCGGGGCTGTAATAAGCCATATTCGTCTGACGGACATCCAGTCTGCCGAAGCAGGCAACTACGGGAACATCCGAGATCACGTGGATGGCATACTGGCCATAAGGGATCTGATAGCCTTCCTTGCCGATGGGCTTATCCAGCCGCAGGCAGGTGGTACGCTCTGCATTCAGATCAATGGTAATATTGTCATAGGGGGGCTTGTCTTCGAACAAGATCTTAATGCGGATCTTGGCATCATCATTGGAAACATTGGTAATCATCAACGCCTCGTGGCCGGGGAAATCAGGATTGTCACCCTTGGGAGGCAGGTCGCCGTCGCAAAATACCCAGTTCTTCTTACCGTACATACTCATTCTCCTATCAATGCTTTTCTACATAGTCAAACAGTTCTTTTTCAAATTCGGGGCAAAGGGGCTCTGCACCGTTTTCGGTGATTACGTAGCAGGTTTCCACACGAAGACCGTTCAAAGTAGGATGGCCGAAGAAAGAAACGTCCACATTCACGATCATATTCTTTTCCAGAACGTCATCGCTGTTGGGGCCGAAGAACGGTGCTTCTGCCTCCATCAGGCCCATTGTATGGGCAAAGGGGCACACGATGTACTTCAGGTAACCGCCCTTGTCGTAGAGCTTTCTGCCTTCCGCGTCGATCTGGCGGCCAGAGTTGCCGATTTTCAGCATGCTCTTGGTCACCTGCATAACCTCGATCATATCGGTCAGGCACTTCTTCTGCTCAGGGGTATACTCGCCGCTGACAGGAATGGTATGACCAAAAGTGCCGGCGTAACCGTTGATACGGGGAGCAATACCCAGCATTACCATTTCTCCGTTTTCCATAACCTTATCGGTTGCGGTGGGAACAACCGCATTGGAACGGACACCACTGCCAACGATGGTCTGATAAGCAAAGCTGTTGGCACCATTGGCACGGCAAACAGCTTCACCTGCAGCAGCGACTTCATATTCCTTGGCACCGGCCTTGACCTTTTCTGCCATTGCCTTATAAGCATCATAGCAAAGCATCGTGGCCTTTCTTGCCTGCTCCACTTCCCAGTCACTCTTGACATAACGGAACTTCAGGTAATCGTCGGTCAAGTCAATGATCTCACAGCCGGAGAAGCCGCTCACAAGATCCTGATGCACAGCATAGGGCATATCGGTAGTGCCAACCAGACCTACCTTCTTTACGGGGAACTTCTGATTCAGCTCCGCAAACAATTCGGGGAATCCAATGATCGTTGCCAGCGGATATTCCTCATCCGGTACCATAAATACCTTGAAGCAACGGGTATCACTGATTGCAGAAGACTGCTTTGCAAACGGCTCGCTCTCAGGGCCTCCCAGCAGCATTGTAGTGCCATCTCTACCCACAAGGACAGCACCCTTTTCGAACTGGCCGCACCAACCGGTCAAGTACCAACCGTTGGCCACATTCAGCTCATCGAAATAGATCACGGCAATGTCCGTGTCCTTCTCATTCAAGAGCTTTACAACCTTGTCGATTCTGTTTTGTGTTTCCTGTTTGTTAAAATATGCCATAATCGTTCCTCCTGATTTTTATTGTGCAATCCACTCAAAGTCTTCAAGCGGATACATTGGACGCTCAATACGCTGCAGATTCAGACGGTTAAGTTCCACACAGCTTGCGCCGTCAGAAAGCGCAAACAGCTCCCGATCTGCAAAGGGCTTCAGTTCCTCGAACAAATACCCCAATTTTACAACAACAATTTCATAAGCTAAAAGGTCAACATTTGCTTTATCAAAGTTGCCTTTTTCAATAAACGCGCTGCGTTTTTCTGTAAACACCGCGTCTACATTGTCAAAAGAGATCGTCAGGCTTCTGCCGATGATTTCTTTCGCCCAGCCTAAAATCTCTCCATGGGCCTTTATGATTCCCCGGCACCCCAGCTTTTCGATATGCACAGTTTCGCCGTCTGCTTTATTCCACAGTGTTTCTACGATTTCCAAATCTGTAATGCCGGCAACGCAAGTTTTCTTTCCGGGGTTTGCATCCAAAAACAGCCTCAGAATCTCTTCCGATGTACCCTCCGCTCCGGCAGTGGTATTATCGCCGCTGTCGGTAATGAAAATGCGTTTTTCTGCCCCGGCAATGGCCCGGCGAACACATTCCTCAGGCAGCTCTGCCTCGATCCGGAACCTGTATTCCTTTCTGGTATTCCATAGCTTGTTGGCAAGATCCTTCGCGATCTGCTCGGCCGTTTTCGGATCTGCGGCGCTGACAACTGCAGATGCACTGGTATTCGGTGCATCGATCCAGCAGTGACCAAAGAAAAGATTTGCACCAAAAATATCTTCTCTTTCCTCCAAAAGCGCTGTTTCTGCCTCCAGAGAACGCAGCGGCTCCTGCCGGGTAAGCATGGTATCGCCTTTTACAAGCATAGGGATCTTCTGCACATATGTATATGGCCGAATGCCGTTTTGCAGGCAATAGGTCAGCGCAGTTGCGGCACGCACCTGGCTTTCCGGCTGATCTGTGTGGGGCGCTGTTTTATAACCGCAAATAATATCCACATACTGCCCCAGCTCATTTGTAATGTTGGCGTGCAGATCCATGGTAAATGCAATCAGACAATCTTGACTTACAATCTGACGGATTTCCTTGACAAGCTGAAGCTCACCACTGCCGATTCCATCCACTTCCATACTGCCGTGGACATAGATATAGATGCCATCTGCGTCGGGATTGGCACGCACGGTATCCATGATTTGCTCTTTGTAGAATTCGTAAATATGCCGTTCCACCGTGGCAGAGGGAAGCGCATTGGCATAAATAGAGGGTACGATCTCAAAACCGGCATCTTCAAATATGTTTTTTACCACCAGTTTTTTAAAGATATCTTCTCCGGCAAAGTACTCAAAGTCTCCTTTCTGCGGATGAAGATTGGCCTTGCTGTTGGATTCGCACTGAAACGATGCAACAATCACCTTCATTGTATACGCCTCCTTTTATCATCATCTTAGCAAATCGTCATTTTCATAACAAGGTACAAAACAGCACAGAAATGGTAAAAAATAAAAGCTCGTT
>JAZQLG010000002.1:0-9520 GCA_045542575.1 Faecousia sp.
AAAAGCAAGAAAACACTCCCATCTGTGTGGGAGTGTTTTTGCTTTACATCTGTCCTACGCCTGCACTTTTTAGCTGCAACTGGAGCTTATCTGCGATCAGGGCGATGAATTCAGAGTTGGTGGGCTTGCCTTTTGTGTTGCTTACAGTGCATCTGAGGAACAATTTTGATATGACATCATTTGATGTCCTCTTTTTGCATTGGCAAATATAGTAAAAGAGAAACAGCACCTCCAATAGATCCCCTTGCCGGATATTTACAAAGTGCAATAACCTATAATATACTAAATTAATGTTCGCTTACAGGAGATGTTTGCAGATTAGCTTGCCCGCATCATGCATACATGAATTGGAAGAAAAACAGAATCGAACCTTACCAACTGTGGAAATCCAAATATCCAGTTCTGCATCAAAATCAAGTGTCCCTTTAGTTTCAATAGAATACATACAGATTTTGGAAAAGGGAATTGATGTCATGTCAACCTTAGCACCAGACAGCCCCTGAACATTGATTGCAATTAGTCTTTTGTTAGTGATTACAAGACCATCACGAAGTGCCTGGTAGACTTGCTCAACCTCTTCTCCATCAACAAGAATTGGAATAATTAATTTATCAAAAGTATCGTAGTTTGCTGCATCCAATTTAAAAAGAGATTCCTGATTAAAGTCTATCATAAAAACACTCCTTATCCATAATTTAGAGGATTTACTTTGTAATCATATCATAAGGCAAATTGTTTTTCAATACAACAGAAAAGAGATTTGCATAATAATAGGGACTGCTGCTTCCGTTTCGCAACAGTCCCTTTTTATTGCATCTGTCCTACGCCTGCACTTTTTAGCTGCAGCAGTGCTGCAAATGCCGGATTGGGCTTTACCTGAAGTCTGATGCATAGACGTTGCACATTGTGAGGGAAAAGTCTTGTCCCAATGCACCCGCAGGAAGATCGCTGGTTTCATAGAGCAAGCCGTTTTCCCGGTAGTACCCAAAAGGTTCGCCGTCAAGCGCGGCATTCAAATACTCTACGAGCAGGGCGGTATCCACAGCAAAGGCCCCATCTTTATCCAGCTTGGGATCACAGGCCATAATGAAATAGTGCCGGAAATCGGCATCAGATGCGTCGATCTCCGTAAGGCTTACACACCACACTACGGCAGAATCCACTTCACTTATGCCCAATGTAGAGGTGTCGTCGTGGAAAAACTGGATAATAGATTCATTCCCGCCGTTTTGCACGAATACTTGCAGGCCTGCAGTGGTGTTGGCACATTCATATGTAAAGGTGTCGCCATGCTTCCGGGCAATACTTGATAGCCGCGCCAGGAAATCGTTAGGGGAGAAACGGAACAGTCCGTCGTGGATCATTGTGGAGAGCGGCGCATTTTCAGAGGCCAACAGTTCGTTGCAATTTGTGCAATACTGCGTCCGGGAGATGGTACAGGCGATCACATCAGGGATTTCCTGCCATTGGCCGGGGGTGTGGCCCAATGCAGCTCCTTCTGTTTCCTGACACTTAGAGCAGGTTTTGGCTGTTGTGCAGTTTGCATCTACCCAGGTATGCTTGCAGGAACATCCACCCAAAATGCAAAGGATGACAGCAAAGAAAGCAACAAGAAGTATTCTCTTTTTCATACAGCATTCCCTCCTGTGTGAGTATATTTGCATTTTACCACAAAGCAGATCAAAAAGCAAGAAAACACTCCCATCTGTGTGGGAGTGTTTTTGCTTTACATCTGTCCTACGCCTGCACTTTTTAGCTGCAGCTGGAGCTTATCTGCGATCAGGGCGATGAATTCAGAATTGGTGGGCTTGCCTTTTGTATTGGAAACTGTGTATCCAAAGAACCGCTGGAGGGTATCTAAATCGCCCCGGTCCCAGGCCACCTCGATGGCGTGGCGGATGGCACGCTCCACCCGGGAGGGGGTCGTCTGGAAGGTCTTTGCCACCTGGGGGTAGAGGACCTTGGTGATGGCGTTGATCACATCCATATCGTTCACAGCCAGGATGATGGCTTCCCGCAAATACTGGTAGCCCTTGATGTGGGCGGGCACACCGATCTCGTGGATGATGCTGGTGACCAGAGCTTCCATATTGTTGGCGGAAACGGCGGCAGGGCTGCCGGTACGGCGACGGTCTGTGCCCCGGATCTCCTCCAGCCGCTCCACCAGAGCTTCCATATCACAGGGCTTGAGCATCAGGTAGCGCACACCCAGGGAGGCGGCGGCGGATGCCACATAATCGATGATGAAGCCGGAGGTCGCCAGCACCACCGGCTTTTGCTCCATTGTGCTGATGGCCTTCAGCACACTGATGCCGTCCTGCTTTTTCAGCATCAGATCCAGTACTAAAATTTTTGGCCGGCGTTCCAAAACCGTAGAGATAGCCTGCTCCCCATCATTGGCTGTCCCCAGCACCTGGAAGCCACCGGACCGTTGTAAGGCGTTTGACAGTGCGTTGCAGAAATCCTGGGAATTGTCTGCGATGATAACCGTTGCGAGTTTGTCCATAGTGTCCTCTCCTGACTGTGTAAAATATTCCCCCAATAAGTTAAGCCCCATAGGGCTGTATGATTGCGACAAATATAATTTAGCATATTGTAGCGGTTTTTGCAAGGAAAAAGCCAAACAATCGCACGACAAAATACTGGATAAAACTTGTCAAAATAACAAAAAAACAAACTTTTCGCCATAATTCGACTTGTGGATAAAATGATTGACGGAAAAATCAAAATGATGTATGATAGAAAAAACAAATTTAGGAGGTTTCCGATGAACACTTGTTGGAATTTGGATGTCATTTATAAAGGTTTTAACGACCCCGCCTTTGTTTCCGACTTGCAGGAACTGAAAAAGGCCATTGCCGCTTTTATCGAACTTGCAGACAACCTGGAAAATAAGGATGCTCTGGAGGGGCTGAAGGAAGGCACTGCCCTGCAGGAGAAAATCGGGGATTTGGGCGCTAAGCTGGCAGAATATGCAATGCTTCGGCAGTCTGCCGATGCCCGGGATGCGGAAGCAGGCTCTCAGATGGGCCGTGTTATGGCCGCCCTGTCTGAAACAGCCGGCGCGGAAGCCGCTTTTCAGAACTGGGTCTGCAAGATCCCCAACCTGATGGAGCTGGTGGCAGGGGAGCAGAGCCTTGCGCCCTATGCCTTCCGCTTCTCCAAAATGGAAAAGTCCAGCCGCTATCTGCTGTCCTCCCAGGCGGAGGAGGTTGCCGCAAAACTGGGCCTGTCCGGCGGCTCTGCCTGGAGCGACCTGCAGGGCTATCTGACAAGTACCGTCCCTGTAGAGTACGAGGGAAAGACCATCACCCTTTCCACCGTCCGTAACCTGGCCTATGATGCCGATGCGGATGTGCGGAAAAAGGCCTATGAAGCAGAGCTTGCCTGCTACGATAAGATCAAGGACCCGGTGGCCTTCGCCCTGAACTCCATTAAGTTGGAAACCATTTCCGACTGTAAGCTTCGTGGCTATGAAAGCCCCCTGGCGCGCACCCTGGAGCGCTCCGATATGAAGAAGCAGACCCTGGATGCCATGCTGGGCGCTATGGAGGAGTACCTGCCCAAATTCTGGCAGTATCTGAAGGCAAAGGCCAAGGCTTTGGGCCACGAAAATGGCCTGCCCTGGTATGAGCTTTTCGCCCCTATGGGAAGGTCGAGCACCAAGTTTACCACCCAGCAGGCTAAGGACTTTTTGGTGGAGCAGTTTGCTTCCTTCAATAAAGAGGAAGCTGCAATGATCGCCCGGGCATTTGACGAAGAATGGATCGATTTCTTTCCCCGGGAGGGCAAGGCCGGTGGTGCCTTCTGCTGTGATGTGGAGGCCCTGGGCCAAAGCCGCATCCTGACCAATTTTGACGGTGCCTTCGGCGATGTGGTCACCCTGGCCCACGAGCTGGGTCACGCCTGGCACAATGAATGTATCCGGGACCATAAGACACTGAACCACGATTATTCCATGCCCCTGGCAGAAACCGCCTCCACCTTCAATGAATGTGTGGTAATGGCAAGCGCCATCGCAAACGCGGCTGATGACCAGGAAAAGCTGGCCCTTATCGAGTCCCAGCTTCAGGATGCCGCCCAGATTATCTGCGACATTTACTCCCGCTTCCAATTTGAAGCAATGGTCTTTGAAAACCGGGAAGAGCAGTTTATGCACGCCGACACCCTTTGCAGCTTTATGCTGAAGGCGCAGAAGGCCTGCTATGGCGACGGCCTGGATCCTGACTGCCTCCACCCATATATGTGGGTATGCAAGGGACACTACTACGGCCCTACCTTCTATAATTTCCCCTACGCCTTCGGCGGCCTGTTCGCCCGGGGCCTGTACGCTCAGTACGAAAAGGAAGGGGACAGCTTCATTCCCAAGTACAATAAACTGCTGCACACCACCACTGTGGCAACGGCAGAGGATGTGGCAATGACAGCCGGCATCGACCTGACAGATAAGAACTTCTGGCGCGGCGCTCTGGAGATGATCGCCCGGCAGATCGACCTTTTCTGCGATTTGGTAAAGGAGTAAGCTATGAAAACAGTAAACGAGTTCAAGTCCTTTTTGGACAAGGCCCACAGCCAATACCACGCCATCCATTTGCTGAAGACCCAGCTGGAAGAAGATGGCTATGCCTGCCTTTCTGAGGCAGATGCCTGGAAGCTTGAAAAGGGCGGCAAGTATTATCTGACCCGTGGCGGCAGCGCTATCGTGGCCTTCCGCATCCCGGAAGAAAAGCCCCGGGGCTTTATGATGAGCGCCAGCCACTGTGACCGGCCCACCTTCAAGCTGAAGGAAAACGGCGAGCTGACCGGGGCATATACCCGCCTTTCCACCGAGAAATACGGCGGTATGCTGATCGCTCCCTGGCTGGACCGTCCCCTGTCTGTGGCAGGCCGTGTGCTGGTAGAAGGGGAGAACGGCAAGGTGGAAAACCGCCTGGTGGACATTGACAAGGATCTGCTGCTCATCCCCAATGTGGCCATCCATATGAATCGGAAGGCCAACGAGGGCTATACCTGGAATGTGGCGGTGGATACCCTGCCCTTGCTGGGCGGTAAGGATGCTGCCGGCAAGCTGAAGGCCCTTTTGGAGCAGGCCGCCGGCGGCAAGATCTTAGGCCACGACCTGTATCTTTATGTCCGCCAGAATGCCACCATTTGGGGCGCGGAGGAGGAATTCCTCTCCGGCCAGGCGCTGGACGATCTGCAGTGCGCCTGGTGCTGCACCCAGGGCTTCCTGCAGGCAAAGGAAAGCAAAGCCCTGCCTGTGCTGTGCGTGTTTGACAGCGAGGAAGTAGGCTCCAGCTCGGTCCAGGGTGCCGCCTCCAACCTGCTGGAAATGGCTCTGGAGCGGATCTGCGCCGCCTGCGGCTATGACCTGCCTGCTATGCTCAGCCAGAGCTTTATGGTCAGTGCCGACAATGCCCACGCATTGCATCCCAATCACCCGGAGCTGTCTGATGCGAAGAATGCCCCTGTGATGAATGAGGGCATTGTGCTGAAGTTCAATTCCAATTTGCGCTACACCACCGATGGCGTGTCTGCTGCCATTTTCCGCAGCGTCTGCCAAAGAGCGCAGGTGCCGGTGCAGACCTATTATAACCGGGCAGACCTTCCCGGCGGCTCCACCCTGGGCAATATCTCTCTTGCCCATGTCAGTGTGCTTTCTGCGGATATCGGCCTTGCTCAGCTGGCAATGCACTCCTGCTACGAAACCTCCGGCACAAAGGATATTTCCTATCTGGTGCAGGCGATGGAGAGCTTCTACGGCATTTCCTTGGAAGTGTGTCCTGATGGGGGCTTTTGTTTGAATTAACGGAAATAACTGTATATACTGCCTAAAAGCAATGGTGAAAACTGTAGGAATTTACCATTGCTTTTTGGCATATTTTATGGTAGGATAATAGCATCCGGGCCTATGGCATTCTACTCCACTAAATAGATGTCATACGCCACAAAAGGAGGAAATATAAACCCCGTTAGACTCACGGTGCGGCAGTGTGGAGACCTGTCGTAATGCGTTCGCTGTTTTACCCGGCGTTCGTAAGAATATGCGCAAGGATTTGGCATGTTTAGAGTCAGAAAGTTATGGCAAGTTTGTCCCTGAGAAACATCAAGAAAGTCTACCCCTTTAGCGGTGACGAAGGCAAGCAGGCTAAGAAGCAGAAGAAGTTTGAAGAGCAGAATCCTGAAAAGAAGAAGGCAAATCTGCAGATCACTTCCGAAGGCGTCGTAGCTGTTCAGGAATTCAACCTGGAAATTGCCGACAAGGAATTTATCGTTTTGGTCGGTCCTTCCGGCTGCGGTAAGTCCACCACCCTGCGTATGATTGCCGGTCTGGAAGAAATTTCCGGCGGTGAATTGTACATCGGCGACCGTCTGGTCAATGACGTTGCCCCCAAGGACCGGGATATCGCAATGGTATTCCAGAACTACGCTCTGTACCCCCATATGACCGTTTATGAGAACCTGGCTTTCGCACTGAAGCTGCGCCATGTCAAGAAGGCTGAGATCGACCGCAAGGTTAAGGAAGCCGCTGAAATTCTGGACATCACCCAGTACCTGTTCCGTAAGCCCAAGGCTCTTTCCGGTGGTCAGCGTCAGCGTGTTGCGATCGGCCGTGCCATCGTTCGTGACCCCAAGGTCATGCTGATGGACGAACCCCTCTCCAACCTGGACGCCAAGCTCCGTAACCAGATGCGTGCGGAACTCATTAAGATGCGTGAGCGCATCGACACCACCTTTATTTATGTTACCCACGACCAGGTAGAAGCTATGACCCTGGGCGACCGGATCGTTATTATGAAGGACGGCTTCATCCAGCAGGTCGGCACTCCCCAGGAAGTGTTCAACCACCCCTTCAACCTGTTCGTAGCTACCTTCATCGGCGCACCCCAGATGAACCTGTTTGATGCCAACCTGGTTAAGGTGGACGGCAAGTATGCTGTTTCCATGGGCGGCCACACTGTGGTCCTGTCCGAGGAAAAGCAGGCTAAGCTGGCTGCCAACAACGTGGAAGAGCAGGAAGTTGTCTTCGGCATCCGTCCTGAGCACATCAACCTGTCCGCCGAAGGCGTTGACGGCATCATCGATGTGCACGAAATGATGGGTTCTTCCATCCACCTGCATGTCAGCACCCAGGGCAAGGATGCGATCATCATCGTATCTACTGCTGATATGGGCAGCGCTGAAGTGGCCGCACTGAAGAGCGGTACTGTTATCAAGTACACCTACGGCGGCAACAACTGCCACGTGTTCTCCAAGGAGACCGGCATCAACCTGGAAGCCTAACATACAAAAAGCACCCTCGGTTGAGGGTGCTTTTTTAATGCACAATGCAAAATGCATAATGCACAATGTGCGGATAATTATGTATTATACATTGACCATTGTGCATTACATAAAAGACTCCGCTTTTTAGGCGGAGTCTTTTGTGTTTTTTTAGGCCTTGCAGGCGCAGCCCAGAACGTCACGCAGCTTGTGGCGAACCAGTTCCTTGATGTTGGCGCGGGCGGGCTTCAGGTACTCACGGGGGTCGAACTTGCTGGGCTGGTCGTTGAAGAACTGACGGATGGTGCCAGTCATGGCCAGACGCAGGTCGGAGTCGATGTTGATCTTACATACGCTCAGTGCAGCAGCCTTGCGCAGCTGTTCTTCGGGAACACCGATGGCGTTGGGCATTTTGCCGCCGTTGGCGTTGACCATGGCCACATATTCCTGGGGAACAGAGGAGGAGCCATGCAGAACGATGGGGAAGCCGGGCAGACGGCGGGTCACTTCTTCCAGCACGTCGAAACGCAGTGCGGGAGGAACCAGGATGCCCTGCTCGTTTACAGTGCACTGTTCGGGAGTGAACTTGTAAGCGCCGTGGCTGGTGCCGATGGCGATGGCCAGGGAGTCACAGCCGGTGCGGGTCACGAATTCTTCCACTTCTTCGGGACGGGTGTAGGAAGCAGCCTCAGCGGAAACGTTGACTTCGTCTTCGATGCCGGCTAAGGAGCCCAGCTCAGCTTCAACCACAACACCGTGGTCGTGAGCATACTCAACAACCTTCTTGGTGATGGCGATGTTTTCTTCAAAAGACTTGGAGGAAGCGTCGATCATAACGGAGGTGAAGCCGCCGTCGATGCAGGACTTGCAGGTCTCGAAGCTGTCGCCGTGGTCCAGGTGCAGAGCGATGGGAATTTCGGGGCATTCGATCACGGCAGCCTCAACCAGCTTTACCAGGTAAGTATGGTTAGCATAGGCACGGGCGCCCTTGGATACCTGCAGAATAACAGGGGCTTTTTCTTCCTTACAAGCCTCGGTGATAGCCTGCACGATCTCCATGTTGTTGACGTTGAAAGCACCGATGGCGTAGCCGCCGTCATAAGCCTTCTTGAACATCTCGGTAGTAGTTACAAGTGCCATTGGAATCAATCCTTTCTTATATAAGCGGCAAGCCGCATTTTTAACGATACCATTATAGCATAAATTCTGCGTTTTTCAATATAAAATATTCTCATAATAAAAAAAGAAAAATTATGCTAAATAACGAGAAAAAAGGGAAAAATGCCTCTTTACCTTTGGGGATAAATATCGTATAATCTATGGGAAGACTTATTAAACATAAGGAGTGTAAATCTATGAATCCTTCCGCTTTGCAAAAGGTTCGTTATCAGTATCAGCCTAAGCTGCCCGGAATGCTCCGCAACGGCATTTCCGAGATCTGCGTTAAGGTGGGCGCCCCCACCGAGAGCGTGGCTGACCAGGAAAAGGTGAAGGCTCTGTTCCCCAACACCTACGGCAAGAATGAGATCACCTTCCAGAAGGGCCAGAACACCTCTGAGGCCAAGAAGCAGAACGTGGGCGTGATCCTTTCCGGCGGCCAGGCACCCGGCGGCCACAATGTTATCTGCGGCCTGTATGATGCTCTGAAGGCCACCGATAAGGACAATGTGCTCTACGGCTTCAAGGGCGGCCCCAGCGGCCTGCTGGAAGACAGCTACATTGAATTTGACGACGAGTACATCAATCTGTACCGCAACACCGGCGGCTTTGATATCATCGGCTCCGGCAGAACCAAGCTGGAAACCGAGGAGCAGTTTGCCGTTGTGGCAGAGGTCTGCAAGAAGCACGGCATTACCGCCATTGTCATCATCGGCGGTGACGACTCCAATACCAATGCCGCTGTTCTGGCTGAGTACTTTGCCGCCCACAACACCGGCGTGCAGGTCATCGGCTGTCCCAAGACCATCGACGGCGACCTGAAGAATGAAGATATCGAATGTTCCTTCGGCTTCGACACTGCCACCAAGACTTATGCGGAGATCGTCGGCAACATCGAGCGTGATGCCAACTCTGCCAAGAAGTACTGGCACTTTGTCAAAGTTATGGGCCGCAGTGCCTCCCACGTTGCGCTGGAAACTGCCTTGCAGACCCAGCCCACCATCTGCCTGATCGGCGAAGAAGTCGCTGCCAAGAAGATGTCTCTGGCCACCATTGCTGACTATATTGCTGACTCCGTTGCTGCCCGTGCTGCCAAGGG
>JAZQLG010000003.1:0-3631 GCA_045542575.1 Faecousia sp.
TACTCGTAATGGGTAATTCGTTCTTTTTTCAGGTTCTTAAGGAGAAGGCGAAGGCGTTGCAGTGGGCCTTTCCAGTTCCGTTTGCCCTGAAGCTTGGCGGCAAAATCCTCTATGGAATCGTCGTTAGAAATGCCGATCCTCGGCAGCACTTTTCCTTTTTTGCCAATACGCAGGTCACCATAGTAGGATCCTAAAATGTAATCGTATCTGCCGGTCTTGCGGATCTTCTTTACGCTTGCACAGTCGTAAGTGCCGAAGGGCAGGCAGAAGGCCCGGGGCAAAAAGCCCAGCTTTTCCTGGAAGGCTGCATCAGAAGCATCGATCTGCTCCTGCAAAGCTTCTTCATCCAAAGTCCGCACATCCACATGGTTATGGGTGTGGGCCTGCATTTCAAAGCTACCTTCCTGCAGCTTCTGTACCTTTTCCCAATCCATAAAATGAGGGTCATTACCAATGTAGCCTGTGGGAAGATACACATTCCCCCGAATGCCATACTTTTCCATAATGGGGGCGGCATTTTCATAGACAGAACGGAAGCCGTCATCAAAGGAAACGACCACTGCCTTCTTGGGCAAAGGCTTATCCAGGTCAGAAAAATACAGGGTTGCATAGCCCTGGGCCTGCAAATAGGCCATCTGCTGGGCAAATTTTTCTTTTTCAATTTTCTGATAGGAAAAGCCTTGTCCCTGCTCCACCACCTCGTGGTAGTAAAGGACCTTCAGTTTCTTAGCCATAAATTCTCTCACACTTTGCTGAGCATACTGCTCAGTAAGTTTTCCTGTTCATTATAAGTTTCTTTGGGAGCGGGCATATATACCATTTCCCCTTTGATAATTGCCTGCATATGGTCCGCCAGTTTTGCCGGGTCATCAAAGGCAAAAAACCGGGCATTAGGATAGCCGTCCAATGCTTCATGGGAGAAAGGCATATCCGATGCCAAGATCCGGCTGCCCGCCATTTTGGCTTCCAGCATAGGAAGACCGCAGGTTTCCAGGTAAGAAGGGAACAGCAAGGTGGTCTTGCTGTAATATGTCCAAACCTCTTCATAGGAAAGAGCGCCCAAAATCTCAATGGGCAGATCCTTCGCCTGCTGGCGGATACGATCTGCAAAGCCGCCGGGCTGTAGGGGCAGGATCACCCGGTAGTCCTCCAGACCCCGGGTTTTCAGAATCCTGCAGGCATCTACAATGCACTGATGATTCTTATACACTTCTGCTCGGGCAGGATAGAAAAAGTCTTTGGAGGATTCCCCTTCAAAGGGAACTACCGGCACGTCCTCCCGGAGCTTTACAGGCACAACGGTGACTTCCGATTCGGGCCGCTTCAGCCAGGCACAAGTAGCATCCTTGATCCACTGGGTCTGGACAAAGATATGCTCCGCTTTAGGCATGGCATTTTTGATGATCCGGCCAATGAGCCGCTGACGAATAGCCAAAGCCCGCTCCTCCTTTTTGAAAAAGGAGAATTTCTTGGGACAGTACTGCAGGGACTGATGCAGATACACAAATTGCCGCACCTTGCACCGCTTTACCGGCATATTCTGCAGAGAGATCACCAGTTCCGGCTGTACTTCTTCGATGATGCGGGGCATTTTCTGATGCTCAAAGCGCAATCGGTTCAGCCAGGACCGCTTCACTTCCGGATAGCGGCGCACCTCAATGTTTTCTGTTTCTTCCAGCTCCGGTAAGGATGTAAGGAACACCCACTTTATATGACCGGGTGCGGTTTTGGCTGCTTCGTGAAATTCCTTCAAAAGAAGCAGACCACCGCCATCCTCTGCGGCCACATCATATACCAGTACTTTCATCTCATCATTCCTTCAAGGGTTTCTATAAAGCCTTGCTTGTCAAATTGGGTCTCATAGAATTTGCGGGCGTTTTGGCCCATTTTGACCTTATCTGCCGCTGCAAACCGCAGGATATTTTCCGCCAGAGTGTCTGCGTCCTCCGCAGGACCACAGTAGCCGCACTGTGCCTGGGCGATCACCCGGGCGGTTTCACCGTCCACCGCACTGATGATGGGTTTTCCGGCAGCCATACAGGACTGCACTTTCCCCGGCAAGGTCAGCGACAGCACCGGATCTTTACTCAGGGTCACCAGCATGGCATCTGCCTTGGCATAAAACCCCGGCATTTCGCTGACCGGTCTTCTGCCATGGAAAATCACATTTTCAAGCTGCCAATCGGATGCCAGCTTCTGCAGACGGCCCAGATCGGAGCCGCCACCCACAATGTGGAATGTGATCTCCCTTTCCCGCAGTTTTTTTGCCGCCTGTAAAATTGTTTCCACACTTTGCACTTCGCCGATATTTCCTGCAAAGGTCAGATGCATGCCCTCTTCCCGGGTCACCTCCGGTAAAGTTCCAAATAAGTCCTCTGCATACTGGGGAAGGTAGTGGATCTTCTCCTGCCGGATGCCAAACTGCTGATTTAAGTACCCGGCAAACTCCCGGGATGTAACCAGGATCTTATCCATTTTGGTATAGATCTTCTTGCTGACCCGGTGGAAGTATTTATAGATCACCGAGCCTCTGCCGATGCCACCGGCGATCAGACTCTCCGGCCACAGATCCAGGCAGTACATTGTGATCTTCTTTCTGTATTTGCGTCCATAGACGATTCCTGCCCGAGCCATCATCACCGGAGATAGCTGGTTCACAAGCACCGCGTCGTAATCTCCGGGCAGCTTCTTCACGAAACGGCAGGAAGAAAACATAAAGCTATAGTAATTCAGAAAACGGTGCAGTACGCCGGATTTCCGGGGCATTGTAAAGCACCGATGGACTTCCACCCCATCAAGCACTTCGTGACGCCGATTCTTCTTTTCGTAGCCGGGGTAGATCTCCCCTTCCGGGTAGTTTGGCTGGCCTGTCACCACCGTGACCTGATGCCCCCGGGCCTGCAGAGCCCGGCAGATATCACCGATCCGGAAAGGCTCCGGGTCGTAATGCTGGCAAACAACAAGGATCTTCATAAAGGACTCCTTTTAGACAGTTTCTTTTTCCTTTTCTTCCTGCTTGTGGAGTTCTCCGGTACCGCCTTCCACTACACCGTCAGAGCGAAGAACAGAGGCGATCGTGCCAAAGAAGCACTTGCAATCAAAGCCGAAGCTAATGCGTTCTATGTACTCGCCGTCCAGCTTCGCCTTCACAGGAATTTCCAGCTCATCCCGACCGTTGATCTGTGCCCAGCCGGTAAGGCCCGGGCGCACATCGTTGGCGCCGTACTTATCCCGCTCCTCGATCAGGTCAAACTGATTCCAAAGGGCAGGCCGGGGGCCGATGATAGACATCTGTCCCACAAAAATGTTGAAGATCTGGGGCAGCTCGTCCAGGCTGGTTTTCCGCAGGAATTTTCCCACCTTCGTTATCCACTGCTCCGGGTTTTCCAGCATATGGGTCGGCATATCCCGGGGCGTATCGATGCGCATAGTACGGAATTTCAGAATGTTGAAATGGGTCTTGCGGATGCCCACCCGCTTCTGCTTGAAAAGCACCGGACCGGGAGAATCCACCGTAATGGCGACCACCAGGATCAGCATAGGCAGCAGCAGCACCAAAATGCCGATTAAAGAGATCAGTAAATCCAGGACACGCTTAATAAAATTTTTGTACATATTTGCTCCTTCCGGC
>JAZQLG010000004.1:0-4798 GCA_045542575.1 Faecousia sp.
CCAGCGCTACAAGACCGTTTCCAAGGAGATCAAGGCTTACTGCCGCGGCGAATACGGCACTACTCCTGCCCCCATCAACCCCGAGATCAAGGAACAGATCCTGGGCGGTGAGAAGGAAGTGGAAGGTCGTTATGCCGACTCCCTGGCTCCTGTTGTGGATGCCACCCGCGAGAAGCTGGGTGACCTGGCAAAGAGCGACGAGGATGTTCTGTCCTACATTGCTTTCCCCAACCTGGCCGAGAAGTTCTTCGAGGAACGCAAGGCCAAAGAAGAAAACAAAGTAACCTACACCATCGTTGAGTGTTAAGGAGGGCAAACCACTATGAAGTATAAAGTAACTCTCAACGGCCGTACCTACGAGATCGAAGTAGAGGCCGGCCAGGCCATCTGCCTGGATGAATATGAAGCCATCGCTCCCGCAGCGCCTGCCGCACCCGTAGCTGCTCCTGCTGCAGCGCCTGCGCCTGCTGCCGCACCCGCACCTGCCGCTGTTTCCGTGGCTGCCGGCGAGGCTGTAAATGCTCCCATGCCCGGCACCATTTTGAAGGTAAATGTGTCTGCAGGACAGACCGTCAAGGAAGGCGATGTTCTGTGCGTGCTGGAAGCTATGAAGATGGAAAACGACATTATGGCTCCCAAGGCCGGCACCGTTGCCCAGGTCGTGGTTGCCAAGGGTTCTTCCGTCAGCACCGGCGATGTGCTGGTTGTTCTGGCTTGATCCAAATAACAAAAAGGCTGTTGCAGATTTCTGCAACAGCCTTTCTTTTTTATCCGATCAACAGTTGAATCAGGAAATAGACCAAAACCAAAATACCCAGCGCGATGCGGTACTGACCGAAGATGGCAAAATTGTTCTTCTTCACATACTGCATCAGCCCCTTGATGGCCAGCAGGCTCACCAAAAACGCCACCACGCTGCCTACCAGCAAAATGGCAACCTCCATACCGGTGATACCCACGCCATCGAGCATAAACTTTAAGATCTTCAGCGCGCTGGCGCCCAGCATTGTGGGGATCGCCAGGAAGAAGGAAAATTCCGATGCCGCGCTGCGGCTGACGCCCAGGAAAATAGCGCCCAAAATCGTTGCGCCGCTGCGGGATGTACCGGGAATCAACGCCAGGCATTGGAAGCAGCCGATGAGCAGGGCAGTGCGCATATCCAGCGCATATACGCTGTTTATCTTCGGGTTGAGGTCTTTATTTTTTTGCTCCACCAACAAAAACGCTACGCCGTAAGCCACCAGCATCAGCGCCACGACGATGTAGTTATACAGGTGCGCATCCAGCCAATCATCCAGCAGCAGGCCGATCACTGCAGAGGGGAGCACTGCCACTACAACCTTTATCCAAAGTCCCCAGGTCATGGCCTTTTGCTTCTCGTTTTTCTTTGGGGAGAAGGGGTTGAGCTTATGGAAAAACAGCAGCACCACCGCCAGGATAGCTCCCAGCTGGATCACCACCTGGAACATTTCATAAAAAGCTTCCGATACCTTCAGAGATACGATCTCCTCCAGCAGGATCAAATGTCCCGTTGAGGAAATCGGCAGCCATTCGGTAATTCCCTCGATGATGCCAAATAACACGGCTTTTAATATTTCGAGCATAGGATCGTTCCTTTCTGTTGCCGGAGCAGGCCGGAAACCTGAATTTTTACTTCTTCGTTTATTTTATCCTAACACACCGCTTCTGTCAACCGAAAGCCCGTGTTCACAAATTACCCCCGTACTCTTCACAATTTATTCACGCAAATTATCATTTTTAGGTTATAATGATAAAAAAGAAAACTTATGAAAAATGGAGGTATGGGCTATGGCTGTTTCTGTTTTGGTCGTGGAGGACGACCGCAACATTGCGGAGCTTCTTCAAATGTATCTGGAAAAGGAAGGTTATGCCGTGACCGTCGCAGGAGATGGCGGCCAGGGTTTGAGCAAATTCCGTACCATTAAGCCCGATCTGGTACTGCTGGATGTGATG
This sequence comes from Faecousia sp., assembly GCA_045542575.1. Lineage (GTDB taxonomy): Bacteria > Bacillota > Clostridia > Oscillospirales > Oscillospiraceae > Faecousia. Next base: position 1,975 of record JAZQLG010000004.1, read on the forward strand.
ATGCCTGTAATGGACGGTATGGCTGTTTGTAAAGCGATCCGGGCAGAGGGCAGCACCCCGGTCATTATGCTCACCGCCAAAAGCGAGACCGACGACAAGATCGCCGGCCTCAAATACGGCGCCGACGACTATATCACCAAACCCTTTGAAATGCGGGAGGTTCTGGCCCGGATTGAGGCGGTGCTCCGCCGTTCCGACCGTGTTTCCACCGAAAAGCAAGCCCGCCGCCTGGTATTTGATAAGCTGGTCATTGATATGGACGCCTTTGAACTGACTGTGGACGACAAGAAGGTGGACATTCCCCCCAAGGAGATGGAGCTTCTTTTCTTCCTGGCATCCTCTCCCAACCGGGTGTACACACGCAATCAGTTGCTGGACGAGGTGTGGGGCTTTGATTACTTTGGCGATTCCCGTACTGTGGATGTCCACGTCAAGCGCCTCCGGGATAAATTGGACGGTATTTCTGAAAAATGGACGCTCAAAACCGTGTGGGGCGTTGGCTATAAGTTTGAGGTGTTATAAATGCGATCCACCTTTAGCAGGATCTTCTTTCCCACTGTGCTTTTGCTCATCGCGGCGCTGTTTTTGGTGGGTACCTCCTTTCAGATCCTGGTGAGAAATTATTTAAACCGGCAAGCTTTGGACAATTTGGAAAATGACGGTAAGGCCATCGCTTCTCTGGCTTCTGCCTATTATACCGAGGCCTCCATCACCGGAAAAGATTTTTTTATCAATCTGTCTGTTGCCGCCAGAGTCTCCAATGCAGATGCGGTTATTTTTGACCGGTCCGGCAAATTGCTCCTTTGCTCGGATTCCCCTTTGGGTTGCGAGCATCGGGGCTGGGTAGTTGGGAAAGATTATGTAAACCAGGTGCTCTCTGCCGGCGTTTCCAAAAACACCGGTGTGTTCACAGGCCTTTATAACGATGTGCGTTATGTGGTCTCTGTGCCGGTTAAGGACGCCTACACCGGTATGGGTGTTGGTATCGTAATGGTATCTTCCCCTATGACCGAAACCCTCACCATTTTGGAAAAGCTTTCGGATATTTATGTATTTGCCTCTTTTCTGGCTGTGGTCATCACCGTTATTCTGATGAGCGTGCTGGCGCGGAAAAACACCAAGCCTCTCCGGGAAATGGCCAAAACGGCCAGCGCCTTCGGACACGGAGACCTGGATGCCCGGGTGCAGATCACATCTTCTTACTCCCAGGAAACCGAGGAGCTTGCTCTGGCATTTAATAATATGGCATCCTCTTTGCAAAAGAGTGAGTACCGCCGGCAGGAGTTTATCGCCAATGTTTCTCACGAGCTGAAGACCCCAATGACCACCATTGGCGGCTATGTGGACGGCATTTTGGACGGCACCATTCCCCAGGAGAAACACCGCCATTACATGCAGATCGTCTCGGGCGAAACCAAGCGTCTGAGCCGGCTGGTACGCAGTATGCTGGATATCTCCCGCCTGCAGGACCAGGGTGGCATCCCCGATGAACAAAAGCTTCGCTTCGACCTGGAGGAGACCATTGGTCAGGTGCTCATCACCTTTGAGCAGAAGATTCTTTCCAAGGATGTCCACGTAGACGTGGATATGCCGGAGCACCCGGTTTATACCCTGGCAAATCCCGACTACATCACCCAGGTGATCTATAATCTTTTGGACAACGCTGTAAAATTCTGTCCCCAGGGCGGTTCGCTGGGTATCACCGTTAAAGAGGGCAATAACAAAGCCTATATTTCTGTCTTTAACGATGGCGATACCATTCCCGCCCAGGAGCTTCCTTTGGTTTTCGACCGTTTCCACAAAATTGACAAGAGCCGTGCCCAAAATCGCGATGGCTGGGGATTGGGTCTGTACATTGTCAAGACCATCGTATGCAGCCACGGGGAGAATATCTCTGTGTCCAGCAAAGACGGACGCACCGTATTCACCTTTACTCTGCCACTTGTAACTTGATGCGACGAGGAATTCCTATGCGAGAACATTTTGAACCCCTGGAGCCTATAACCTACCGCACCGGCTCCACCAATCCCCCAAAAAAAAGCGGTTGTCTTTTTCCCTTTCTTTTGATGCTTGCCATCTTTTCTCTGGGTATCGTCAGCTGTTTGGGTCTGTTTAACGTACGGCTGTGGCGCAATATTGATGTGTCCGATCCCAATGAGACCGTTTCTATTGTGGTATCGCACCCGATAGATGAAACGGTAGATGACGAAGCATCAAAAACCGCGGAAGAGCCCACGATCGGTATTACGGATTCCAATATCTCTTATGAAAATATTCCCCAGGAGGGCAGCCTTTCTCTTCAGGATATTTATGAAAAGGTCATCGACTCCGTGGTTTCTATTTCCTGCAGCCTGAACGGCGGCAGTTCCACCGGCACCGGTGTGATCTTGTCTGAAGAAGGCTTTGTGGTCACCAATGCCCACGTGGTGGAGGACGCAAAAGAAATTCAGGTCCTTCTCACCGATGGACGAACTTTGGAGGCCTCTTTGATCGGCGCCGATAAGATCTCGGATTTGGCTGTTTTGGAAATCGAAGCAGACAATCTGGTTGCTGCCCAGCTTGGAGATTCTTCTGTTCTTCGGGTGGGCGATGTGGTCGTGGCCATCGGCGATCCTTTGGGCGTAGCCCTTCGCGGCACTATGACCGACGGAATCGTTTCCGCCATCAACCGGGATGTTACGGTAGACGGCCGGGTAATGAATTTGATCCAAACCAATGCTGCCCTCAATTCCGGAAATTCCGGCGGCCCACTGCTCAACTGCTATGGCCAGGTCATTGGTATCAATACTATGAAGATCGGTGACTCCGTCAGCGCAGCCGGCGT
>JAZQLG010000005.1:0-2268 GCA_045542575.1 Faecousia sp.
GGAGGCTCCAAATTCCGTGCCCTGTCTGCAATACGGTCTGTTCGACGGCAGCCGCCTTTTAGGACTTATTCAAATTCGCCTGGTGCTAATGGGGTATCTGGTGGAGTTCGGCGGGCATATCGGCTATTGCGTCCGGCCCAGTGAGCGAAGAAAGGGCTATGCAAAAACGATGCTGAAAGCCGCTTTGGAGGTTTGCCGCGAAGAAGGTCTTGAAAAAATCCTGATCACCTGTTTGGAAGACAATATCGGCAGTGCCAAAACCATCGAAAGCTGCGGTGGCGTATTTGAGAAAATTGTTTATGACGATGTGAATTACAAGGCCAATATGAACCGGTATTGGATCTCCATATAGGTGGTGAGCAGATGCGCTACGATGGCAAACTGGTGCCGGGGGTGTTTTTAAGGCGGCCCAATCGGTTTATTGCCCACATTGAAATTGACGGCAAAGAGGAAATTTGCCATGTGAAGAACACCGGCAGGTGCAAGGAGCTGCTCCCCGCCGGGGCAAAGGTTTGGTGCTTGGATGCCCAAAACGGCACCCGGAAGACCCGGTATGATCTGATCGCGGTGCAAAAGGGCGATCTGCTCATCAATATGGATTCCCAAGCCCCCAACAAGGCGGTGGAAAGCTGGCTGAAAAGGGGCGGTTTGGGGGAAATTACCGATCTGAAGCCGGAAAGCACCTTCGGAGCAAGTCGGTTTGATTTCTCTTTTACTAAGGACGGAAAGCCCTGCTTTTTAGAGGTAAAGGGGGTAACCTTGGAAGAAAATGGAGTCTGTGCCTTTCCCGATGCCCCCACAGAGCGGGGCGCAAAGCACCTGCGGGAGCTGACAGAGCTTTCCAAACAAGGGTATGAGGCTTATGTGCTGTTCGTTATTCAGTTTTCCCCAGCAAAATATCTGCACCCCAATGACGCCACCGACCCCAAATTTGGCCAGGCTCTGCGGCAGGCCGCTGAAAATGGCGTACAGATCCTTGCCATGGACTGCGCCGTTACGCCGGACACAATGATATTGCAAAATCCGGTAGATGTGATTTTATAAAGTTACAAATTTCTATGCCGGAATGGATAGTTGATAATTGATAATGGATAATTATATTCTGTCGGCAAAGCCGACCCCTTCATTATCCATTTCCCATTATCCACTTTCCATTATCCATTAACATTCTGCACGAAAAAGGTGGGACGGGAAAACCGTCCGACCTTTTTATATGGTTTCAAGAAGCGCCCCGAGTTGGCTGATGCTCTCAATTTGGCAGTCCGGGACGATATTGGTGACAGGTTTTCCCTTGGGGTTTACCCAGCAGGTACGGATGCCTGCGTTGATACCGCCCTGAATATCAGAGGTCAGGCTGTCGCCCACGATGATGGCCTTTTCCTTTTGGAAGCCTTCGATCCGGGCAAAAACTCTTTCAAAATAAGTAATATCCGGCTTATCCGCCCCCACTTCCTGAGAAACAAAGATAATCTCAAAAAAGCGGCTGATGTTTGCGCTTTTCAGCCGTCCGGCCTGGACCTTAGCTGTGCCGTTGCTCACCAAATACAGCTTATACTTTTTAGAAAGGGCTTCCAAGGCTTCCTCCGCACCGGGCAGGAAATAATGGCCGATAGAGAGGTTATTCTCATAAAGAGAGGCACATTCCTGGGGGTCTACCTCAATGCCGTACTCCTGAAACAGCACCTGAAAACGCCCCAAAAGCACCTGGGGGCGGGTCAGCTCTTTCTTTTCCAGCCGCTCCCAGTGGGCCTTATTGATCAGACTGTACCGAGCCAAGACCTCCTCTGTGGGCTCTAAGCCCAGAGTCCGCAGAGTCTTACTCAAAGCAATATGCTCCGCTTTATGGAAATCCAAAATGGTGTCATCCAAATCAAGAAGCAAAAATTCAACCATTCTATTTCCTCCTGTGAATTTCATTGGCGATGGCGGCAAACCCGGCAATATCTAAGGTCTCGCCCCGCACCGTTGCCGGCAGGCCTACCGCTTCCAGCACTTCGGCAGCACCGGCTTTTCCCAGCTCCGGGAAGCCGGATGCCAGGCCATTTTGCAGGGTCTTTCTTCGCATGGCAAAGCTGGCCTTCACCACCCGGAAGAACAGGGCCTTATCCTTGATATCCCAGGGCAGCTCCTTTCGCACCTTCAGGCTCACCACCGCAGAAGTAACCTTGGGCTGGGGCATAAAGCAATGGGGCGGCACATCAAACAGAAGCTCCGGCTGGGCATAGAACTGGCAGAACACCGTAAATGCGCCATAGTCGGCAGTGCCGG
>JAZQLG010000006.1:0-2673 GCA_045542575.1 Faecousia sp.
ACCACCCAGGACTTCTCTGCCCAGGAGGATCTGCAGGGTATTTGCATCACCGGTCTGCCGGACCCCAGTGTGGGCACTATGCTTTTGGGCAACCGGGTGCTGATGGAGGGGGATATTTTATCTTCCGACCAGGTAGCCGCCATGACCTTCCTGCCGGTACTGACCCGGGAGGACACCCAGGCTGTGGTGGAATTTCTGCCTATTTATGAAAACCGGGTAGATCCCACCGCCCGGATGGAGCTGACCATCCGGGGCAAGGAGGATAAGGCCCCGGTTGCAGAGGATGTTGCCATTGAGACCTATAAAAACCTGCCCCGGGAAGAAAAGCTGCGGGCCAGTGACCCGGAAGGAAAGGCCCTGACCTACACGGTTCTGCGCCAGCCCAAGCGGGGCAGTGTGACGGTTTCCGAAGACGGCACCTTCACCTACACCCCCAAGAAGAACAAGGTGGGCGTAGACTCCTTCACCTATACCGCCACCGACCCGGCGGGGAATGTCTCCCGGGAAGCAACGGTGGTAATTCAGATCCTCAAGCCCACCGACAGCAAGCGGTATACAGACACTGCCGGTCTTGACTGCCAGTTCCAGGCAGAGTGGATGCGCTCTACAGGTATTTTTGCCGCGGAGAGCATCGGCGGCGAAGGCCGCTTCCAGCCGGATAAGCCTGTAAGCCAGGGCGAGTTTATTGCCATGCTGGTGAAAACCTTAGACTTAAAGGAAGAATCGGGGGCCGGTCTGCCGGAGGATGCCCCCCAGTGGCTCCGTCCCTATTTGGGCGCGGCGCTGCGCTCCGGGCTGGTCTCTCAGTGGCCCCAGGAGGAAAGCGGGAATTTTGATACCGCCGTTACCGGCGCCCAGGCAGCTGTGGCTGTCCAAAGCGCCCTTTGCCTGGAGGTGACCGAGGAAGCCGTTGCCGCCTTTAGTGATGATGCCGCTCCCGACTGGGCAGTCGATGCCCTGGCCGTTATGCGCCAGCAGGGCATTTCCCTGGATGGGGAGGCTGCACTGACCAGAGGCCAGTGCGCCAAGCTTTTGTACGCGGTCAGCAGGCTGTCCATCACCGCCCCCGGAATGGCGATGATCCGAAACAACCAATAAGAAAAAGTTACGCCCCCGGATCCGGGGGCGTTACAGCATTTATCTGTTGTTTTTCAGTGTTCTGATGTAGCCAAAGGATGCGACCGCGCCGAAGACATAGGCAAAAATAAGATCCTTGATCACTGCCCCACGGATCTCTTCAATGGCTAAAAATTCCGGGGTGGCGGTGATGGCATCGAAGAAGGTGATGCCCCAATCTCTGTTTGCCTTATAGATCTCGAAGGAAATGCACAGGTATTCTGCCAGAAAGATGACCAGAACTGCCGACAGCACGGAGATCACGATGCCCGCTGTACAGGGATTCTTCCTGGTTCCGGCAAACAGACCGTAGCCGAAATGGGCAAGAACAAAAATCACCAGGCCACAGATGCCCGCGATAATGCCCAGCTGATAAATAAGGAAATACAGCACACCGCCCAGGAGGGCAAACAACACCGCGCCAACCGCACCGGCCATTACATCTCCATTGGTTTTCTTCGGTGCTTCCTCCGCGGGGACTTCCTGTTCCTCAAGGGTCTGCGCAAGCAGGGCGTTGAATTCTGCATCCTCTTCCTGCGTAAGCTCAAATTCCGTAGAGCCGCAGTTGGAGCAGAAGTTTACATCATTTTCTGCCAGGCGCCCACAGGTTAAACACTTTTTCATCTCATTGCCTCCTTTTTTATTTCGCTATCTACACTATAACACGATTCGATCCCTTTCGCAAGAGCAAAAGGGGCTGTTGCTTTTGCAACAGCCCCTCAGAGTGTCAAAAAAGCCGCCAACCGTCAAAAAGCAGGATGAAGTGATGGTTTTTAACAAAGCCTTCTCCTGTTGCGGTGCCCAGCGAATGTCCTCGGTGGCAAAAATCTCTGATTTTTGACGGATGAGGGGTTGAAAAGGCTTGCTACGCAAGGCTTTTTGACTTGCTGCACAACTCGCCCCTCTCGAGTATCCACATACACTTCGGGGGCGAGTTGCTTGCCTTGTCGGCTTTAGTGACCTCTGCCAGTCTGTCAAAAACAAGTTTTTTGACAGACTGAGGGGCTGTTGCTTTTCTTTTGCAACAGCCCCTTTGGGTTACAGATATTTGCTCAATGTAAATCTTGCAAGCCGGATATGCTGGCGGGCCACTGTGTAGGACATAGCCAGTTCGCCATCTTGGTAATACTGGATAAAGGGATAGAAGCAGCTGCTGTGCATCTTCGCCTGCAAAACGATCCTGCTGTTGGAGAGATCCTCAGGGTCTACCTCCAAAATGCCGATGTGCTCCCGGTCTGTGGGGGCGTGGAACAGGAAAAGTCTGCCCTTATAAAGGATAAAGTCGCCTCTGGACTGGCAATCCTCCACCTCCACCGGGGTGTCCCAGGTGCCGGCAAGCAGATCATAGGCGGTGAGGAAGCCGCATTTATTGGTATCCTGCTGGCGAACAAAGTAATAGACCTTGTCCCCCAGCACATAGGTGGCATTTTCCCACTTGGAGTCGTTGATATAATCCGGCTGGGACACATATTCCCAGGTAACAAGATCCGCGCTTTTGATAATGGCGGTAAAGTCGCCGCTGTAGGTGCCGGAATAGTAGTAGGGAACGCCGTTTTC
>JAZQLG010000007.1:0-2001 GCA_045542575.1 Faecousia sp.
GCCGGTGGGGGTGGGGATGCTCTGTGCAGCGCCGATCAGCTTGCCGTTCAGCTCGGGGATAACCAGGCCGATAGCCTTGGCAGCGCCGGTGGAGTTGGGAACGATGTTCACAGCACCAGCTCTGGAGCGGCGCAGGTCGCCTTTTCTCTGGGGACCGTCCAGGATCATCTGGTCGCCGGTATAAGCGTGGATGGTGCACATAATGCCGGACTCGATGGAAGCCAGGTCATTCAGAGCCTTAGCCATGGGAGCCAGGCAGTTGGTGGTGCAGGAAGCAGCAGAAATGATGTTGTCTTCCTTGGTCAGAGTCTTGTGGTTTACATTGTAAACGATGGTGGGCAGGTCGTTGCCGGCGGGAGCAGAGATAACAACCTTCTTAGCGCCAGCGTCAACGTGAGCCTGAGCCTTAGCCTTGGAAGTGTAGAAGCCGGTGCACTCCAGCACGACATCAACACCCAGTTCGCCCCAGGGCAGCTCAGCAGCGTTAGCCTTAGCGTAAATGGTGATCTTCTTGCCGTCCACAACAATGTGGTCTTCGCCAGCTTCTACAACGTGACCCTGAGCAGCGTAATTGCCCTGGGTGGAGTCGTACTTCAGCAGGTGAGCCAGCATCTTGGGAGAGGTCAGGTCGTTGATAGCAACAACTTCGTAACCCTCAGCACCGAACATCTGACGGAAAGCCAGACGGCCGATACGGCCAAAACCGTTAATCGCAACTTTTACAGACATGGTAAATTCCTCCGTTTTTTATCCTTGCCGCTTTGCGGCAGGTTTTACTGATTTACATAGGGCAAAAGCCCCATACGGCATTATTATACAATAGGAAAAAGCCCTTGTAAAGTGTGGAATATGTAAAAAAGGGAATTTTTTTGCGAATTCCATTGGCAAAATTGCATAATCGCCACTATATCTATAAGAAGCCCCCTTGCCTCCCTCTCTGAGGGAGGTGGCTTTTGCGGAGCAAAAGACGGAGGGAGTGCCACACCGAGCATAGGACACTCCCCCAGTCACGGCTTGCACCGTGCCAGCCCCCTCAACAAGGGGGCCAAGTCTTCCATCATCCATTCAGCAATGCCTTAAGTTGCTCCTCGGTGGCCGTAACACTCCCCTGCCAGAAGCCCGGCTTGCCGCCGCCCCGAGCCCCAAGGGTTTGAGAAAGGGCCGTTCCCAGCGCCTTCACCCTATCTGCGTTTCCCGCAAGGCAGAGGTTATACTTTCCGTCCTTCTGGGAAAATACCCCGACCAGCTCTGCCACTTTGGCGATTCTTTCTGCCAATTGGCGCACACCGGCAGGCTCTAACCCATCTTCAAAGCAAAAGGCGGCCTTCTGCCCCGCAAAGCCTTCCGCGAGCTTGTCAAAGATGCGGCTTTCCAGTCCGGCAGAGCGATACTTCTCCCCCGCTAAGGCATCCTTTACTTGCTGGGCTGCCGCCCCGGTTTCCAGCGGGCGGGCAGATAGAATTTGACTGACCTGCCTGTTTTGCAGGCAAATTCTATGGAGCCGCTCTAACGCCCGCTTGCCGCAGGCCATTTCCAGCCGGACACCCTGGTGGAATTTCACACAGCTGAAAATGTAGATAAGCCCCACCTGGGCGGTGCGCTTGGTGTGAATACCGCAGCAGGCGCAGCTATCGATGCCCGGAATTTCCACGATCCGTACAGGCCAGGGAAGGGCTCGCTTGGTGCGGTAAAACACACCCGGCAGTTCTTCAGGAGAGGGCACATAGCAGTTTACAGGGATATCCGCCCACACCGCTTCATTGGCAAGGCGCTGAATTTCCTCCAATGCTCCCTCCGGCAGAGGTCCGTCAAAATCCACTTCCATCAGCTCCTCTCCCACATGGAAGCCGGAATTTTGGTGACCGTAGAGCTTATGAATAATGCCGGAAACGATATGCTCACCGGTGTGCTGCTGCATCAGATCAAATCGGCGTTCCCAGTCAATTTTACCGACAACAGCACATCCCACTTCTAATGGCTCATCGCAAAGGTGGATGATCT
>JAZQLG010000008.1:0-27582 GCA_045542575.1 Faecousia sp.
AATCAAGTACACGGAAAGGACTTAAAGTTATGATTAGAAAAATTCCAAACGAAACACCGAGTTACCATTTTTACAACGCCAACCCGAAAGACAAGCGGACGGGCGATTGCGTAGTGCGTGCTATATCAGCCGCCACGGGCAAAACCTGGGAGGAGGTTTTACAAGGGCTAACCGAAATAGCGTTAAAATTTAAGTTAATGCCAAATGACGACAAGTGCTACAGTAGATACCTCGAGAGCCTCGGTTGGAAAAAAGAAAAACAGCCCCGCAAAGACGACAACACGAAATACACGGGCTCGGAGTTTTGCGAGCTCCTCGACTCCGAAAACTGCGAGTATATACTGCCCTATCAAAGCTCAATAGATACCGTTATAGCTAAAATCGGCGGACATCATATTGTATGTATCAAAATACACGACTACGAACACAAAGTATTTGACACTTGGAATAGCACGGGCGGTTGTATCGGTAACTATTGGACGAAATAATAAAGAGAGCTGCGCTATCGGCTATACGGGCAGAAATGAGGCTAATATGATTATAGAAAAAAACGGAAAGACCTACACCGTAACCGAGCACCGCGACAAATGGACGGTATCGGCGGAAAGCGGTAAACTCTCGGTTGCTTTTGATGTTTCAAAAGAGCTATGCCCCACAGCCGACGCGCTGCGAGTGTATGTAAACAATAATAGTATTTTTTGAGGAGGGCTGACCTATGGCGGAAAAACGCAAAACGAAAACCTCTACCGAGGTAAAAACAAGATACAATCAAAAGACTTATGATGTAATAGCGGTTAGAGTCCCTAAAGAAATGGCAGAGGCTTTCAAGGCAAAATGTACCGCCGAGGATATACCGCAAGCCCAAATTATAAAGCGGGCTATTGAGGAATTTTTGCAGCAGTAACCGAGAGGGAGCGTAACGGCTCCCTCTCTTTGTCTTTTTATATGATAAAACGGAGTGATTTTATTATGGCATACAAACATTTAACCTTTAACGACAGATTAAAAATTGAGGCTTGGCAAAAGGTAGGCACCTCCCCTCGAGTAATGGCTGAAAAACTCGGCGTGCATATCAGCACTATTTATAGAGAGCTCAAGCGCGGACAGTATGAGCACCTTAATTCCGATTATACCACCGAGCAGAGATACAGCCCCGATATTGCCGAGGAGAAAAACCAGGCTAACCTCCGCGCTAAAGGTGCGCCGCTTAAAATCGGCTCCGACCACGAGTACGCGCAGTATATCGAGTATAAAATAAGAGTAGAGAAATACTCTCCCCGCGCCGTCCTGGGCGAAATCAAACGCCAGGGCGTAGAGTTTAGTACGAGCATATCGGCTCCGACTCTGTACCGCTATATCGAGCAGGGCGTTTTCCTCACTATCACAAACGACAATTTACCCGTTAAGAGAAACAAGAGCACCCGCAAATATAAGAAAGTGAGAGCGGCTCGTGCCTCTAAAGGCGAGAGCATAGAGAAACGCCCCGCAGAGATTGCGGAGCGTACCACTTTCGGACATTGGGAAATGGATTGCGTAGAGGGCAAGAAAGGCACGAAAAAAACTATGCTCGTATTGACCGAGCGTTACACCCGCTACGAGATTATCCGTATTATGAAAGACCACACCGCCGCGAGCGTTGTAAAAGCCCTTAACGGTATCGAGCGGGCATACGGCGCAGACTTTTATAAAATATTCCAAAGTATAACCATAGACAACGGCTCCGAGTTTTCCGATTATGAGGGACTCGAGCAGAGCTGCCGCCGCAGCGGTACCCGTACAAAGGTTTACTATTGCCACCCGTACAGCTCCTACGAGCGCGGCTCAAATGAAAATCAAAATAAAATGATACGCCGCCACTACCCGAAAGGCGTTAGCTTTGAGCGGGTTACGCCTGCCGACACCCGCAGGCTTGAAAAATGGATTAACAATTATCCGAGAGGGATTTTTGATTATTTTACCTCCGCAGACCTCTACGAGGCGTGCGTAAATAGCCTTTTATCTGCCTAAATTAAAATTTTTTGCACTTTTTCGCATTTACCTCTTGACTTTTCACCACAATATATAGAAATATTAATCCTGCGCACAAAAGAAGGCGTGATGCCTTTCGCATCACGCCTTCGCATTTTTACTTCATTCCTGACTGTGCGGTTTGTTCCCCACGCGATTCCAGCAGTACTTCCCCAGAGGCACAAGCAATGCAAGGGAAAGCACCATAGCAATGCTATATCCAAACCAATAGCCATTGTTTCGCCCATCGGTTAGCAGCCGGAGCAAATGTATGCAATCAAACAGCAGGTATAGCAAAGACAACAGCGGCCACAGAATATGTTGCTTGCGAATGGATACTGCAGTCCAGTACAGCAGCACACAAAGCAGCAGACTGACAGCTACTGCACCGTTTCTTCCTGAAATAAAAGCAAGCCTTGCATTTTGGACAATGGTGAATGAGCTCAGAGGCAAAACATAAGGAAGCCACCAAACCACAACCACATTAATAAACGAAACAACAGAAACAGTTTTCAAAAGCAATAAAAAATACTTTTGATTTTTCAACATAATATCACCTCACAAGCAGCACAAAAGCGCATTACGAACCGCAATGCGCCTACTCCGCTTTAACGCATTGGCTAAAGCACACATCCCTTACAATACAATTGTATCATATTTCTTTTACTGCGTCAAGACAGCAAACAAGTGCAGGAGATCACCTGCACTTGTTATCGTTTATTCCCAAAAAATTCGGAAGGCAGTTGGGAGGGCAGCGTCCTCTTCCACGGTTTGGCGGGTCATCCATGTAAAGGGGCCTGTCATATCCTTTAAGGAAATATAATAGGCTCGCATTTTCCATTCCTGATGGGTAAAAATATGACTTCGCTCCACATATTTTTGGATATCCTTTACGGGAAGCCCCTGACCGATCAAGTAAGAAAGGGCCTGCTCTGTGTTCAATGTCCCCTCGGTGTTCGGAAACTGCCACAAACCGGCCAGGAGGCCCTTCGAGGGCCGCTTTTCCAAAGCAAAGCTTCCGTCACACTCCAGGACAAAAACTGTCTTTTCCAAAACTGGCCGGGGCTTTTTCTCCTGTCTGACCGGCAGGCTGTGGGCAATGCCAAGGGCAAAGCCTTTGCAAAAATCCTTACAAGGACAGTTTAGACAGTCCGGCCTTTGATTTGGGCCGCAGAGCGTAGCACCCAATTCCATAAGCGCCTGGGTAAAATCCCCCGCTCTTTCGGGATAGATCTCCTTCAAAACGGCCTCTGCATTCTTTCGGGCAGCCGGGTCAGTTACCGGGGTATGGTCCGCAAGGAGGCGGGACATAACCCGCAGTACATTTCCGTCGACCGCAGGGGTGGGCAGATCAAAAGCAATAGAGCAGATCGCTCCGGCAGTGTAAGGCCCAATGCCCGGCAGTGCGATTGCTTCCTCGTAGGTTTTCGGGAACACACCGCCGTAGGTATTTACGATCACCTCTGCTGCCCTTTTCAGATTCCGCACACGGCTGTAGTAGCCAAGGCCTTCCCACAGCTTATGAAGCACATCCTCCGGGGCTTCTGCCAGGGCCTGCACCGTGGGCAACTTACTGAGGAACCGAGCGTAATAGCCCTTTGCCGCCTCCACGCGGGTCTGTTGGAGCATAATTTCTGACACCCAAATGTGGTAGGGATCCTTATCCTTTCGCCAGGGAAGGTCCCGCCTGTTCTTTTCATACCAGGGAAGCAGTACCCGGGGCAGCTGATATAATGCTTTTTCCATTATCAATAGCCATCAAAGGCCCGCAGCACACTGACCCAGGCTTTCGCGCCCTCTGTCGTAATATGCACATATTTATCGGAGCAGTATTTTGTAGCAAGACCGCCTGTACTGTCCTTCATATAGGATGCCACATCAATGTAGGTATAGCCGTTTTCCTGGGCAAAGGCCTTCAGGGCCTCATTAAATTTATTCGCATTCTTATTATTCAGACCGCCCACTTCACCACCGGTCCAGATGGGGGTCATAGACTGGATGTAGATCTTAATATCAGGGCTCTTTTCCAAGATACGGCCCAGCATCGTGCGCCAGTTCTTGATGGTATTGTCCACGCCGTAAAGTGCAATGTCATTCATACCGAGCATAATAAAGAGTTTCTTTGCTCCGGTAGCCGCCACAGCGCTCTGCAGATCCATCTTTTCGCCCTGATAGGACATCAGCAGCTTGTTGGAAACTGCATTTCCTGCACCGTAGCTTCCCTGGACGAGGAACTTTGCGCCGCCCAATCTTCCGGAGCTGTCTGCATAGTAGGAAAGCTTCAAAGATACGGAGTCACCCACAAATACCGCATCGTCAAAGAAGGATGCGCTGACGGTTTCCGTAGTGGGAGGTGCCAAAACCGGCTCTCTGGAAGCACCGGAGGAAGAAGATCCACCGGAAGGCTTGGTTGCAGGAGGCTCTGTGGGCAGAGGCTCAAAATAGCAAAGCACCAAACACTTGGCGGTTTGGCCGTTCCAGGTTGCGGTAATATTCACTGTACCGCTGTCCAGGGCCTTTATCACGCCGTCCTTGATTTCCACCAGATCCTTCCGGTCCACCTCCCAGGTGACCTCCGGCAGGCGGGCAGCATCGGAGAAAAGGATCGCCGTCTGTTCCCGCTGGGTAAATTCCAGCACTTCGGCCTCCAGACCAAAAACATACTCCGTAGCAGGGGGTACAGTTGCCGGAGGCTGTGTTTGCACTGGCTCGGTTTCAGGGGCAGGCGCTTCCTTTTGGCAAGCGCACAGACTCATACACAGAACTATAGCCAGAAGAAGGAAAAGGATCTTTTTCATAAAATGCACTTCTTTCTATAAAAAACTTATTTACGATGGAAAGCCCAGTGGAAAACCACTGGGCATTTTCTATTCAGAGAAGATATCTGCCAGGGCATTGGCATTTTGGCTGACGATAAAGGCCAGATAATTCCCCTCGGTCAAAATTACGCCCTGCTCCAGGATCGCATACTGATCCGGTGCATAGGACTGGTAAATGGTCTTCTGACTGTCCAGCCGGGACTGGGCCAGCTGCTTTAGTGTATTCAAATTATCAGCACTGGATGCTTCAATCAGCCAAATCTCATCTACCCGCAGGCCGTCGGCGCAAATATATGCCACAGTCTCAATGCAGAATTCCGCCTTGATGCCCAAAAGATCCAGCATCATAGAATCGCTCAGCTCCATCATTTCCGGCAGCTGGGGCTCCATCTGCGCATAAATGGCCTGCAGATCCTTTTCGATCGCAGTAGGTTCTTCCGTTTTATTCCCACAGCCTGCCAATAGCAGCAGCGCCAGCAGGCAAACAACAATACGCTTCATAGTACTCCTCCGTTACGCAAATACTATTGCTTTTATTTCAGGCGGGCAAAGAGGCCGCCACACTGAAAAAGATAGGCAGGATCAAAGAGAAAAGGCTCACAAGGAAGGGAAAAGAGATCCGCTTGGAAAGAAACATCATCAACAGGCAAAAAGCGGTTACCAAAAGAGGAATGAACACCGCAAGGATCTTGCTGACCATCAGTTCCTGGAAAACCAAAACGCCATTTACAAAGGCAGGCAAACCAATGGCCACCGCCGCAGGCAGCGTTGCCATATTGCTGACCGCCAGAATAATGGAAATCACAACAATGGGCAGTGCCAAAACCAAGGCTCTGAGCTTATAGGTCCACTTTCCTGTAGCAGTGCAAAAGGCCGCAATTTTGCCTCTTGTGGTGGAAGAATTATCCCAGGCACCTTTGATCTTGCTGCCCATATTCTTAAAAAAGCCGGTAACTTTATTCATAGCGCCACCTCCGGGCGAATTTTTTAATATATCTTAGCACATAATGTCGAATTATGCAAGTACAGATACTTCAGTCCGCTTTATTGTACTATATGCGTTGTATGATAGCAACAGAACAAAAAAAGGAGGTAACCCTATGCTGACAACCAACACCGCCAAAGCCGATTTCTGGTCTGAACCCCACATTCAACTGCCAAATGCTGCCACTCGGCGGCAAGTACTGCACAAAATTTTGGATACTGCTCTCATTGCCGCTTCATCTTTGGGTATTGTGGCGATCATTGCTTTCTTTGTTCTGATTGGATTATAAGTCTTTTTCCGTCAGGATCCGACAGCTGACAACTTCCCCATTTTCAATTTCCACAAGGCCGCAGCTGCCACCATACCCTGCAGGTCCGGGATTCACTACCCAAATGCCATCTGCTTCCTGTTTGCAGTACGGAATATGGGTATGACCATATAAAATGAGCTTTGCGCCCTTCTCCCGACCATCGGCAACAAGTCTTCCAATGCCGCTTTTCACATAATGAGTATGCCCATGAACCATAAAAGTCATTACACCGCCCAAAGGCAAAAGCAGCATACTCACAGCTCCCACAGGCGCTCGGTATATATCGCAGTTTCCCGCCACCTGATAGAGAGGGATATGGAAATAGACCTCTTCCAGCACCTTGCCGTCATCATAATGATCTCCCAGGTGGGCAATCATATTGGGCTTTATCTTATCCACAAACCGCTTCATCAGGCTGTGTGTGCTGTGGGAATCGGAAAAAACCAGCAGCTTCATAAGCACATACTCCTCCCGCATTGCATATATTAGCCATAGAGAGTATAGCATATTTTGATGCAGGAGGCAATGAAATGGACGAAAAAAGTCAAAAAGCCCTTATGCAGGAAGCAATGCGGATCGCCGCCACACCCCAAGGAAAGCAGTTTCTTTCTATGCTGAACCAGGGGCAGTCTGATAAGCTGGGAAAAGCAATGGCAAGCTATCAATCCGGCAATATTCAGGATGCTAAACGCATTTTGGAGGAGGTGCTCTCCTCTGACCAAGGTAAGAGAATTATGGAGCAAATGGGAAAATGAGTATGGATATGGAGAATATGCTCCAAAGTGTGCTGGGAAATCCGGATGCGATGGAGAAGATTATGGCAATGGCCCAATCCTTAGGGGCGTCCCAGCCGCCGCCCCAACAGGAAGAAAGCGGCTTTGAAATGCCGGATATAGAAATGATCCAAAAAATGGCCGCCCTGGCCGGGCAAAGCTCCATTGATCCCAATCAGCGGGCGCTCATTGCCGCTCTGCGGCCCTATATCGGTGAGCACAGGCTCAGGCGGTTGGAGCGGGCGATGCAGGCAGCAAAAATGGCAGGACTTGCCACGGGATTGATGCAAAAATCTTTTTAGAGGTGGCAGTATGTATAATCGCTATGTGCCCCAATCCGACGGTTCCTTCCAGCGAAATCGCATACCCGACAAATCCCCGCCACCGCCGCCGGCTCAACCGGTGCACCCTTCTTCTCCGCCGTTACCGCCACCAAGCATATCTGCTCCCCAGGATAGCGGTGGGCCATTTGGTTTTCTGAAGCAGATCCTTCCCAAGGGCTTTGACTTTGGAGATTTGGCAATTCTGTTTCTGCTGCTATTAATGGCCGGTGATAACAAGGAGAACCGGGATAATGCCCTGCTGACAATGGCGCTTTACTTCATTCTATAAAAAATCACCCCGCCACGCAGGCAGGGTGATTTTGCCTTATTTACCTAAGAAGCCAACCTTCTTGTAGACCTTCCGCAAGGTCTTTTCCGCAACATAGGCAGCCTTTTGAGCGCCGTCCCGGTAAACACCTTCCAAATAGGCCTTATCCTTAATGAGCCGGTCTGCTTCTTCCCGGATGGGACGGAGCATTTCCACAACGGCTTCGCCGACCTTAGGCTTGAACGCACCGTAGCCGCAACCGGCAAACTCTGTTTCGATCTGCTCATAGGTCCTGCCGGTGCAGGCAGAGTAGATGGTCATCAAATTGGCGACGCCGGGCTTATTTTCCTTATCGTAGCGGACACAGTTTTCTGTGTCGGAGTCGGTGATGGCTCGCTTAAACTGGCGCATAATGGTTTCGGGGCTGTCCATAACCAGTACACGGCCGGTGTCCTCGTTTTCAGACTTAGACATTTTGGCAGTGGGGTTGGTCAGGCTCATGATCCGGGCGCCCACCTTGGGAACGAAGGGCTCAGGAATCTTGAATACATCGCCATACACGCCATTGAAACGGCGGGCAATGGTGTGACACAGCTCCACATGCTGCTTTTGGTCCTCACCAACAGGCACCAGGTCCGGCTGATACAGCAAAATATCTGCCGCCATCAAGCTGGGGTAAGTAAACAAGCCGCCATTGATGTTCTCTTCATTCTTGGCAGACTTATCTTTAAACTGGGTCATCCGGGAAAGCTCGCCGAACATTGAGTAGCACTGCAGCACCCAGCCCAGCTCTGCATGCTGGTGGACATGGCTTTGGACGAACAGTGTGTTCTTCTCCGGGTCCAGGCCGCAGGCAATATACTGGGCAAGCTGCTCTAAGGTTCTTCTGCGCAGGTCAGCAGGATTCTGCCGCACGGTAATAGCGTGCAGGTCTGCCATAAAATAAAAGCAATCGTAGCTGTCAGCCCGCTCTGCCCAATTCTTGATCGCTCCCAAATAGGAGCCTAAGGTCAGATCACCGGAGGGCTTGATGCCCGATAGCATTCTCTTCTTTTCTGTTTGTTCCATTTTATTCGCCTTCTTTTTGTTACTATATCCAGTATGTTACCACAAAGCGTAGAAAAAAGCAACGAGAAATTGACTTTTACAAGGCAGATATGCTATAGTAACAAAAGAATTTTTGTTTACGAGGTAAATAAGATGGATACAAAGATTTTAGCGGATTTACTGTTCCCCCAGGTCACCGACACACCGGAGAGCCTGGAAGAAAAATACCCCCTGCGGCAAGTGCCGGAAGGGGCGGTCATCACCCGTATGGCCCCCTCTCCCACCGGCTTTGTCCACCTGGGCAACCTGGTGCAGGGTCTGACCTCTGAGCGTATGGCTCATCAGAGCGGCGGTGTGCTGTTCCTGCGTGTGGAGGACACCGATGCTAAGCGGGAAGTTCCCGGTGCGGTGGAGGTTCTTATCGACACCCTGAAGCACTACGGCATTGCCTTTGATGAAGGTGCTACCAAGGATGGGGATTTCGGCATCTACGGTCCCTACCGTCAGCGCCAGAGAGCCGCCATCTATCACGTATACGCAAAGAAGCTGGTTGCAGAGGGTATGGCCTACCCCTGCTTCTGCACCGAGGAAGAGCTTGCCGCCATGCGTGAAAAGCAGGAGGCAGCCAAGCAGACCACCGGCTACTACGGCCCTTATGCCGTTTGGCGTGACCGCTCCCTGGAGGATATCCAGACACAGCTAAATGCAGGAAATCCCTGGGTGCTTCGTTTCCGCAGCACCGGCAACATTGCCAACCAGTTTAAGTTCAACGACCTTGTGAAGGGCGACCTGACCATCACCGAAAACGATGTGGATCACGTTCTTCTCAAGTCTGACGGCATTCCCACCTATCACTTTGCCCACGCGGTGGATGATCATCTGATGCGCACCACCCACGTGGTCCGTGGCGATGAGTGGCTGCCCACTCTCCCCTTCCACATTCAGCTTTTCAAGGCCTTAGGCTTTAAGCTTCCCAAGTATGTCCACATTGGGCCGCTGATGAAAATGGACGGCACCTCCAAGCGCAAGCTTTCCAAGCGGAAAGACCCGGAGCTGGCTCTTACCTTCTACAAGGCAGAGGGCTTCCCTGTGGAAGCGGTTTATGAGTATATTATGACCCTTCTGAATTCCAACTACGAGGACTGGCGCAGAGCCAATCCCGATGCTCCTGCCACCGACTTTAAGTTCAGCCCCAAGAAGCTGAACCCCGCCGGCAACCTGTTTGACTACGCCAAGCTGACCGATGTGAGTAAAAATGAAATTGCCCGGATGGATGCTGACAAGGTCTACCGTTTGCTTGTGGAGTGGGCCAAGGAATTCGACCCGGACTTCGGCGCAAAGCTGGAAAGCGACCCTGCCTATGCTACCTCTATTCTGGCAATTGGCAGAGGCGGCAAAAAGCCCCGCAAGGACTTAGCCACCTGGAAGGAAGCCAAGCCTTATATGGGCTTCTTCTATGACGAGTATCTGGAAAAGCCGGTATTCGATGAGAAGTTCTCAGCTGAAACTGTTAAGGCTGTGCTCACAAAGTTCCTGGCAGTCTACGACCCAACTGACGATTCTTCCGAATGGTTTAGTAAGGTCAAGGCCATCACCGAAGAAATTGGCTTTACCACCGATATGAAGGCCTACAAGGCTGATCCCACTGCATTCCCCGGTACGGTTGCCGATGTTTCCGGTTTCCTGCGTCTTGCCATCACCGGCAAACAGAACGCCCCCGACCTGTACACCGTTATGCAGATTTTGGGCACTGACCGGAGCAAAGCCCGCATCCAGGCCGCCATCAATATGCTGTAAAACAAAATGTGCGTTGCTTAATTGCAACGCACATTTTTTATTCAGATAAGCTCCATAAGGGCATTTACATAGGTCTGGCAGGTTGCGCCATCTTTTTCACCGGTGATCTTGCAGGGGCAGTTTTGCAGGGCGTTTTCCAGCTTTTCTGCGGCCTGTGCCTTGCAGATATGCCGCAAAAGCATTGCCTCTGCCTTCAGGATGCTTTGGGGATTTGCATAATCGCCCAAGCCCTGCTCAATCAGTCGGGGGGCAGAGCCGTGGATGGCTTCAAACATAGCATACTTATCACCCATATTGGCGCTGCCTGCTGTACCCACACCGCCCTGGATCTGGGCAGCTTCGTCGGTGATGATATCGCCGTAGAGGTTGGGCAGCAGCACCACCTGGAACTGATTACGAATGGCAGGATTGACAAGGTTTGCGGACATAATGTCAATGTACCAGTCGTCCACTTCAATACCAGGGTAATCCTTGGCGACCTCGTGGCAGATGGCAGTAAACTTGCCGTCTGTCTTTTTCATAATATTGGCCTTCGTAACGATGGAAAGGCGGGTCTTGCCGTTATTCTTGGCATACTCGAAGGCGGCTCTTGCGATCCGGCGGGTACCCAGGTCAGTAGTGACCTTGAAATCCACCGCCATACCGGGAAGCTCCACGCCCCGGCTGCCCAGCACATACTCCCCTTCTGTATTTTCCCGGTAGAAGATCCAATCGATGCCCTCCTCAGGGATGCACACAGGCCGCACATTGGCATATAAGTCCAATTCCCGACGAAGGGTAACATTTGCGCTTTCCATTTTTCCGCCCATAGGAGTGGTCGTAGGGCCCTTCAGCAGCACATCGCAGGTCTTGATCTCAGCCAGCACATCTGTAGGCACAGGCTGATTTAAGGCAAGGCGGTTTTCAATGGTCAGACCTTCGATCTTCTTCAGGACAATGCTCCCATTAGCAATTTCCTCCGCAAGCAGCTTACGCAGGACCTTTTCTGCCTGGGTCATAATGATGGGGCCGATGCCGTCACCGTCCACAAGGCCAATGGTGATCACTTCTCTTTGAGAAAAATCCACCTTTTCGCTGTCCATATCTTGGATGCGGGCAAGCTGCTCCTCCAAAAGCTTGCGGAAGCTTTCGCAAGCCAGGTCTAACTCTTTCATTTTCCACCCTCCTTGGTGTAGTTCAGCAAACCGCCTGCAAGCAGGATCGCCTGCTGACGAGCCGTCAGGTCGCATACTGCCTTAAAGGCCTTGCCGGTTGCGGTGTTCAAAATTTCGATATTGCCCTTTTCCATACCGGATTTCAAGTTTTGCAGCTGCAGTACAGCACCCTGGTCCAAAGCATCGTAATCGACAGGATCAGCAAAGGTCAGAGGCAGGATGCCTGCGTTAATCAGGTTTGCCGCGTGGATACGGGCAAAGCTCTTGGCGATCACGCAACGGATACCCAAATACATCGGCACAAGGGCGGCGTGCTCCCGGGAAGAGCCCTGGCCGTAGTTGCTGCCGCCAATGATGATACCGTCACCAGCCTTCTTTGCCCGCTCCGGGAATTCTGGATCACAGACCTCAAAACAGAATTTGCTCAGGTGAGGAATATTGGAGCGGTAAGGCAGGATCTTGGCACCGGCAGGCATAATATGGTCGGTGGTAATGTTATCCCCCACCTTCAGCACAAGCTCTGCCTTCAGCTCGTCGGCAAAGGGCTTGCTCTTTGGGAATTCCTTGATGTTGGGGCCACGCAACACCTGTGCATCTGCTGCTTCATCGGCAGGCAGAGGTGCCAGCACGGAAGAATCATCAATGCAGAAGGAATCGGGCTGGGGAATTTGCGGAAGATCATCCATCGTGGTGGGATCGGTTATGTAACCGGTAAGTGCAGAAGCCACCGCTGTTTCCGGAGATACCAGGTAGACCTGGGCATCCTTGGTGCCGCTGCGGCCAAGGAAATTCCGGTTGAAAGTACGCAAGCTCACGCCGCCGGAATTGGGAGAGAAGCCCATACCGATACAAGGGCCGCAGGCACATTCCAAAAGCCGGGCACCGCTTGCCAGAATATCTGCAAGCGCGCCGGAATTGGCAAGCATCGTCAGCACCTGCCGGGAGCCGGGAGAGATGGAAAGGCTCACACCGGGGGCAACAGTCTTGCCCTTGAGCATAGCGGCAACCTTCAGCATATCCTGCAGAGAAGAGTTGGTGCAGGAGCCAATACACACCTGGTCCACCTTAACTGCACTCAGGGTAGCGGCCGCAACAACATTGTCGGGGCTGTGAGGACAAGCTACCATAGGCTTGAGTTCGCTCAAATTCATAGGGATGACCCTGTCGTAAACAGCATCGGGATCACTGTCCAGAGGAACATAGTCCTGTGCTCTACCCTGGGCTGTCAGGAATGCAAGAGTGTTCTCATCGGAAGGGAATACGGAAGTGGTAGCACCCAATTCCGCGCCCATATTGGTGATGGTAGCACGCTCGGGAACGGAAAGGGTCTTTACACCGGGGCCGTTCCATTCAATAATAGCGCCTACACCGCCCTTAACGGAGAGAATACGGAGAATCTCCAATGCCGCATCCTTCGCACCCACGCCGGGCTGCAGCTTGCCCGTCAGCTCCACACGGAACATCTTGGGCATATTGATATAGTAAGCGCCGCCGCCCATCGCAACCGCCACATCCATACCGCCTGCGCCAATGGCAAGCATACCCAGGCCGCCCCCTGTGGGGGTATGGCTGTCGGAGCCGATCAGGGTCTTACCGGGCTTGCCAAACCGCTCCAGGTGGACCTGGTGGCAAATGCCGTTGCCGGGTCGGGAGAACCACACACCGTGCTTAGCGGCAACGGTTTGCAGATACCGGTGGTCGTCGGGGTTCTCAAAGCCGCACTGCAGGGTATTATG
Organism: Faecousia sp.; assembly: GCA_045542575.1. Classification (GTDB taxonomy): domain Bacteria; phylum Bacillota; class Clostridia; order Oscillospirales; family Oscillospiraceae; genus Faecousia. The sequence continues at coordinate 13,220 of JAZQLG010000008.1, forward strand.
ATCCACATACGCGACACTCAGTTCGGTTTTTACCTGGGGAATACCCATCGTTTCAAATTCCAGGTAGGCCATCGTACCGGTGGCATCCTGGGTCAGGGTCTGGTCAATTTTCAGTGCGATCTCACTGCCCGGCTCCATTGTGCCGGAAATCAGATGGGATGCAATAATCTTTTGTGCAATTGTCTTACCCATTGTGCTGAAACCTCGCAATCATACTTTCCTTGGCGTTATGAATGTGGATACAGGTCTCAATTTCTGCCTGCTCCGCATCGCCGCTCATAATGGCATCAAAAATGGCCTTATGCTCCAGAATGGATGCCTCTGTTCGGGTGCTGTCCTGAATAGAGATCTTCCGGAAGCGCTGCACCTTCTTATGAAGAGGTCTTAGAGTGTCTGTCAAAACAGTACGGCCTGAAAGGCGGTAAATACATTCGTGGAACCGATCATCCATCTGCCGCAAACGCTCAATATCCTTCTTTTGGAAATAGAACTCCTGCAGCTCGTTGATTTGGGTCAGCTCCTTTTTCCCCTCTTCCGTCAGGTTTTGGGTGGCATAATAGGTAGCCAGGCCCTCCACACGAAGGCGGATATTCATAATGTCGATCAGGTCCTCCAAAGTGATGCCCAGCACCACAGAGCCCTTACCGGAATCCATAATCAGCCGTTCCTGCTCCAGGCGGCGAAGGGCCTCCCGGATCGGCGTCCGGCTCACACCCAACTGCTCCACCAGCTTCAGCTCCGTCAGGATCTCACCCCGGGCGTAAACGCCGGTAATAATATCATCCTCCAGCTTCTCAAAGACCTGATCTGCCAAAGAAACAGTCTTAAATTCTGCCATATTCGCCACCTCAAATCTGGAATCTGCCGGGGGCAAGTTCCTGAATCTTTTCCGTCATTTCCCCATAGGACATCACCGTCTGCCGGCCGGTTTCATACTGCTCATCCACCCAGGCCTTCAGCTCCATTACCAGGCTGTCGGTCTTGCCAACCTGCTTTTCCTTAGGCAGCCGGTATGTAGCGTTGATCCAGAAAGCAATACCGGCAGCACCGGAGGTCTTGCTGACTTCCACCGTTGCGGGGCGGTTCAAAAGCTTTTCCGTATCAAAAATCGTGTAGATCTCCGGGTCCTTCATCAGGCCGTCGGCGTGGATGCCCGCCCGGGTAGAATTGAAGCTTCTGCCTGCAAAGGGCGTCATCGGCGGGATATTGTAGCCCACTTCCTTCGAGAAGAAGTCCGCAATTTCCGTAATAACGGTGGGGTCCATTCCATCCATAGAGCCACGCAGGGACGCATACTCGAAGACCATCGCTTCCAGAGGGATGTTGCCGGTACGCTCACCAATACCCAGCAGGGAGCAGTTGACTGCGCAAGCGCCATAAAGCCAGGCAGTGGATGCATTGGCAACCGCCTTATAAAAGTCATTGTGACCGTGCCATTCCAGGCACTCACTGGGCACATCGGAATAGTGCTGCAGACCGTAAACAATACCGGCAACGCTTCGGGGCATAGCCGCTTCCGTATAAGGAACGCCGTAGCCCATCGTATCACAAGCACGGATCTTCACAGGAATTCCCGCTTCCTTGGACAGGTTCTGCAGTTCATTTACAAAAGGCACTACAAAGCCGTAGAAATCCGCTCTGGTAATATCCTCCAAGTGACAGCGGGGAATCACGCCTGCATCAAAGGCATCCTTAATTGTGCCGAGATAGTGGTCCAGCACCTGCCGCCGGGACATCTTCATTTTCTTGAAAATATGATAGTCACTACAGCTGACAAGGATGCCGGTTTCCTTTATGCCCAAATCCCGCACCAAGCGGAAATCTTCCTTATTGGCTCGGATCCAGCTTGTGATTTCCGGGAACTTCAGGTCCAGCTCCATACACTTTTCGATGGCCTGCCGGTCCTTCTGACTGTAAATAAAGAACTCCGTCTGCCGGATAATGCCGTAAGGGCCGCCCAGCTTGGAAAGGAGCTTATAGATCTTCACAATTTGGTCTACCGTATAGGGCTCCACAGACTGCTGCCCATCGCGAAGAGAGGTATCGGTGATCCAAATCTCCTCCGGCATATTCATAGGTACTCTGCGGTGGTTGAATGCTACCTTGGGAACTGTACCGTAGGAGTAGACATCCCGCATCAGATTGGGTTCTGATACATCCTGTAAAGAGTATTTATAGGACTTCTGCTCCAGAAGATTGGTCTTATTGGAGATTTCCAGCATAGTTCTTCCTCCTTTTGGATTATTGTATACAATTATACTCTCCTGGGCTGATTTGTCAACAAAAAATATGCGGATGCAAGTGCATCCGCATACTTTTCTATACTTATTCTGCAGGAGCCTCTTCTTTAGAAGGTACTTCCTCCTCATTGGCAGGTATTTGCGCTTCTTCGCAGAGAACATCTCCGGCTTCTAAAACTTCCTCCTCAGAAGAAAGCTCCGCCTCCTCAGCAGGCACTTCTTCCTCAACTGCAGGTATGTCTTCCTCAGCTGCAGGCATGTCTTCCTCTACAGAAGGCTCTTCCCAGGCTTCAACAGCAAGGGCATTTGCCTCTGCGGCATCGGCAACTTCCTCAATGGCCTCTGCCTTGGCATCGGCAGCCAGTCTCGCAGCTTTCTGCTTCCGCAGGACCTTCCGCAGAAGGGCAAACAGCACAATGAGGACGATCGCAACACCTGCATAGATGGCAGCAGCAACATACATACTGTTTGTAATAATCCTGAGAACAGGGCTTACTGCGGAGATGACTCCTGCACTACCGGCTTCCTTTGCTGCTATAATGCCGGGAAGAACCGTATACGCAACAGCAACCACCACAGAAAGCAACGCGCCGATCAGCAGCATAACCGCTACCCACATAAGGCCTTTGAACCGAGGCCAACGAAGCAGGCAGATCAGAAGAGCCAGCACCGCCATCACGCCAACCATCAGAAGGGTCAGGGTGCCATTCTTCGCCATAACCACAAATTTCAGGAACCAGTCTGCAATTTCTTCCTGCTCCTTTTCCTGGGCCTCTTCACCGGGTTGACCAGCCCCCATAAAAAGGACACGAATGGTGCCGTTTTGGAACACAACTGCTTTGCCGAAGGTTAGCGTACCGCCGCCGGATGTGGCAGTGCCACCTTCACCGCCTGTAATAACGATATTTCCGTTCTCGTCTACAATATAGAAGATGCCGTCGCCTCCGGAAATCGGGTTGCCATCGGGGCCAATGATCACACTGGTTATACCATCGCCTTCGCCGGGGATGTATGTAATCGTACCGCCGCCTTCATATCCATCACCATTCGGTTCATTGAAGGAGGTATCAAAGGATTCTTCCGTCTTGTTATTGCTGTTAGGTCTTTCATTATCAGTGGACGAATCGGTGGAGAATTCCTTAGAGATCCTGGCCATTAGGTTCCGCAGATCTTCTACAGTGGGGACCAGCTCCAGGAATCTGTCTACTACTTCCTCAAAGACCTCGCGGACATCTTGTTCCAATTCCTCGTCTGTCTTGGAGGACATATCCTCCCCTTCTCTTTCTCCCAACAAACGTACAATACGGATCAATTCCTCCATATTGTCATTCATGATCTTTCGGAGGGCCTCTTTGGTAAGGACTGTGGGTTTAGGTGTTTCTTCAAAAGCATTGGAAATGTCAATGGCATAGAGCTCCATCAAATCCTTAAATGCATTTGTTTTCGTCAGCTCCACGAGAAAATCCATTTCTCTCTTTTCTTCCTCGCTCAGCTCGTTCCGGAAATTGTCCAGGAAGAATTGTGCAAAATCAATTTCCTGAATCACCTGAGAAATGGTCTCCTGCCGGGTAAGCGCAGATACACCGGAAAGCATCGGTGTAAAAATAAGCATCCCAAGCAACGCAATGCTCAGCACCAAAGAAAGAACAACGCCAATGAAATTACCTAAAAATTTAACAAAATTACGCATATATATGCACCTCTCTTCTATAATAGCATATCATTGACCCATATAAAAATCAACCAAAATATAGAGAAAGAGTCTGTTCTTTTCCATAAAGCTATGCTATAATAGAAAAAACCAACGAAAAAGGAAGGAAAAGTATGAATCAGAAAACCATTTCCCGCATCATCAGAGAAACAGCTTATGTCCGCACCGGCGGCTCTCCGGAAGAAAAGATAACTGCGGATTACATTGCCAACGAGTGTGCTGCCCTGGGTCTTAACGCCACCGTTGAGGCATTCCCTGTGGATATGGCCACAATTCAAACCGCCACTTTGGAAGTTGACGGAAAAGCCATTGCCTGCAAGGGCTATCTGAATGCAGGCTCTCATCAGGTGGAAGCCCCCCTCTACTACCTGACCGACAACTGCCCCCACAGCCTTGAAAACTGTAAGGGTAAGATCGTTCTCTTTGACGGCTATCTGGGTTACTGGCGCTACCAGGACCTTTTGGAAAACGGTGCAGTCGGCTTTATCAGCTACGATGGTAACCTGAATTATGCTGACCGGGATATTGACCAGCGTGAGCTTCGCAGCTATGTTTCCAAGGGCAATCTGCTGCCCGGCGTGAACATCAACGCCAAAGATGCTGTAAAGCTTGTAAAGCAGGGCGCCAAAACCGCAAAGATCGTGCTGGAGCAAGAGCATTACTCTGCCGATTCTCACAATGTGATCCTGGACCTGCCTGGAGAAAACGGCAAATACATCGTCTTCACCGCCCACTATGACTCCACTTCCCTTTCTAAAGGCAGCTATGACAATATGTCCGGTTCTATTGGTCTTTTGTACCTGGCAGAAGCGCTTTCTAAAATTCCTCATAACCATGGTCTGCGCTTTATTTGGTGCGGTAGCGAAGAGCGGGGTCTGCTGGGCTCAAAAGCCTACTGTGCCGCCCATGGAGAAGAGCTTGAAAATGTTGTGCTGAATATCAATTTGGATATGATCGGCTGCATTATGGGCAAATTTATTGCCTGCTGCACCAGCGAAGAGAAGCTTGTGCATTACATCGAATACCTTTCCTCCCAGGAAGGCTTTGGCTGCAAGCCCTATCAGGATGTCTACTCCAGCGACTCCACTCCCTTCGCAGACAAGGGTATTCCGGCTGTAAGCTTTGCCCGGATCGCTCCCGGCAACACCGCCACCATCCACAACAGCTATGATACTCCTGCCGTAATGAGCGCCGCCCAAATGGAACAGGATTGCATCTTCATCACCGCCTTTGCAAAGGCTATGGCCCAGGCAAAGCACTGCCCCGTTGCCCGAAAGATGCCTGATAATATGAAAGAAAAACTGGACGAATACCTGGCAAGAAAGCGGCCCCAAAATATGTAAAAAGAAACCGGCTGGAATAATCCAGCCGGTTTTATTCACGATATCACTTTTGCGCCTTTTGCGCAAGCTCCAGCACCTGAGCAAGCTGCTCATCGGACAGGTCATCCCTCTTAAGAAGCTCGGCAATCAGCCCAACAAAGTCAGGTTTCTTCTTGTGGGAAAAAATGGTGGTGGCAAAGTAAGCTTCTCTGCTCATCGCAGGCGCAAAGGTACGCCCATAGGTCTTGCTGCGCTTGACAAAACCAACCTCCCGAATGGCCCCTTTGCGAAGCAGACCGTTCAGCAAAATATGCACGGAACTATCCTTCCAATTTTTATCTGTGGATTGCTCCAGTAATTCACCACGGGACAGCGGAGCTTGGGAATCCCACAGAACATCCATGATTTCCAGTTCGCTTCTTGTCAATACCATGCCCGTTCCTCCCAATATTTGGTAGTTTCATTATACTATTCGCCTTTTTCTTTGTCAATGCCTAAATCAACTTTTTTTACTCTATTTTTGCCTTTTTCCCGCCTATTTCCTTCTATTTAATACTTTTCGACCTATTTGAATAGGAAATAATTTCCATAATTGCACAGAATCAAACGATTTTGCCTTCCAGTACCGCTCAAGATATCCCTATTGATTGCCTGCACTGCAAGGCAGATCCCACTTGCCCTGATGCGGCAAACAATACTGAAACAAGCCGTTCCCATCAAGGGCGGGTATCAATTTTTTGCCGATCTTCATAAGCGCGCTTACAGAAAGGTCTGTTTCTGTGATCCGCAAAAGCTTTCCAAGCCCCTTCTGCGCCTTCCAAAAGCCTGCATTACAAAAGCGTCTACCCACAGCCAAAACCACTTCCTGCTGCGCCTGTGCTCCGGCGCTGCTCGTTGGCAGGCTATTCAAATAGCTTTGTACTTCCTGTCCGGTGTGGTTCTTTCCCTTCATCTCGATACCGCCCAAAGCATCCACAACAGATGCAATGCCTGAAAAATCCACCTCCAGATAGCCGATGACTGTGCAGGAAAGACTATTTTCCACCTGTTGCTTCAAGCCTTCAATTCCATCCTTCTGATACACAGAAAGGAAGGTTACACTTTTTTCTTCTTTTGGGTTGGCAGAAGGCAAGATGCTTATAAGATGTGTGCTGTTGTCTTCCAAAAGGCAGGCAAAGATTGCGTTTCCGCCTTTGTCTGCCAGCAGCACACAATTTCCCTTTGTGCTTTGCCCTGAAAACACCTCCTGGGCATATAAATTGACCTTCTGCCCCATTTGGAACATACCGCCAAGCGTGAGCCCAACTGCCAGAACCGGAACCAGCACCAAAACAACGATCACAAAATAGCCTGTCCTTTTTCCCATTTTACCGCTCCTTTTCTTTGATAGGTATACTATCTGACACAAAAAGGATTTTCATACATCAATAGCGGCATAAAACCGAAAAAAGCAGCGGCTGGCATACTGCCAGCCGCATTATATGCAGTTTATAAGCTGAGAACAGCCTCCAGAGGAGACTGGCGAAGATAGCCTGCAACACAACTCAGAAAAACAGAATTTTTCAGATGTCCCACCTTCTTATCGGGAGCACAAGGAAAATACATTCTCCACACCCAGTCGTTTCTGCGCTTATAGGCATTCTCAATGCAATTGCGAATCGCATGCTCTGCCTGTTTCCAATCCGTGCCCCAAATTCTGGCCACTTCCGTATAGAGCCCCTTAGTCATAGGGATATTGGGATGATCCATCTTTATGCAAATGGCGGTTACAAGCATTTTATAGCCCCGCAAATGCGGAAAGAAACCTAAATAACGCAGGAAATTCTCTACAATTTCAGACTGGGGCACAACCTTATCCGGCATTACCTGCAGCTGATGATCCAGCGCCATATCTGTAATGCGGGCAGCAAGCTGGAACATATCACAGGGCTTTCTGAGATAATAGCTAACCTGCATTTGCTCTAAAAGCCGATCCATGTAGGAACTGACATAGTTGGTCAATGCAAGAACGCAGGGCCGAATACCGGCCGCATTTGCAGTTTCCAGAACATACAGTCCATCCGAACCCGATGCTGCTAAATCCAGCACAAGGATGTCCGGCCTTATTTTCTGTAAGTACTCTGCAAGTTGCGCACCGTCCTGAATAATGTAGGGCTCAAAATTTTCGGAAAGCAATTCCGCCAGTGAGTGGCAAAACACTTCCGATTCATCCAAAATCAGTATCTTGTACACATTACTCTCCCCTTTTATGATAGTATACTCCATAATTCCAATTTATTCAACAAAATAAATTCGCACTTTTTCGCACATCGATGCAACATAAAAGCCGCCATCCGCCAAGGCGCTTTGCCCCGGCGGTTGACGGCTTCTGTCTTCTGCAATTTACTTCTTGCGGAAGGACTTACAGTCGGTGCACTGGTCCATCGTAGGATTTTCCTCATGCGTGCCTACCAGGATGCGCTCCAGGGAGCAGTAGTTGGCATCACCGCAGTGGTGTGCGCACTGCTGAACGGTACATTCAATAGATTTATTAGCGTGGCAGTTCATCGATATTTCCTCCTTTTCTGATGATGTGATTAGTATGACTCACAAATGAAAAAGAATACAAAAACCGTCTTTGAAAAAAATTCAAAGACGGTAATTTTTATTTTGCTTGGATTTCCAAACGGTAGTCAATATTGCCGGCAGCGGCCTGCTCAATAGAAATCCCATAGGAAAGGTCTACCCAGCCTCCCCTTTCTGAAAGCTCATAGCGGATCTTTGTTGCATTCACGGTAATCAAAAGAACGCCAAAGCCCATATTATAAAGACTTTCGTGGGGAACTCCCACCCGGAACACCATTTGAGATGTTAAGTTACCGGTACGGGTCAGGGTGATTTTTTCCTTTTCCACCAGGAAACTGGTAAAGGCGCCTGCCAAGCCTGTAAGATCGCTTTCTTCGTAACAGATTTCCCAACCGCTTCCTGTGTTTTCCAAAGTTCCTTCCGTTACCAGTTCGATAACCTCCGGCTCCTGGTCAATATAATTCTGCTTGCCGCAGATAGACAGCATCACAGGGAATTTCATTTGCAAGCCTCCAATGCCAGTGCAAGAAGCCGATCGATCAGATCCGGGTATTCAATGCCGCTGGCGCAGAACAGCTTGGGATACATAGAAATGGAAGTAAAGCCCGGCAGCGTATTGATTTCATTAAAGACAACCCGCTCGCCTTCATAGGTGACAAAGAAGTCTACCCGGCTCAGGCCCTTGGCGCCAATGGCGGTATAAAGCTTCACCGCCAAATCCCGGACCTTCTCTGCCACTTCTTCAGAAATCCTTGCAGGAATATAGGCAACGGAGGTGTCCGTTACATACTTGGCATCATAATCGTAGAATTCGGCGCCGGAATCAATTTCGCCGCAGATGGAAGCAACCGGATTTTCATTGCCCAGCACAGCCACTTCCACTTCCCTGCCGTGGATAAACTCCTCAACAAGGATCTTACTGTCATACTTTCCGGCGAAGTGTAATGCTTCCTCCAGCTTTTCCCGGTTAGCCGCTTTGGAAACACCTACAGAAGAACCTGTACCTGCAGGCTTTACAAAAACAGGATAGGAAAACCGCTCCTCGATCCTTTCGATAATGGCATCCATCCGGCTGGAAACATCCCGGCTGTTTACGAGCTGCCAGGCTGCCTGAGGGATTGCCGCATTATCGGCTACCAGCTTGGTAAGGGTCTTATCCATAGACACCGCAGACTCTGCCAAATGGGGACCCACAAAAGGAATTCCCGCCATCTGCAGAAGGCCTTGCATTGCCCCATCTTCTCCGTTTTCACCGTGAAGAACAGGAAATACCACATCCACAGGGCGGCAGGTATAGCTGCCCTCATTCAGGCACACAAGCCCCTGGCCCCGTACAGGAGAAAGAAATGCCTTGCAATTGCCCGGATGGGATACCCAGCTGCCATCCGGCAGAAGGCTGTAGTCCACTCCGCCATACAGGATCCAATCTCCTTCCTTGGTAATTCCGACAGCAAGGACATTGTATTTTTCCTTGTTAATATTCATAAGCACCGATTCAGCAGAGCGCAGGGACACTTCGTGTTCCGGGCTAATACCGCCAAAAAGGATACAAACATTCAATTTTGCCATTTTATCTTCCTCACTTCAAAAGGGCTTCCCCTGCTTTGTAAATATCTCCCGCGCCAACAGTAAGGACCACATCCCCGGGCCGGACAATTTCCCGCAGGCAAACAGTTACATCCTGCAAGGTTTCGCAATATATGCTGCCGGGAACCTCCGCGCAAAGATTCCGGGAGGAAATACCAATGGAATTTCGCTCACGGGCCGCATAAATTTCCGCTATCACAGCCACATCTACAGTTTTCAGTTCCCGAACGAAGTCAGAAAACAGTGCGCTGGTCCGGGTGTATGTATGGGGCTGGAAGGCAACCACCAGCCGATTCGGATGCATACTGCGCACAGCTTCAATGGTAGCCCGCAATTCATCCGGATGGTGAGCATAATCGTCATACAGCACAGCGCCGTTAAACTCGCCTTTTTTCTGCATACGGCGGTCAGCACCGGTAAAGCCCGCCAGCGCATAGCTGACATAATCACCGTCAATGCCCAGCATCCAGGCTGCGCCGGCCGCGCCCAAAGCATTCAGCAGGTTGTGCTTGCCCAGAACCTGCAGGTCCAGATGGCAATAGAGCTTTCCGTCGCAATACACATCGAAGTGTTGGAATTCTTCAGACACATGTATCGCCCGAATCCGGTTGCCTTCACCTAAGCCAAAGCTTATAAAATCAAGGCCGCGGAGAGCCTGCAGTGTATGGGGGTCGTCACCGTTTGCCAAAATACCGCCGGTAGAAAGCTCAGCAAAGGCCCGGAAGGATTTTTGAACATCCTGAAGGTCCTTAAAATAATCCAAATGGTCCGCTTCCACATTCAAAACAACTGCCAATGTGGGAAAGAAATTCAGAAAGGAGTCGCAGTATTCGCAGCTTTCCAGAACGATCGTATCACCCTTACCAACCCGGTGGCCTGCATGCAGCAAAGGCAGATAACCACCGATCATAACGGTAGGGTCTACCTTAGCAGCCATAAGAATATGGGTCAGCATGGAGGTGGTAGTGGTCTTTCCGTGGGTGCCGGAAATGCAAACCGCATTCTTATACGCCTGCATAATTACGCCCCAGGCCTGTGCCCGCTCAAACAGAGGGATCCCCAGGCTTCTTGCCCCGGCAACCTCCGGGTTATCATTGTGGGCAGCAGCAGTGCGGATAACGCAATCCGCACCATATACATTTTCCTCCCGGTGTCCGATGGTCACTTTAATACCCTTGGCAATCAGTTCATCGGTGGACACGGAAGCATTCATATCTGAGCCGGTAACAACCATACCCATCCCCTGCAGAACAAGGCCAAGGGGACGCATGGAAACGCCGCCAATGCCGATCAGATGGATATGTTTTCCAGGCTGTAAGTATCTTTTAAGTTCTTCGCTTCTATTTTCCATTCGGTTTCCCTCCGAAATTATTTAATAACTGAATCATTGCATACAATGCAAACCTTACTGCTTTCTTGCCAGGGTATAATCATCTCCCTGCCGGTAATAGGGACATCTGCTCTGACGGCTGGCAATATAGCGGTAAACCTCGTCCTCGTCCAAATCCATCATACAGTAGTATTCGTCAAACTCTTCGTCATAATCAAAATACCAGCAGGTATCGCATAACTGATCCATAGTTTCTCCTTATAGGGAATGTAGGTAGGCCTCTGTGTCAAAGGGTCGGATTTTTTCGTCTTTTCGTAAATACAAAGGATGATGAGGATGGCCCTTCTTGCTCACCTTGCCGGCGCAGTACCAGCTTGCGCCATAGGTGTTACCTATCTGCACCATATCCAAAAGGCACTGACGCAAATAGGGGCGTTTTTCAATGATCGTACCCCAAGCTGCCCAAACACCGGGCTTTTCAGAGATTGAAAGCACATAGCGGAAGGCTTCCATATTCTGCCGGTGCAATTCCCAATTGCAGTTTTCTTCCATATGATCCGGGTCTGTCGCCCCCTGAGCATAAACATTGAACATAATGAAGCTGTCGAAGCCGTTGCCCAGGGCGATACGTTCCACAGACTTCAAGGTATTATCCAAGTCGCCGGGCTTCGCGGTAGAGGGATTGATGCCGATGCAGATCAGCGGATTCTTTCCCCGGGTGCCCAGTATGTAACGGTACTCACTGTAAAAGGGCGGCACATACAACCAATTTGCAATATCGTATTCTTGCTGGTTGGTATTTGCCGCTGTCAGTGCCTTCTCAAAGGAGAGCACTTCCACTTTATCCGTTGTGACACTGGGTATATGCATAGTCATTCCTCCACCGGCGGAAACCAACAAGATTGGTCCGGTTGATAAAAATCGCAATCAGACTTAAACCGTCCGGTCACGTCCAGCCATCTATGGAACGCAAAGTCCATAAAAGTATAGGCGCCATCCATTGTGCTTTGCAGCTGTGCAGCAGTGCCATCCAAAAAGTGCAGTTCGATGATCACATTCCCGGAGGCTGAATATAGCTGCTGTGCTTTAATTTGGTCATAGGTATACCGCTTTGTTTTTTTGAAGAGGTTTGTGACCAGGAAAGCCTCCGCATCGTAGAAAATACCAAAGCTTAAGTACCATGCCACAAGCCCGGCACCGCCCAAAATCAAAATGCCGCCGGCGATCCACAAGATGGCACCTTCACCCGGTGCCGCAAAGAGGCAGGCAATTCCCAGCACCGCCACAATAAGTCCAATGGAGCCGTAGCGCTTACTCAGGCGCACCGCAGTGCCGGAACGGTGCTGCTGTTGATTTCTGAATTTCTTTGTGAAGCCTTTGTCCACAAAGAAGCAAAGGCCAAACACAAACGCTGCAATAATCGCAACTGCAATAAATTCCATAGTTTAATCCTTTTTTGCCCAAAGAACAAGGTCTACAGGCACATCAAATTCTTCTGTTTCCAATTTGGGAAGCATCTGAAAATCATAACACAACGCAACCGTGGGATGCCCTGGCTGAGAAGACAGAAACTTATCATAAAAGCCGCCGCCATAACCGATCCTGTGGCCTTCCTTATCAAAGGCAAGACCAGGCATCAGCACCAATGCGGTTTCATCCTCAGCTACAGGTCCGTCAGCCACAGGCTCAGGGATCCCAGCGTAGCCCTTTTCAATGCCTGACAGATCATCTATATAGATAAAACGCATAGTATCCCCATAGACTTTGGGAACAGCCACCTTTTTTCCGTCCTGTAACGCCCGGAGCAAAATGGGCTCTGTGCGGACCTCCTGATTATAAGGCAAATAACCGTAAAGGGTTTTTGCCCGCTGATAGTAGGTTGTTGCCAAAAACTGCCGAGCCAGATCCTGGCTGGCTTTTTCAATTTGCAAAGAGGTCATTGCCCGCTTCTTTTCCCGGATCTCCTTCCGCAGTGCGGCTTTATCCATTCTTTTTCTCTCCTGTCACACGGAATAATCTTCTCCACAGCAAAATGGCCGCCTGCCCGGGAATTCCCAAAAGATAGATCATCCAAGCATTTAGCCCGGTAAACACCAAAATAGACCCATGAATACTGAGAAGACATCCCCAGGAAAGGATACTGGTCAGCATAATATTTGCACGATAATCGTGCCATGCAGACCGAAGGCTGATCAGCACCACGCAGTTTACCGGCAAGGCATACAAGAAACCAACCCAGGCATTAGGCACATCCAATGTAGCAAGCACCACATAGGCAAGAAGGGCAACAAACCACACAAGCAAGGAAGAAAGCTTCTGAATGATCTTTTTATCCGCTTTCCGCTTCAGGGTCTTTTCAACCGCCCGACCCATAGCTCTTTCTACGGAGCCTATATCCTTAGGCAGCTCATCCTTATCCCGAACCAAAACATCCATAGGAACATCAAAAAGCTCAGCCAACCGGGCCAGGGTCACCACATCAGGGATCGACTCTCCACGCTCCCACTTGGACACCGCTTTATCGGAAAAATTCAGTTTTTCTGCAAGCGCGGCCTGGGTCAAGCCAAAGCGCTTACGATGGGCGGCGATATTACTGCCCAGCTGGTTTTTCAGTTTCTCGCTGTCCATATTCCACCTCCGGGACATATTTTTGTTATTATAGCAAATTTAGCCCTGCTTTTCAAGTAAAAAACACTCGGGTTCTTTTACTTGTATTTTTTCATTGTCCGTACTATAATAACAAAAAAGGAGGTATCCATATGGTTGAAGAATTAAAGGCCATTATAGGCCCTAACGAAGAAGTGCTTTATGCGGGAAAGCCCAACAAGAAATGCTACTTATTTGAAAGCATTTTCAATCCCCTGCTGCCCTTTGCCGTTCTTTGGGCCATTCTTGATTTCAGCATTATGGGCACAGCCTTCTCTGATGTGCCCGGAGAGATCTCCACATTTATGATCGGCTTTATGATACTCCATCTGATGCCGGTATGGCTCTACCTGTTTGGTGTACTTTTTACCTTCCGCAAATACAGAAACATTGCCTATGTGGTAACTGACAGAGCTATTTATGTCTCCGGCGGGATTCTCAATCGGACCATACAGACAAAGCCCTTTGCTGAAATGTCCCATATTGACTTGCACAGAGGTGTTTTTGACCAGATGTTCGGCGTTGGCGATGTGATCGCAACCTCCAACCAGCTGGGCACCAACGGCAAAAGCACTTCCGTCAAGATTTCCAGCATTGAAAACTACATTGACGTGTATAACCTCGTTAAAAAGCTGCAAACCGATATCTACACCGATATCATGTATCCCAACGCCAAACGGCCCGAGGAAAACCCAGGGTATAACACAAAATACACAGGTCAGTAAAACATAAAGGCAGCCGGAAGAGCGGTTTCCGCTCTTCCGTCTGTTTTATTCCTTGGTAAACTCAATCTTCCTGGTAAAGGCTTTCGTAGCAGTACTTAATAATCGCGCCTCTGGACACGATGCCAATAAAAGTATCCTTATCGTCCACCACAGGCACAAAGTTTTGGCTATTGGCCCGCTGCACCAGATCGTGCATCCCTGTAGTTACACGCACAGGAATGTTATCCTTCCGGCGGG
>JAZQLG010000009.1:0-12629 GCA_045542575.1 Faecousia sp.
ACTCAGCAGGAAGATTATTTGTAGGGACACCGCTCCTGCGGTGCCCGCATTTGCGGCGTTCAACGGACACCCGGGGACGGGTGTCCCTACGAATTTTCATGCAAAGTCCTTTCTATCTTACAAATTGCGTGCTATAATGACGGCAAGAGGTGATTGCGATGAATGTATTAGATGCGGCTCGATCAGATAAACTGCGTTACAAATACATACAGAATTTTGTGGACACAGCGAAGGACTACTATATCAAAAACATCGAACATAAAACCCTGTTTTGCGACGGTCTGTATTATATTGGCTATCTTTGGGATTGTCTGAAAAAGCCCAAAGCTGTGTCTGCGGCAGAAGCAACTCGCATTTTGCTAGAAAAGCAAAATATTTACATTATGTGGGACATACATTCCTGCGAAAGGATCTTTATTCCAAATTACTGGAAACACCCCAAAACGAGTGTGCTTTCCGTAAATAGTTGGTCTGATTCGCTTAAATCCAATTTGCCCGAGGATATCTATTTGTTTGATGATACATTCCGTTGGAGCATTATTTTCACGCACGAAACAGACGGGGAAAACAACCCCTTCTGCCTTTACGTGGAGATAGAATAAGCTTTCTCCTTTCGCGTATCGCAGATCTTCTCTGTGAGCAGGGGCTGATTGCTAACTAAAAAATCACCGCTCGGTGGAGCGGTGATTTTTTGCTATCTGTTCATTTTGGGGTTTTCTGTTCGGTTCAAAAGATAATCTACGGAAACATTGAAGTAATCCGCAATCTTTATTAGTTCCGCAATTCCAGGCTCATGCTCCCCGGTTTCGTATCGACTGATGGTGTTTTGGGTGGTGTTCAGCTCTGTTGCAAGCCGTAGCTGTGTCAGCCCTTTCTTTTGTCGCAATTCCTTTAAGCGCATAAGATCCCCCTTCCCTCTTGACTTAATTATCCCACATTGGTATAATTAAGATATCCTGATTCGGGATATTCTGAGAAAAGGGCCCCACCATGGCATAAGTAAAAATGGAACATACAGTACAGGCTTATACAGAAAGGCGCACACCCGCAGAGCTATTGAGTTTTTTGCAAATGTGTATGCTGCAAAACCAGTGGGAGCAGTATCCGGATATCATTCCCATCATTCTCACCTCACTGCAAAAACGGAATGTAGCTGTGCCGGAACAAATTCAATCTTCCTGGGAGCAATATTTGCAGACAGATTAACTTTTAACAGCAAAGCCTCTCGGTTTTCCCGAGAGGCTTTGTCCGTTATTTATACAGTCTTCTTCCTGCTCCGGCTCATTTAGCACATGGGTCAGCACGTGCCGGTAGATGCCGGTGAATTGGGCCTGGGCTTTTTCCAGGTCCCGGTGGGTGATTTTCCCCTCCCGGTAGAGACGGCGAAGGTTTTTTGCCTTCTTTTCCAGTCGGGAAAACTCCCGGTTGATGCCGCTGAGGGCCTTGTTTGCAGTGGGATCAGAGTAGTACATAGTGGTTCCTCCTAAACATATAGTCAGGAAGGCAATAAAAAAAGCCTATCCTGCAATTTGGATAGAACTTCCCTAAGGAAATCCTAACCGCTTGCAAAATAAGCAAATTTTGTATGGGCTAACTATAGCACAGCCCCCCGGTTTTGTCAAGGCTTCCCTTTTCCAAGAGACTCACGAAATGGTTAGAAAAAGCTGGAAATTTACTCTTGTATGCGCAATCTTTATGTGCTACAATAAAACAAAAAAAGATAGGAGCCAATGGCATGGAAAATAAAAATCAAATTTCTGAGTTGATTGCACTGTGGCAAGACCTCTGCTTCGAAACCAAGAAGCGCAACAAGGTTGATTTTGCTGTTTTTAAGGATGCCTTCTCCAAGACCTACGACCTGTTATGCCAAAGCTGTGCTGAAGAGTCCCTTGGTCGGGATTATGTTGAGCTGGTAGCTGAAGCCTATTTGTTCGCAAAGCTGGAGCTGGATGTGGACAGCAAGTACCTTGCCGCTATGGTTTTGACGGAAAGAATGCTGTCCTGCTGCGCCTTCACTGCCTCAGCTGTTGCCGCGAAGGACTCCACCGTCTATACATTAGGTGCTCGAAAAGATGTGCTCATCAGCTTTAAGGATGTGGATGAATCCATTATCACGCTGGAAAATGCAATCAACCGCATTGGTCTGATCTCTCAATAAATCTTTTTTGCCCCGATGAATTTCATCGGGGCATTTTCGTTTTGCAGCAAGAATTCCCGGTCAATCAGGCAAGAGATTCGTCGTGTTAAAAAAAAGATTGCATTAAAAATCGGAATATGATACAGTGAAGAGGAGGAAAACCATAAAGGAGGAGACGGTATGAAAATTCGAAAAATAATGGCGCTGGTGCTTGGTGTGCTGATCCTGCTGAGCCTTGTGGGCTGCGGTAATGAAAATGTCCGGGGTGAGATCCAGGATAATGAGCCCGCATTTTCTATGGGCAAGACCACCGGTACCACCTACACCAATGACTTTCTTGGTATTAGCTGCACCCTGCCTCAGGGCTGGACATTCGCTTCCGAGCAGGAGCTTCTGCAGCTAAACAATATGACAAAAGAATATTTGGACGAGGACACCCTTAAACTGCTGGAAAAGGCCACCATCGTCTACGATATGAGCGCCCAGCATTTGACCGAGGGCGGCAGTATCAATGTGAATATGGAGAAATTCACTGCTGCGCAAATCATTAAAATGAATGTAAAAGCGTCCCTGGAAGTTCAAATCCCCACCCTGATATCCACCTATGAAAATATGGGCTTCACAGATGTGATTGCGGAAGTTGACACAATTGCGGTGGATGGCCGGGCCTTTGACGGAGTTCGCATTTCCGCAAACTATTACGGCGAAACCTTCTACTTGATATGCTTCTCCTTCAAAAGGAGCACCTATCTTGCCAATGTTACCATAGGTGCCTGGAGCATTGAAAAGCTGGAAGAAACCAAAGGCTGCTTCACCGTTAAATAATCGAAAAATCCCTCTGCCCGATCGGGCAGAGGGATCATTTATAGGTTAAGCAACACCAGCGCCACAGCGCCCACGGCAAGACCCACCCACTGCTGGGGACGGAGCTTTTCCCGGAAGCCGAAAAAGGCAACCAGGGTAGTCAGGATCAGGCCGCCCACCGCAATGCCGGGGTACAGGATCACCGGAGACATATTGCACTGCACCAACAGCAATATAAACACATTGGAAAAGGCACTGCCACTGCCGGCCATAGCAGCAAATATCCAGGTGCTTTTGGCCGCCCTCTTCCAATTGGCCTTATCCTCCTTCAATGAAAGGAGGAAGCAGAAGAAGGTAGCAAACAGATAGCCGAAGAACATCAGCATATTTTTGTGCTGATAGGCAAAATGCATCTGCTGATACCGCTGAATAATGCCGCAGCCTGCATTTCCCACCGTGATCAGCAGAGCATAAAAGAGCCACTTCCCCAAGTGGTGGGATTCCGTCTTTTCTTCCTTTACCAGCAGGCAAAGCCCCAGGGAGATCAACAGCACCACAATGCCGATGGCACTTAAAACCGTAAACTGGGTATCCCAAAAGAAGTAGCCCCAGAAGGAAATACCCACCAGTGCCACCTGTTTTACAAGAGCGGTCAGGGAGGTGGAGCCTGTCTTGATTGCTCCCAGCATACCCACTGTAAAGCAAACATAAATCAGGCCGTACAGTGCCGCATAGGGCAGCACCCGGGCATCAAAGGAAAACTCCGTCAGCCAAAGGAACAGCCAGCCCGTGGCCGCGGCTGCGGAAACCAGCAGGCTGTAAAGCCGGGTCACATTGGCGACCCCCTGGTTTTTGTTATTATAAAGCCGTCCGCTAACAGTGATCAGCGCAGATAGGATCATCGCCAGGAGAAGGTAAAAATACTCCATTTCTCCACTTCCCTTCTGATTTCTCTTCCCCAATTCTACTCCTCTATTTCAGAAAAAGCAACACTTTCTTGCCTTTTAACAGGAGGTTTGTTATACTGGTGCAAAAAGGAGGCTTCGAAATGAAAACCAAACTGACCGGCCATTTTTGGCTCTGTATCACCATTTTCAGCCTGATGGGGCAAATTGCCTGGGTGGTTGAAAATATGTATTTTAATGTGTTCATTTATAAGATGTTCCACGCCTCTGCGTCGGACATTTCCAATATGGTGGCCGCCTCTGCGGTGACCGCCACTCTGACCACCGTGTTTATGGGTGCCCTTTCCGATAAGGTCGGCAAGCGCAAGCTCTTTATCTGCGGCGGTTACCTGCTGTGGGGCATTTCCATTTTCAGCTTTGTCCTTCTGCGGGAGGATATCATCAGCAAGACCTTCGGTATGACGGTGAATGCCGCCACCGTGGGCGTCAGCCTGACGATTATTTTGGATTGCGTGATGACCTTCTTCGGCTCTACCGCCAACGATGCCGCCTTCAATGCCTGGCTCACAGATTCCACCGATGCTTCTAACCGGGGTGCGGCAGAGGGCATCAATGCAATGATGCCCCTTGTAAGTATTTTAGTAGTGTTCGGCGGCTTTATGTTCTTTGATTTGGAAGTTGCCTCCAGCTGGACACTGATCTTTACCATCATCGGCATCCTCACCAGTGCCATAGGTATTCTTGGCTTTTTCATTATCCGGGAGCCGGCGGTAACGCCTGTAAAGGATTCCTATTTGGGCAGTATCCTCTATGGCTTCCGGCCCAAAACCGTGAAGGAAAATCCCAAGCTCTACTTTGCCCTTCTGGCCTTCGTGGTGTTTAACATTTCCATTCAGATCTTTATGCCCTACCTCATTATTTATTATGAGGTAAGCCTGCAAATGAAGGACTATGTGCTGATCATGGCACCGGCTATCGTGCTGGCATCTGCAGTCACCGCCTTTTGGGGCAGAGTTTACGATAAAAAGGGCTTCACCTTCTCCGGCCTTCTGGCTGTTTTGGGACTTTTGGCAGGCTATGTGGTTTTATACCTGACCCGCACGACTATCCCTGTATTTTTAGGCTCCCTGCTAATGATGAGCGGCTACCTGGCAGGAATGGCGGTCTTTGGTGCCCGGATCCGGGATTACACCCCCACCGGCAAAGCCGGCAGACTTCAGGGTATCCGTATTTTCAGTCAGGTGCTTATCCCCGGTGTGGTAGGCCCCTCCATCGGCAAAAAGGTGCTGGAAAACGCGGAGCTTCTTGTAAACAGCGACGGCACCACCTCCTTTGTGCCCAATGAAAATATCTTTCTTGCCGCCGGTATTGCCCTTTTGTTGGTGCTTCCTTTCTTCCTGAAGAAAAGGCAATAACCTATTAACACTTTTCGCTTTTTTTCTTGCAATTGTGACAGTGAAGTGGTATAATCGTCTGCGGTTAAAACCCAAAACACATATGGAGGTAAGAAAATGAATCTTGTTTATGGCATTCACGACAGACCCAAGTTTATTCAGCTCCTGATCTTCGCATTCCAGCAGGTGTTGGCCATTTTGGCCGCCACCATCGCCGTTCCCGCTATCATTGGCAACGGTATGAGCCAGTCCGCCGCTCTCTTTGGCGCAGGCGTTGGCACCCTCGTTTAC
Source organism: Faecousia sp. (assembly GCA_045542575.1). Classification (GTDB taxonomy): domain Bacteria; phylum Bacillota; class Clostridia; order Oscillospirales; family Oscillospiraceae; genus Faecousia. Next base: position 5,532 of record JAZQLG010000009.1, read on the forward strand.
CAGCTCTTCACCAAGTTTAGAAGTCCCGTTTACCTGGGCTCTTCCTTCGCTTTCCTGGGCTCCATGGGCGCTGCCTTCGCTGGCGCTGCTACCACCGCCGCAGGTCACGTTGGTTTGATCATCGGTGCCGTTTTTGCCGGCCTGGTCTATGTGGTCATCGCCCTGGTAATCAAGTTCGTAGGCGTTAAGTGGATCGATAAGCTTATGCCCCCCGCCGTTATCGGACCCACCGTTGCCATCATCGGTCTTTCCCTGGCCGGCAACGCCATTGGCGATCTTGCCAAGGGCAAGGTTGGCGTCGTTGTGGAAGGCGTTGGCTTCGTTTCCACCTGCAGCCCCTATGTGGCTCTGATCTGCGGTCTGGCCACCCTGTTTGCTGTTATCCTCTTCTCCGTTTACGGCAAGAAGATGATGAAGCTGATCCCCTTCATTCTGGGTATCCTGGTTGGCTATGTGGTTGCCACCATCTTCACCGTCATCGGCAGAATGACTGACAATGTTTCCCTGCAGGTGATTGACTTCTCCGTGTTCTCCAATATGGACATCTTCGCTGTGCCCGACTTCACCTTCCTGCAGCTGGGCGAAGGCCTCCAGAAGGTAGATGCTTCCTTCATTGCCACCCTGGCTGTTGCCTATGTGCCTGTAGCCTTCGTTGTGTTCGCTGAGCACATTGCCGACCACAAGAACCTGTCCTCCATCATCGGTCAGGATCTGCTGGCTGAGCCTGGCCTGCACCGCACTCTGCTGGGCGACGGCGTTGGCTCTATGTGTGGCGCCTTCTTCGGCGGCTGCCCCAACACCACCTATGGTGAATCCGTCGGCTGTGTTGCTATCACCCGGAATGCTTCCGTCGTGACCATCACCACCGCTGCCATTATGTGCATCATCATTTCCTTCTTCGGTCCCTTTGTCACCTTCCTGGCTTCCATCCCCAACTGCGTGATGGGCGGCGTTTGCGTGGCTCTGTACGGCTTCATCGCTGTTTCCGGTCTGAAGATGGTGCAGAAGGTCGATCTGAACCAGAGCAAGAACCTGTTTGTGGTTTCCGTGATCCTGATTGCCGGTATCGGCGGTCTGTCCGTTTCCTTCGGCAAGGTTACCCTGACCGCCATTGCCTGCGCACTGATCCTGGGCATCATTACCAATGTCCTGGTATCCAAGGCAAAGGCCGAATAATTCCCAAAAGCCTATCCCGCCTTTCTTCGGAAAGGCGGGATTTTTCTTGCATTTTTCTTTCTTGGGGCTATAATTGGAAGAAGAAAGGCAGTGAAGCATATGCAGTATAAGATGATCGCCACCGACTTGGATGGCACTTTATTGGATGAAACCGGACGTGTAAGCAGAGAAAACTGGGAGGCCATCGAAAAACTGACCAAAATGGGCGTACAGGTAGTGCCTGCCTCCGGCAGAGCCCTGGAGGAAATGCCCCGGGAAATCGTGGACTGCCCCTTCATCCGCTATTACATTACCTCCAACGGCGCAGGTATTTATGAAAAAGGAAAGGGCTTTCTTAAAGAATGGGCCTTCTCCCGGGAGCTGGGACATCAGCTTCTTGACCTGCTTAAAAACTACGAGACTGTTTCCCTCATCCATATTGGCACTAAAACCTATATGGACGAAAGCACCCATAATCCGGCCTATTATGCCTCCTTTCATATGAATGACACCTGGCAGGCCTACTGTATGGCCAACCTTGTACCCATACCCAATCAGCTGGCCTTTGCCTATGCCCAGGAGAGTATTCAATCCTTAACCACCTTCTTTCGGCACAAGGCAGATCTGCAGACCGCTTGGAAGCTTTGGGAAAAGGATGATCGGCTGGCCCTGGCTCAGACAGACCCCTATAATATCGAGGTTTTTTCCAGCCAGGCAGGAAAAGGCACCGCCCTTTACCATTTGGCAGACCATTTGGGGATCCCCCGGGAAGCCACCATTGCTATGGGCGACAGCAGCAATGACCTTTCTATGCTGAAGGCCGCCGGTCTGGCGCTGGCTATGGAAAATGCCGCACCTGAAGCAAAGAAGGCCGCCACGGCGGTCATCTGCCATCACAAAGAGCACGGCCTGAAATATGTTTTAGAACATTACTATCTATAAATACACAGCCCATTCTGCAAACCGGGCAAAGGCAGAGGGAAGTCGCCTGTTCGGTGAAAATCCTGCAATTTTTTCTTGTAACCCATAATAAGCTGTGGTATACTGTTTGTGTAATTTAGCGCCCCGGCGCTGTATATGAAAAGGAGATATACATATGGACATTTTGAAAAAAGTTTTCCCCCACGCCTTCAAGGCAACGGAACTGACCGCTTTCATCATCACCCTGATCATTTATGTGCTGGTTGGCATTGTCTGCGGCTTCGTGATCGGCCTGCTGGTAAAGCTGCCCATCATCGGCATCATCTTCACACTGGTCGGCTCTCTGGTTGGCCTGTACGCCCTGGTTGGCATCGTGCTTTCCATTCTGGTCTTCGTTAAGGTATTGAAGTAAGAAAACGTAAAAAGCCTTCCCCCAAGGGGAATGCTTTTTTACATTCTTCATTGTCCATTATTTCACGCCAGTGTGGCAGGTTTCGCGCCCAAAGCCAAGGCGATAATGCCCTGGGCCAGCAGGTCGGTGGCGCCCAGGGCTTCCTGCTGGGTGTTCCCCGCTGCCCCCATTTCGATCAGGAGTGTCCGGGGGCCAAGGGACTGATTATAATTGGAGCTTCGGACCTGGATGGGCCGGGTAATGCCATTGCAGAGGCTTTCCAGCTGCACCTGCAGCTTCAGGGCCAGGGCCATATTTTCGTGCCACCGGGGATTCGCTGCGCTTCCATCGAAGGCACTTACCACCACCATCATTTTTGCAACCTTTTGCCCCTGATGGCTGACGGTGTAGCCCATTTGCTTACCACTGCTGTCTGTGTAGGCATCCCGATGCAGGTCCAACACCAGGCAAATATCCGGGTACTGCTCCAAATAGGCTTGGATCGCTGCCTTGGAGCTGGCATAAGCGCCGTTATAGGAAGGGTGGTCGTGAAGTGTCCTGTCGTGAAGGACCCCAATGCCCGCCTCCTCCAGAATCGCCGCCAGCCGATCCCCCACTGCCAGCATATTATAGTGGGGATCTAAAGTGCGGTAATTGGGAAGAGCCTCATACTCTTCCGTGTTTTCATAGCTTTCGGTGGTATGGGAGTGGACGATCAGCACCCGGGGGGCACTGCTCTGCAAATTCCAGTTCAGTTCCCGCAGAAGCAGGCTCTCCGCATCCATATTATAGCCGTTGGGATTGTTCAGATTCACCGATGCCGCCTGCCCGGGCGAAAAGACCGCCATATTTTCCGGCAGGTCTGCCGGGGTTTGAGGAGAAGGAGAAATCTGCTCTCCTTCCGGCTCTACGGCAGTGATCCACTTGCCGCTTCCCAAGAAAAACAAGGCACTTGTAAAAGAAATATCCTCCGGCAAGAAAGGAATACACAGCCGCAGCACCACCGCCAAAAAGAGGGTGATCGCCCCTATACGCAAGCTTTTCTCATCCAATTTCATAGCTTTCACTCCTAAAAAAGGGTTGCTACCTGTTTGGTAGCAACCCTTGTATCTGTTTACGGGTTTTTCTTCCACTTTGGGCGACTTTTCAGCTTTTCCCGCAGGTCCTTGAAAAAGTCCGTCAGGAGGGCCGCCGTATCTTCTTCGCACACCCCCCGAATTACCTGAGGGTGATGATTATAGTCCATAGAAAATAAATCGCACACACTTCCGCAGGCCCCGCATTTATCGTCGGATGCCCCGAAAACCACCGTAGGAATACGGGCGTTGATGATCGCGCCCGCACACATCGGGCAGGGCTCCAATGTCACATACAGGGTGCAGTCCCAAAGCCGCCAGCCCCCCAAGGCTTGGCAGGCAGCGCCAATGGCTTCGATCTCTGCGTGGCCCAAGGCTGTTTTGTTGCTCTCCCGGCGGTTGCGGCCTGTGGCCACCACCTCCCCATTGCGCACGATCACACAGCCAACAGGCACTTCCCCTTCCAGGGCTGCTTCCCGGGCCAGCTCCAGCGCCCTCTTCATATACACTTCGTGGTCCATGGACTGACCCCCTTTCTTTCCTTATATTAAACAACGGAGGCCTTTTCGTCAAGTAGCATATCACCTGCGGGATGCAAAACAAAGGGAATTATGGTCACTTGTCAAACGGCTTTTTCTGTGGTAAGATAGGCTGAGAGGTTATTTCGGTTCGGGTTCTCTCAGCCCCGGAAAGGATGTGATCGTTTGCAAACCCTATTGCATATTTGCTGTGCCCCCTGCGCCAACCAGTGCATTGAGGTTCTGCGCACCGACGGCTTCGATGTGACTGGCTTCTGGTATAACCCCAACATCCACCCCTTCACCGAATACCGGGCCCGCCGGGATTGCCTGCGGGGTTATGCGGAGGAGATCTCCCTCCCTCTCATTGAAAAAAACGACTACGCTTTGCGGCCCTTTGTCCGGGCTGTAGCTGAGGATATCGCCCACCGCTGTGGCAAATGCTATGAAATGCGGCTTTTCGAAGCGGCAAAGCAGGCAAAAGAAGGAGGCTTTGATTCCTTCACCTCCAGCCTGTTCATCAGCCCCTATCAAAACCACGAGCTGATGGCCCAGGTCGCCCAGCAGGCCGCCGATGCCTACGGCGTAGAATTCCTGTACCGGGATTTCCGGCCCTACTTTAAAGACGGACAGGCCTTCGCCCGGGAAAAGGGCTTTTATATGCAGAAATACTGTGGCTGCGTGTTCTCCGAAGAGGAGCGCTACCTGAAGGCCAAGAAAATCATTCCTTGAGGTTTCTATGAATCAGATGAAATTTGCCGCCCCCTGCCTGTTTGGCCTGGAGGGTATCTGCGGTGACGAGCTGCGCCGCCTGAATATTGAAAATGTCCAGGTGGAGGACCGGCGTGTCCTGTTCACCGGGGACGAATATACCCTCGCAAAGGCCAACATCTGCCTGCGGACTGCGGAGCGGATCCATATTGTCCTTGCCCAGTTCGAGGCAAAAACCTTCGAAGAGCTGTTCCAGGGCGTATATCACGCCAATTTGGAGGATTACATTCCCAAGGACGGTGCATTCCCCGTCAAGGGCAAATGCCTGGACAGCCAGCTGATGAGCGAAAGTGACTGCCAGGCCATCGTGAAAAAAGCCGCCGCCCGCCGCCTGGGAGAAAAGTATGGCATTTCCTGGCTGCCGGAAACAGGGCCGGTGTTTCAGCTGCAGTTTTTAATTTTGCGCAATCAGGTTTCCATCTATCTGGACACCAGCGGTGCGGGCCTGCACAAGCGGGGCTACCGTGCCACCTCCAATGACGCCCCTCTGCGGGAGACCTTAGCCGCCGCTATGGTCCAGCTTGCCCGCTACCGGGGCAAAGACTATTTGTGGGACCCCTTCTGTGGCTCCGGCACCATTCCCATTGAAGCCGCCCTCATTGCCAAGAACCGGGCACCGGGCCTAAACCGCCAGTTTGCCGCCCAAAATTATCCCTGGATGCCGAAGGAAGCTTGGGAGCAGGTCAAGCAGGAAGCCCGGGACAAGGAATTTAACGGCAAATACCAGATCATGGGCTCTGACAATGACCCGACCTGTGTTTCCTTATCCTTTGCCAATGCCCGGAAAGCCGGTGTTTCCGACTGTGTCACCTTTAAGGACGGCGATGCCACCAAGATGAGCCTTCCCACTGACCAAGGCCTCATTATCTGCAATCCCCCTTACGGTCAGCGGATGATGGAGCTGCAGGCCGCCCAGCGGCTTTACGGCGCATTGGGCCGTCACCTGAAATATGCCGATGGCTGGAAAAAGTATATCATCACTTCCGAGCCGGAATTCGAGCATTACTTTGGCCGCCGGGCAGACAAAAAGCGAAAGCTCTACAACGGTATGATCAAATGCGACCTTTATATGTTCACTGATAACACAAGAACCCACAAAAAATAGAAAGAAGGGGTTTCTATGAAGCATCTTTTCATTATCAATCCCGCCGCAGGCAGCCGTGACCGAACAGAAAGGTACACCAAAAGAATAAAAGAGACCTGCACCCAAAAGGGCGTGGATTTTGAGATTCGCGTTTCCTGTGCCCCCGGCAATTGTACTGAAATTGCCCGGGAAGCGGCCCTGTCCGGAGAAAACTACCACATCTATTCCTGCGGCGGCGACGGCACACTGAACGAAGTGGTGGCCGGTGTTGCGGGCTTCGATAATGTGGCGATCACCATGTTTGCAGGCGGCAGCGGCAACGATTTCATTAAAATATTTAATGAAACAGAGCCCTTCCGTGACCTGGAACGGCTGCTCGACTACGAGGAAGCAACCTTCGACTTGCTTAAGTGTAACGACGATTTCAGCCTGAACATCTGCTCCGTGGGCCTGGATGCCCGCATTGGCACCGATGTGGCCCGGTATAAGCGGCTGCCCCTGCTGTCCGGCTTCCGGGCATATGCGGTGTCCACCCTGGTAAACGTGATCAAGCGCATCAGCGAGCATTACATAATAGAAGTAAACGGCGAACGGATCGACGGCAGACAGACTATGATCTGCGCCTGCAACGGCAGGTTCTACGGCGGCGGCTTCAATCCTGTGCCGGAGGCTGACCCCTGCGACGGTATGATGGAGGTGCTGGTCGTCAAGAAGGTCTCCCGCCTGCAAGTGCCGGGGGTGGTTGGCAAGTACAAAAACGGACAGTATAAAAAGCTTGCCAAGCTTGTCCGTCACTTCCATACGGACAAGGTAAAGATCATTTGTGACAAGCCCACCAGCATCAACTTGGACGGTGAACTGCGCACTGCCACGGAAATTACCTTCTCCATTGCCAAAGAAAAGGTCCGCTTCTTCTACCCCAAGGGCCTGACCTTTGCGGTCAAAGAACCCTCTGCTGTATAACAAAAAGAGCATTGTGGATTGCCACAATGCTCTTTTGCAGAGTGTCAAAAAAGCCGCCAACCGCCAAAAAGCAGAATAAAGTGATGATATTTAACAAAGCCTTTCCCCTGGGGGGTTGATTTCCCCGTCAGCGGGGAAAATGTCCACGAAGTGGACAAAAGGGGCGCGGCCTGCAAGGCGGTGGCAAAAATCTCTGATTTTTGACGGATGAGGGGTTAA
>JAZQLG010000010.1:0-3420 GCA_045542575.1 Faecousia sp.
ACTTGCCTCTTGTCTTCCTAAGACCGCTTGGCCTCCGACTTATGTTCGTTTTGGGTGACCCCTATGACGAAGAAAAAGAATGTTTTGCCCTTCGTCCCATGACCTGCCCCTTCCAGTACCAGGTCTATCTGAACCGGGCAAGAAGCTACCGGGATCTGCCTATGCGCTTGGGTGAGACCTCCACCTTGTTCCGCAACGAGGATTCCGGCGAAATGCACGGCCTGATCCGTGTTCGTCAGTTCACCATCTCCGAAGGTCACCTGGTGCTTCGTCCCGATCAGCTGGAAGAAGAATTCAAGGGCTGCCTGGAGCTTGCCAAGTACTGCCTGGACACCGTTGGTATGCTGGAAAACTGCTCCTTCCGCTTCTCCCAGTGGGATCCTGCCAAGGCCGGCATCAAGTACGAAGGCACCGCCCAGCAGTGGGAGGAGGCCCAGGCCACTATGAAGCAGATCCTGGATAAGCTGGAAGTGGACTATGAGGTGGGCATCGACGAAGCCGCCTTCTACGGCCCCAAGCTGGACATTCAGTATAAGAACGTCTTTGGCAAGGAAGATACCATCGTTACCATTCAGATCGATATGCTCCTGGCGCAGAAGTTCGGTATGGAATACACCGATGCCGACGGTCAGAAAAAGACCCCCTATATCATCCACCGCACCAGCCTGGGCTGCTATGAGCGGACTCTGGCCTACCTGATCGAGCGCTATGCAGGCGCACTGCCTCTGTGGATGATGCCTCTGCAGGTAAAGGTCCTGCCCATCACCGACCGGGCCCACGAATATGCAAACCAGCTTGTTTCCAAGCTGGAAAGCGCCGGCATCTGGGCAGAAAGCGACTGCCGCAGTGAAAAGCTGGGCTACAAGATCCGGGAAGCCCAAATGCAGAAGATCCCCTATATGCTGGTGGTTGGTGACCGGGATATGGAAAACGGCACCGTTTCCGTCCGCACCCGGAAGGGCGACGATCTGGGTGCTATGACCCCCGATGAATTTATGGCAAAGTGCCTGCTGGAGATCGCCACCAAGAGTAAGGAAGTATAAACCTCTTCCCCCTTGTCCAAAATAAGCAGAGGAATGTTTTTCCTCTGCTTATTTCTTTTTCATGGGGGTCTGTATGAACAAAAAAGTTACATTTTCTCTTGCCGCCGGTGTGGCAGGCACCGCCGCCCTTTCCCACGCACTGACCTGCTATCTTGTAAAAATGGCTGTGGACCGGCAAATGCCCGCCGCCCCGGCAAGCCTCACCCGGGTCGCCATTCGGGGAAGCGGCTGCACCCAGGCCTTTCTGCGCCGGCTGGAGCAATCCGGAAGGGCTTTGCAGGCAATGCCGCACCGCCGGGTCACCATAAAAGCCAGAGACGGAGAGACCCTTGTGGGACATTTTTTCACTTGCCCCAACCCCAAGCGGCTCATTTTGGGAATGCACGGCTGGCGCAGCAGCTGGTGCGGCGATTTTGGGCTGATCGCCCCATTTCTGCTCCGGGAGGGCTGCTGTCTTCTTTTGCCGGAGCAGCGGGGACAGGGAGAAAGCGGCGGTGCCTTTATGGGCCTGGGCGCATTGGAGCGCTACGACTGCGCCCGCTGGGCAAACTATTTGGCAGGGCTTTATCCCCACCTTCCCTTATACCTGGCCGGGGTATCTATGGGCGCCGCCACGGTGCTGATGAGCACAGAGCTTGCCCTTCCGGGGACAGTGCGGGGACTGATCGGGGACTGCGGCTTCACAAGCCCCCAGGCCATTTGCCGCCATGTGGTGAAAAACAATCTCCACCTGTCCTATTCCCTGCGTGGCCCGGTGGCCCATATGCTGTGCAAGCAGAAAAACCAGGCAGGTCTTTCCGGCTGCTCGGCCCCCAAAGCCCTGGCCCGGTGCCGTCTGCCGGTGCTGCTCATTCACGGCTCCGACGATCGGTTTGTGCCGGTGGAAATGACCTATGAAAACTACAAGGCCTGCGGCGGCCCAAAGCACCTGCTGATCGTTCCCGGTGCAGACCATGGGATGAGCTACTACAAGGATCCCGCCTCCTACGAGCAGGCAGTGTGCCAATTCTTCCGTCAATACGACCGATAAGCCAGCGGCAGTCCGGGGAAAATCCCAGGCCTGCCGCCCTTTACTTTTTTCCTCTTTCGTGGTAGAATGATAAAAAACCGGGAAAGGAGGATATGGCCATGCTTCGATCGCTTCGGCAGTATGCTTGGAACGCCTTTCGCAAGTGCGACCGAATGCTGCTGCTTCTGTGCGTAATCGCCAATGCTTTCGGTATTTTGGTGCTTGCCAGCGCCACCAACTACCGTGGCTCCTGGCAGCATGTAAACCGGCAGCTTCTGGCGTCCTTCGCCGGTATATTTCTTTTTGTGTTTATTTCTTCGCTGAATATGGACAGCATATTGGAGCGGCGCTGGATCCTGATGGGCCTTATGTACGGTCTTTTGTTCCTGCTGATCCCCTTCGGCACGGATAACGGCTCCGGTAACGTCAGCTGGCTGGACATTTCCTTCCTGCCCTTTAACATTCAGCCTGCGGAAATCTGCAAGGTGCTTTTCATTCTTGTCTGCGCCTCCATTATGGGCGCCCGACAAAACAGGCCCTCTGCCCTTTCCTCCGTTTTGCGCAGCTTTATCCCCCTTGCCCTTCTTTTTGGTCTGAATATGGTCCTTTCCGGTGACCTGGGCGTTTCTGCCATCTTCCTGTTCGTCTATGTGGTGATGGCCCTGTCCGGCGGCATCAGCTTTATTTGGTTTGCCATTGCCGGCGGCGGTGCTGTAGCGGCCTTTCCCCTTATTTGGTCCCGCCTTGCGGGCTATCAGAAAAGCCGTTTCCTGATCCTTTTTGACCCCACCATCGACCCCCTGGGCATTAACGAGCGGTATCACACTATGCGCTCTCTGAAATCCCTTACCGGCGGCGGGCTTTTTGGCCAGGGCCTGTTTAACGGCAACCGCACCCAGACCTACGGTGTTTTGCCCGCCCAGCATACCGACTACATTTTCTCTGCCATTGGCGAGGAGCTGGGATATTTGGGCTGCATTTTTACCATCACCCTGCTGTTTTTGGTCGTTGCCCGGGTCGTTTGGATCGGCGTCCGCAGTCCCGACTATACCCGCCGGCTGATCTGCTTCGGCTCCGCTGCCGCCCTTATTTTCCAGATCGTCATAAATGTGGGTATGTGTATGGGCGTTATGCCGGTTATCGGCCTGACCCTGCCCTTCATCAGCTACGGCGGCTCTTCCATCCTGACACTGTATGCCATGCTGGGCCTGGTTTCCGGTGTGTTCGCCCGGCCAAGCCCCACCAGCTATGAGCGCTACATCCGTCCCCCCTATATGGCAAAAACATTGTTATAATAAAAGGCAGACGTATGACTGCCTTTTATATTTTATCTGCCATAAAGCGAAAAATCCCCAGTCCCACAAGGAG
>JAZQLG010000011.1:0-4117 GCA_045542575.1 Faecousia sp.
GGTGCTGGCTTCTTTTTATCCGGCAATTCCCTTCCCACAAGGGTGGAAAGCCAATCTTCTGGGAGTGGATCTGAATCTGCAGTACCCTGCCGGATGGCTTCAGGCCAGAGAAAATAAGTTTGCCCAGGGCTTTACCCAGCCGGGACCCCGGGATTATGTGGGCAGAGCCCCTCTGGATCAGGTGGAAAGCCGGGCAATGGAGGGCTATACCCAGGTCATCGACCCAGCGCTGGTGCTGGCCTTCCATTCCCAGGGAGAGGAAATTTATTGGCAGTTCGAGGATATTTTTGTACCCGGCGCCCGGGAGCTGGGAGAGCGGCTTGCCCAGGTCAGCGGCTACACTTTGGCAGATACCCCCTATAATTCTTCCTTTGCAGGCTACAAGGACTGGTTTATTAAAATGTACCGCAGACCCGGGTATACAGTAGAGGTGGGAAGGGGAGAAAACCCCTTGCCCATAGAGCAGTTCCCGGAAATTTACAGGGCCACCTTGCCCATATTGGTGGAGGCGGCTTTGGGTTAAATATTCCTGTTGACAAATGGGGAAAACACCTATACAATAAATATGTGCTTAAAAATAAACATAAGTTTACGGAAGGTGAGGCTATGACCCAGAGAGAACAGCAGATATTGGGGCTTTTGGAAGAGAACCCTATGATCTCCCAGCAGGAGCTGGCAGAAAAGCTGGGCATTACCCGGTCTTCCGTGGCGGTCCACATTTCCAATCTGCAAAAGAAGGGCCACATTGCCGGCAAGGGCTATGTTCTTCGAAGGAAGGCCTATGCGGTGGTGGTTGGCGGTGTGAATGTAGACATTGGCGGCCGCTCTTTTGGCAAATTGGTGGATGCGGACTCCAATCCCGGCTCTGTCCAGGTAAGCCTGGGCGGTGTTGGCCGGAACATTGCCCACAATATGCGCCTTTTGGGCGTGGATGTGCGGATGCTTACCGCCATCGGAGAGGATCTGCACGGTCAGGAGGTCGCCGCTTCCTGTGCCAGCTTGGGTATTGACTTAAATCACGCTCTGCATCTGAGCGATGCTCCCACTTCTACCTATTTATATATTGCAGATCCCAGGGGAGAAATGGCGTTGGCTGTTTCCGATATGCGGATCTGCCAGCGGATCACCCCCGCCTATCTTTATTCCAAGCTGTCCCTTTTGGAAAATGCCCGGGTCATCGTGGCAGATGCCAATATCCCGGCAGAGAGCTTGGCGTTTTTGGCGGAAAACTGCACAGCCCCCATTTTCTGCGATCCTGTGTCCACCATAAAGGCGGAAAAGCTTTTGCCTATCCTGCATAAGATCCACACCCTGAAGCCTAATCGGATGGAGGCTGCCCTTTTGGCGGGAATGACCGTGGAAACAAAAGAGCAGGTGGAGCAGGCAGCGGAAATTTTGCTCCAAAAGGGTGTGAAGCAGGTGTTCATCTCCTGCGGTAGCGAGGGCGTTTATGCTGCATCGGCGGAAGGCTGCCTGTGGCAGCCCATTCTGCCCGGTGAAATGGTGAATACCACCGGCTGCGGCGACAGCTCTATGGCAGCCATTGTGTGGTCCTACCTGGAAGACGCCGACCTGAGCGATACCGCCCTGGCGGCAGTGGCGGCAGGTGCCATTACAATGGAATCGGCCCAAACCATCAACCCCGGTATGTGTGCCGAGGCGATAAAAGCAAGAATGAAATATGAATTTTAACATAAGGAGAACTGCGTTATGAACCTCAATAAGTATTTGGACATCAAGCCCGAAGTGGCAGAAGCTCTGGCAGCAGGCAAGCCTGTTGTTGCCCTGGAATCCACCATTATCTCCCACGGTATGCCCTATCCCCAGAATGTGCAGACTGCGTTGGAGGTGGAGCGCATTGTAAGAGAAAACGGCGCTGTTCCCGTAATCATCGCTGTGATCGGCGGCCGCCTGAAGGCGGGCCTGACCCCGGAAGAGATCGAATACTTCGGCAAGAAGGGCCAGGCAATTGCCAAGGCCTCCCGCCGTGACCTGGCTGTGCTGTGCGCCCGGGGCGAAGACGGCGCTACCACCGTTACCACCACCATGATCATTGCCAATATGGCAGGCATCCGTGTGTTTGCCACCGGCGGCATCGGCGGCGTACACCGTGGCGCAGAGACCACTATGGATATTTCTGCTGACCTGGAAGAGCTGGGCCAGACCCCTGTGATGGTGGTCTGTGCAGGCGCAAAGTCCATCCTGGACCTGGGCCTGACTCTGGAGTACCTGGAAACCAAGGGCGTGCCGGTGATCGGCTACGGCACCGAAGAGCTGCCCGCCTTCTATACCCGCACCTCCGGCTTCCGTGTGGACTACCGGATGGATACCCCCGCAGAGCTGGCCAAGGCCTTTAAGACCCAGAACGATCTGGGCTTTCCGGCAGGTATGCTGGTAACCAATCCCATTCCTGAGGAGTATGCTATGCCCCTGGAAGTGATCACCGCCGCTATCGATAAGGCCATTGCCGAAAGCGTGGAAAAGGGCATCCACGGCAAGGAGACTACCCCCTTCCTGCTGGCAAGAGTGTCTGAGCTCACCGGCGGCGATTCCCTGGCATCCAACATCCAGCTGGTGTTCAATAACGCCCGCCTGGCTGCTAAGACTGCAGTAGAATACTGCAACTTGTAATCCCAAACCAGCAAAACCGCCGTCCGGTTTGACCGGGCGGCAGCTTTTTATATGGCAGAAACAAGGTCGAGGATATCTTCTTCTGTGGTGGCGAGGGTGGTGGCGATGCGTACCATCTTTTTGTCCTTTGTCCAGTATTTCAGGTCGTATTTGGCGCGAACTTTTTCCAAAACAGCCTCCTCAAGCACACAAAAGACCGTATTGCTTTCCACGGGGTAGCAGATCGTGATGCCTTTTTCTTTCAGCTTGCTTCCAAGGAGCGCTGCCATCTTATTGGCGTTGTGGAAGTTGGCGATCCAGCGGTCTTCCCGGAACAGCGCCAGCATTTGGACACCCAGGAATTTGGATTTATCAAAATGCTGCATAGATTGCTTGAGAATGTAATCTCCGGCTTGCAGGTCCTCTTTATGGGCAAAGACTACCGCTTCCCCAAACATCGCCCCGGCCTTTGTGCCGCCCACAGTAAAGGCATCCACCCCGGTGTCCGCCAGCATTTCCCGGATGCTCACGCCCAGGCTGGCAAGGGCAGAGCCCAGCCGGGCACCGTCGATAAAGAGCTTCATATGCTTGCTGTGGGCGAATTGGGCCATTTCCTGGATCTCTTCTATGGAGTAAAGCGTACCCAATTCGGTGGGCTGGGTGATGACGATCACCTGAGGAATGTATTGCCGCCCCTCCTGCTGCCGGAGCACCTCCTCCACCATAGCCGGGGTAAGCTTTGCGTCGGGGGAGGGGGCGGTCAGGAGTTTGCAGCCTAAGTTGTATTCCGCTGCGCCACACTCGTGGGTATTGATGTGGGATTGCTCCGCGCAAATGACGGTGCCATACCGGCTCAGCAGAGCCTTCAGCGCTACCACATTGGCAGCTGTGCCGTTGATGGTGTACAGAACGCCGATCTCTTTATCGAAAAAGGATTGCAGATAGGCGGTGGCCTTGGCGGTATAGCTGTCCTTGCCCACTTTGCCGTCCACATCTTCTGTATTGATGCGCGCGATTTCCTCTAAAACAAAGGGATCAATATTGTTCCAAACTTCTCCAAGAAATGCTTTTCTCGCCATAAATGCACCCTCCTGCATCATAAAGATAGTTGGATTATAGCACCGCTTTTTCGTATGTGCAATAGGTTTGCAGGATTTGCAATAAAAAGCAAAAATTATGCTTGACAAATGATATACAGATAGCTATAATAAGCGTGTTCTGTCCGAACTGCCGGTATAGCTCAGTTGGTAGAGCAACTGATTTGTAATCAGTAGGTCGGGGGTTCGAGTCCGTCTACCGGCTCCACAGAACATTGAATATGGGGGAGTTCCCGAGTGGCCAAAGGGGACAGACTGTAAATCTGCTGCGTATCGCTTCGATGGTTCGAATCCGTCCTCCCCCACCACAAAGAAGACCAATCCATTTGGATTGGTCTTCTTTGTGGTTATGGGTATTTGGAGGACGGATTCGAAAGGCGGCTCTTAGCAAGTGTCCGGTGGACACTTGC
>JAZQLG010000012.1:0-7269 GCA_045542575.1 Faecousia sp.
TGCGCAGTAAGTCAAAAAGCCTTGCGTAGCAAGCCATTTTAACCCCTCATCCGTCAAAAATCAGAGATTTTTGCCACCGCCTTGCAGGCCGCGCCCCTTTTGTCCACTTCGTGGACATTTTCCCCGCTGACGGGGAAATCACCCCCCCAGGGGGAAGGCTTTGTTAAATATCATCACTTCATTCTGCTTTTTGACGGTTGGCGGCTTTTTTGACACTCTGAAGCGTGTTGCCTGGTGGCAACACGCTTTTTGCTTACTTAATGAGGAGCCAGGCGAAATAGGCGGCGTAGCTCAGGAGCATTACAACACCGCCGGGGCGGGTCAGCTTTTTGCTGCGGAAGACGCACAGCCACAGAAGCACTCCGGCGCCAATGGAAACCATGCAATCCGCCACAAAGCCGGAGGCAAAGACCACCGGGGTGATGAGGGCAGAGGTGCCGACCACAAAGAGAATGTTGAAAATATTACTGCCCACGATGTTGCCGATGGCAATATCCGCTTTGCCCTTTCTTGCGGCGACCACGGAAGTGAACAGCTCCGGCAGGGAAGTGCCCAGTGCCACAATGGTCAGGCCAATAAACCGCTCACTCATACCGAACATTTTTGCCAGGGCAGTGGCGGCATCCACGGTCACATCACTGCCTAAAACGATCAGAGCCATACCCCCAAGGCCCATAACGATGAGGAGCCAAAGAGGCCGTTTGACATTTTCCTGTTCCTCTGCCTGCATCAGCCCCTTCTTGGTCATCAGGAGCATATAGCCCAGGTAACCCAGGAAGCAGACCCACAGAAGGATGCCGTCCAGCAGGCTTAAAGAGCCGTCCACAGCGCCCAGACCCAGGAACAGGACTGTGATCAGAAGCATAATGGGTATCTCATAGCGGACAGTGGTTTTGGAAACGGCGATGGGTGTAATTACAGAGGCCAGACCCAGAATGATCAGAATATTCATAATGTTGCTGCCCACTACATTGCCTACGGTGATATCCGCAGTGCCCTGCAGGGCGGCGGTGATGCTGACGGCGGCTTCCGGGGCGCTGGTGCCCATGGCTACGATGGTAAGGCCGATCACCAACTGAGGGATGCCGAATTTATCGGCAATACCGGCAGCACCCTCCACAAACCAGTCCGCGCCCTTTACAAGCAAAGTAAAGCCCAGGGCCAAAAGAAGTAACTGTACGATCATTTTTTTGCTCCTAAATAAAAGTTATGTATTATTCCACTTCAGAAAGCTCCACCGTCAGCTCTTCTTTGGGGATGAGGAAATGGCGGGTGGCGAACAGTCCGGCAATACAAAGAATGCTTGCCAGATTGCTCCAGGGGTTATTGTGGGCCAGGATCACCTGTCGGGCGATGGCCACGATCAGCACCTCAATGGTGTTGGCGGGGGTCAGGTCAATGAGCATCCGCACAAATTCCAGACCAACCACGATGGTGAGGATATTATGCAGGAAGGTATCCATTGTAGCAAAATATTCCGCAGTTGTAAACATCTTATAAATTTCCAGGCCTAACATAAAAAGCATAACGCCCAAGGTGATGAAGGCGATGACCCTTTCTATGATATGCAGAATTTTGTGGATAAATGTCTCTTGCTTTTTGTGCATAGGGGCCTCCTTTATTTCAGGTTTTTGTTGTTTTTGGGCTTTTTCTGCTGCTGCATCCAAATTTTCATAACCAGCTTATGGGGAAGCAGCTTTACAAGCCGCACCTGATTGCGCACCGGCAGACCGTGAATGGATACATCTTTTTTTGTTTTGTAAAGATGCTTTAATCCGGTTGCCACCACTGCATCCGCTTCATACAGGCGGCTGAAGTACTGCACATCGGACTGGTCGGTCTCCATAGCCCGCCCGAAAAACTCCGTCTTTACCCAGCCGGGATTCATTGCCATCATCCGGATGCCGGTGCCCTTGAGTTCAGCATTCATTGCCCGGCTGTAGCTGAGGACAAAGGATTTGGTTGCGCCGTAGGTGGTGATAAAGGGCACAGGCTGGAAAGCGGAAAGGCTGTCCAGCTGCAGAATGTGGCTGCCTTTGTGCATATAGGGAAGGACGATCCGGGTCATTGCAACCAGGGCCTTGCAGTTTAAGTCGATCATGGCAAGCTCGTCAGCCAGGGGGATCTTTTCAAACCGGCCGAATTTGCCGAAGCCGGCGGCATTTACCAATAGCTTTACATCCGGCTGCTCCTTTTCTAAAAGGGCAGAAATGGAAACGAAGCTGTCTTCCTTTCCCAAGTCGTATGCCAAAGGACGAATGGGGTAGGGACAAAGGGGTTGCAGATCCTTCAGCGCCTGCTCCCGGCGGGCAATGACCCAAACCTCATCCACCTTCACATAGCCTGCCAGCTGCTTTACAAATTCCTTTCCCATACCGGAGCTTGCGCCGGTAACAACGGCAATTTTCATACACATCTTCCTTTATAATACATCTTTTGCTTTCTGTAAAAGAGCCTCTTTTTCGTTGGGAAGGTCGCCTTCCAAAACAAGATCCAAAAGGGCTTCCAGTGTTTGCCCCAGCCGGGGGCCGGCTTCAAACCCCAGCGCCATCAGATCCTTGCCCTTTACCGCAAGGTCAGACAGGTGCAGGCAGGCCTTTTCTGCTTCGATTTGGTCGATTATACGGGCGACCCCATCAAAATCCAGCCGGGCGTTGTCCCCGGGGATGCCCTTGCTCAGGTAGTCGGCTTTTTGAAGGGCCAGCAGCTTCTTGCAGTGGGCTGCACCGTGCTTGCTCATCTGCCGGCGTAAAAGCTTTTCGTTTGCGTCCCAAAGGTCCATATGGTGGGCCACAAGGGAAACGACCTCCTCCCGCAAAGCGGTGGGGGCCTTCAGCCGCCGGAGGGCATTTTCTGCCAGCCGGGCGCTTTCCCCGGCGTGACCGTGGAAGTGACCTCTGCCGTTTTCATCCTGGGTAAATACCACAGGCTTTCCGGTGTCGTGGAGCAGGGCAGCCCAGCGGAGGGCTAAATCATCGGGGGTGTTTTCCACCACATAGGCGGTGTGGGTGTACACATCGTAAGCGTGATGGGGGTTGTGCTGACAGAAGCTTACGCAGGGGGCAAGCTCCGGGAGAATGTGGGTAAGAATGGGCTGGAACAGGAGAAGCTCCCGGGCCTTCAACAGGGGGAGAAGTTTGCATAATTCAGAGAAAATTCGTTCCTCTGCCAAATGATCCATATTCTCTTTCAAAGAAAACATGGCCTGCAAGGTAGCCTTGTCCACGGAAAGGCCAAAGCGGACGGCAAAGCGCACACCCCGCAGGATCCGAAGGGCATCCTCTGTAAAGCGGACCTCCGGCTGGCCTACCGCCCGCAAAATACCGGCCTGCAGGTCACAGACACCGTCAAAGGGGTCTATGTAGCCTTCTTTGGGGTTGTAGGCGATGGCATTGACGGTGAAATCCCGGCGGGCAAGGTCTGCTTCCAGGTTTGGCACAAATTCCACCCAGTCCGGATGGCGGCCGTCTTCGTATGTGCCTTCGGTGCGGAAGGTGGTGATCTCCAGCACCTCTTTGTTGAATACCACACCCACAGTGCCGTGCTTTTCTCCACTCAAAACAAGGGGGAAATCAGAGAAGATCTCTTTGAGCTTTTCCGGGGTTGCGGCGGTGCAAAGGTCGTAATCGTGGGGGCTGTTGCCTAAAATATGGTCCCGCACGCAGCCGCCTACCAGGTAGCCGGGGGTCTTTTCCTTTTCCAGGCGCTCCAAACAGATGGCTACATTTTCCGGGATCTCCATGGGGGTGGGGGCGGCGTAGGATTTTACAATTACCAGGGTGCTGCTGACCCAAACGGCCATAGGCAGGAAGAAGGCAGGCTGCTCGCCTGCGGCAGCAACGAGGCTGAAGAAGCAGGCGCAAAGGCCGGAAAGCCCCATCCACCGGGCGCTAAGGGAGGTAACAGTCAGGTGACAGCAGGCATAGCTGAACAGCAGCAGACTTACAAGGGCCAAAAGGGAAAAGCCATAGTCTAAAAACTGGGTCTGATAGCTCCATACGCCGTGGCGGCTCAGAGGATAGACCATAAATAAAAGAACGGCCGGCAAGCTGAAGGCAAAGGCGGGTTTTTTACCAAGGGCCTGCCTCGCGCCGTTTGCGCTCATGGACGAGGCAGTAAGACAGGCCAAAAGCTTTGCGGCATTTCCCAAAAGGCTGCCGTCCCAGGGAAGCTCCAGCGCCAAAAACAGAAAGCCGAAGGCGGCGGCAAAGCTGCCGAATGTGCCTAAAAAGCGATCCTGCATCAAAAGGCAAAGGCTGTCTTTTTTCTCTTTGAAGGTGAGAAGCACAACGGCAATCATGACGATGGCGGCAAGGCAGAAAAGGCACAGCACCAGAGGGTGTCTTTGCAGCCACAGGCCATTTCTGTCCAGGCAGACCTTTCCTGCCCACATATGAAGAATAAAGCCCAGGGTGCCTGCGCCTAAGGCCCAAAACACCGGGCGGCGAAGAAGGGTTTTCATAGAAGCTCTCCTAACATAATGATGCCAGTCAGCAGGGGCTGGTGCAGCAAATAGATGGGGAGGGAGTACCTGCCGCAAAAGCCCAAAAACCGGATCAGAAAAAAGGTATCATTCACCCGGGGAAACCGGGTGGTTTTGTTTTTGTAAAGGGTCTTTCCCAAAAGACTTCCTAAAAGAAAGAAGCCCAAATTGGGAAACAGGGGGAAATAATCGGAGGTGGCAAAGCCGGGAGGAGGTGCGCCGAAGGGCATGGTCAGCCAGCTGACCAGGGGCGTTTCCTGCCGCCAGTAAAGCCCAACTGCACAAATAACGATGGCGACCAGGGCGGTCAGCCAGTTTGGCAGCCGCCGAAACAGGGGCCAAAGGAGCATACAAACGCCCAGACAGTGGAGCACCCCAAAATAGATAATGAGGATCTCGTCAGCCAGGCCCAAAAGCACCATTGCGTAGGTAACAGCGGTGCATACAAAGCCTGCGCCAAGCACGATCAGCCCTCTGCGAACAGGGTGGTGGCCCAGGGTCACGCAGATGCCGGAAAGAAGCAGAAACAGAACGCCGCCCCAAAGCATAACAAAGGAAAACAGCTCTGATCGCCGAAGCGCCGGCAGAGGATAGGTGCTCATCAGGTCATAAAGAAAGTGGACGACCACCATTCCCAAAATGCAAAGTCCCCGGAACGCATCCAGCTCCCAAATCCGTTTTTTCTGCAAAAATGGCCCGCTCCCTTCCTCACAAGTGGATAATAAACAATTATAACAGGATTTTGCCCCAATTTCCACCCTTTTATGGAAAAAATAGCACTTGTTTCTTTTTCCCTTCGGTTGTATAATAGAATAGATTTTGAAAGGTTGGTGGCATAATGCTGCTTGTTATTTTACTTACCCTTTCAACCCTGACTGCAGTGGGCGTAACACTGCAGACCTGCGCTGTGCAGGGGCTGGGGATGATTTGGGTACTGCCGGTAACTTTTCTGGGCGTATTTCTTGCACAGGTGGCGGTGCTGTTCCTGGTGATCTGGATCTCCTGCACTGTGGTAAAGAATAAGCCCGCACCGGAAAAGGAAAGCAAATATTTCCGCCTGATGGTCCAGCAGGTCTGCCATGCGGCGATCCCGGTTCTGATGATCCGGATGCATAAGAAGGGCCTGGAGCAGACGCCCAAGACCGGAAGATTTTTATTGGTGTGCAATCACCTGCACAATATTGACCCGGCATTTATCCTGCGGAGCTTCCCCAAGAAGGGGATGGCCTTTATTGCCAAGCGGGAGGCAGCGCCCATGTTTTTGATCGGCACGGTGCTGCGGCAGCTGCGCTGTCAGTTTATCAACCGGGAAAATGACCGGGAAGCCCTGAAGACCATCCTGGAGTGTATCAAGATGATCCGGGAGGATGAAGCTTCGATCGCGGTGTTCCCGGAGGGTCGGATCACCGGAGATGAGCTGATGCACCCCTTCCGCAGCGGTGTGTTCAAAATTGCGCTGAAGACCCAGGTGCCCATTGTGGTCTGCACCCTGTACGGCACCCAGAATGTGCTGAAAAACGCTATGCGGCTGAAGCCCAGCGATGTGGACTTCCACCTGGTAAAGGTCCTCTACCCGGAGGATTACGCAGGCATGACAGCCACAGAGGTTGGCAATGTGGCCTATGAATTGATGGCTCAGGATCTGGGCCCGGATAAAGTTTGGCAAAAGCCTGAAAATATGGAGGAAACAGAATGAAAAACAGCGAAAAGACACTGGATATGATCGTAAACCTCTGCAAAAACAGAGGCTATGTGTATGCAGGCTCCGAAATCTACGGCGGCCTGGCCAACTCCTGGGACTACGGCCCTCTGGGTGTGGAATTTAAGAACAATGTGAAAAAGGCCTGGATGAAGAAGTTTGTCCAGGAATCTCCCTACAATGTGGGCCTGGATGCCGCCATTTTGATGAACCCTCAAACCTGGGTCACCACCGGCCACGTAGGCTCCTTCTCCGATCCACTGGTGGACTGCAAGGGCTGCGGTGCCCGCCACCGTGCCGATAAGCTCATTGAGGCTGCGCCCTCCGGCGAGGGCGTGAATGTGGATGCTATGAAGCCCGCCGAAATGAACGACTTTATCGCAGAGCATGAGGATGTGGTCTGCCCCAACTGCGGCAAGCATCACTTCACTTCCATCCGGAATTTCAACCTGATGTTCCAGACCAAGATCGGCGTTACTGAGGACTCCTCCTCTGTGTGCTACCTGCGGCCTGAAACCGCCCAGGGTATTTTCCTGAACTTTGCCAATGTACAGCGTACCACCCGGAAGAAGCTGCCCTTCGGCGTTTGCCAGGTGGGCAAGGCCTTCCGTAACGAGATCACCCCCGGCAACTTCACCTTCCGTACCCGGGAGTTTGAGCAGATGGAATGTGAATTCTTCTGCAAGCCCGGCACAGACCTGGAGTGGTTTGCCTACTGGAAGGACTTCTGCAAGAATTGGCTGACCTCCCTGGGCATTAAGGAAGAATCCCTGCGGCTGCGGGACCATGAGCCTGCAGAGCTGGCATTCTACTCCCGGGCTACCACCGATATCGAGTACCAGTTCCCCTTCGGCGGCGGCTGGGGCGAGCTGTGGGGCATTGCTGACCGTACCAACTATGACCTGGGCCGCCATCAGGAGGCCTCCGGCAAGAGCCTGGAGTACTACGATCAGGAAGCCAACGAGCATTATATCCCCTATGTCATCGAGCCTTCCCTGGGCTGCGACCGTGTGGCTCTGGCCTTCCTGTGCGAAGCCTACGACGAAGAAGTGGTGGGCGTGGACAAGAACGGTAAGGAAGATGTGCG
>JAZQLG010000013.1:0-30553 GCA_045542575.1 Faecousia sp.
GCGGGGATGTACCGGAAATTACATGTACTGCTTGATCGTCTCGGAAGCCTCAGCGGGATCCTCGGTGATGGAGATGGTGATCTCCATGTTGTTGTCAGCAGCGAACTTGGCGCACCATGCAACGAACTCTTCGCCTGCGGCCTTGTCGTCGCCGATGGTCTTGTACAGGTTGTCAATAAAGACGTTGGTAATATCAAAATTACCGGCGTGCAGACCGCTCAGGAAACCCTTCAGCATCTCAGGGCTGCTGATGCCGTATTCCTTGGAGTCAACCAGACGTACACGGTAATTAACATCATAGGTCAGCTTCTTGCCGTACTCGATGCAAACCACGTCGCCATGTGCCTCAGCAACAGCGGCGTTGATGGAATCAATCAGCTTCTTGGTCTTTCCGGAGCCCTTCAGGCCCATAATAACATGAATCATAGGAAAATTCCTCCTTTGCGTCAGCGTTATATTGCTGTATGATAATACTATCAGTTAATGAGAAAATTTGCAACACCTTTTTGCGGATTTGGGGAAGTTTTTTATTTCTCGTAACCAGGTTTACCCAACAGCTGGAACATATTGCGCTTATAGAATTCCACGCCGGGCTGGTTGGAGGGGTTCACACCCAGCATATAGGCGGAAACGCCACAGGCCAGCTCGAAGAAATAGAACATTTCGCCCAGCTTCTGATTGTTTAGCTCGCCCATATCCATGGTGATCACAGGCACGCCGCCGTCAACGTGGGCAGCCAGAGTGCCCAGGTATGCCTTCTCGTCCACAAAGTCGAGCGTCTTGCCGGCTAAGTAATTCAGGCCGTCCAGGTTCTTGTAGTCACTGCCGATGGTCAGCTTGGCTTCCGGAGCATCGAAGCGGACCATGGTTTCAAAAATGTTCCGTTCGCCCTGCTGAATCATCTGTCCCAGAGAGTGCAGGTCGGGGGTGAATTCGGCGGTAACCGGGAAAATGCCCTTGCCGTCCTTGCCTTCGCTTTCGCCGAAGAGCTGCTGCCACCAGCCGCCCATCATTTTAAAGCCGGGCTCGAAGGACTCCAGAATTTCCAGGCACTTGCCACGGCGGTACAGCAAATTCCGGGCAGCTACGTACAGCCACACAGGGTTATCAAAGGAACGGATGTCATAAGTTTTCTTGGCCTCTGCCGCACCTGCCATAACCTCCATGGGGTCAATGCCGGCAACTGCCATAGGCAGAAGACCCACGGCGGTGAGCACGCTGTAACGTCCGCCTACATTGGGGGGAATGACGAAGGTTTCCCAGCCCTCTTCCGTAGCCATCTGCCGCAGAGCGCCCTTGCAGGGGTCGGTGATGGCATAGGTGCGTTTCTTGGCTTCTTCCGTGCCATACTTGCGCTCCAGCATCCAGCGCAGTGCCCGGGTGGCGATGGCAGGCTCGGTGGTGGTGCCGGACTTGGAAATGATAGCAATGGAGAAATCCTTGCCTTCCAAAAGCCGCTGCAGCTCGTTCCAGGCCCGGGTGGACAGGCCGTTACCGGCATAGTAGATCTGGGGATTGCCCTTGCCCTTGCCGATGTTGTGGTTGGTGCCCTGCATCAGCTCGATGGCAGCCCGGGGGCCCAGGTAGGAGCCGCCGATGCCGATAACAACAAACACATCGGAGGTTTCCCGGATGCGCTTTGCAGCGGCACGGATGCGGCGGATCTCATCGGTTTCTTCCTCGGTGGGCAGATTCAGCCAGCCCAGAAAGTCGTTGCCTTCGCCACTGCCCTCGGTCAGCATCTGGTGAGCGGCAAAGACTTCCTTTTCCGTCGCCAGCAGGTCCGGCAGGGAGAACTGACCCCACACATTGGAAATATCAACTTTAATCATAAGTGTATGTATTCCTTTCACTTTTAATTTTTGTTTTCTAATATGTTACCGCAAAACCGGCCAAAGCGCAAGAGAAATTCCAAAAACTTTCTGTAAAAAAGAAATTTCCTTCTGTTTGCTATAGCAAAAACCGCCCGCATCTGCTATAATGATTGCAAATGCGCGCTTCCGGCAAGCGGAAGCAGGAAGGAACACTTATGAAATATGGTTTTGGCGTGGATTTAGGCGGTACCACCGTAAAAATCGCCTACTTTGATGAAACCGGCACAATGCTGCACAAGTGGGAAATCCCCACGGACCTGCGGGAGCAGGGCAAAAATATCCTGCCGGATATTGCCGCTGCGCTTCTGGGCTACATAAAGGAAAACAATATTCCTATGGACAGTCTTCTGGGCATTGGCATCGGTGTTCCCGGTCCTGTCAGCCCCGAGGGCGTGGTAAACCGCTGTGAAAACCTGCGCTGGGGCGTTTTCAATGTAAATGAAGCCCTGGGTGGGCTGACCGGTCTTCCTGTCCGGGCAGGCAATGATGCCACTGTGGCTGCCCTGGGCGAGTGCTGGAAGGGCGGCGGACAGGGCTGCAAGAATATGATCATGGCCACCCTGGGCACCGGCGTTGGCGGCGGCATCGTGGTGAACGGTCAAATTCTTCTGGGTGCCCACGGCGCTGCCGGTGAGATTGGCCATATTGTGCTCAACCGGGACGAAACTGAGCCCTGCGGCTGCGGTAAGCTGGGCTGTGCAGAGCAGTACTGCTCCGCCACCGGTGTGGTGCGGGTCACCAAGCGGCATTTGGCCGCCACCGATGCCCCCTCTGCGCTGCGTCAGATCGAAAACCTTACCTGTAAGGATGTATTTGACTGTGCCAAAGCTGGCGATGCTGTGGCACAGCAGGCCCTGGAGAAGGTCTACGCCTACCTGGGCGAATTCCTGGGCAACCTCTGCTGCACCACCAACCCGGAGCGGATCGTTTTGGGCGGCGGCGTGAGCAAGGCCGGCGATGTGCTCCTGAAGGGCATCCGTCCTTACTTCGATAAATTCGTGTTCCACGCCAACCGGGATGTGGAATTTACCCTGGCTGTTCTTGGAAACGACGCCGGCGCTTACGGTGCATTTAAGCTGATTCTGGACGCCGTCGGTTGACAAAACCGCCTTATTAAGATATATTCTATCCGTTGTGTTGTCACACTTTTTGCCTTTTTACATATCTTGATGCAAAGGAGCGATGTTATGCGCACCAGTGGTATTCTGATGCACATTTCCTCTCTGCCCAGTCCCTACGGCATTGGTACTTTGGGCAAAGAGGCCTACCGCTTTGTAGATTTTTTGGAAAGAGCAGGCCAAAAAAGCTGGCAGCTTCTGCCCCTTTCCCCCACCGGCTACGGTGACTCCCCTTATCAATCCTGTTCTGCCTTTGCCGGCAACCCCTACTTTATCGATCTGGACCGGCTGGTGGAGCGCAACTATATCACCAAAGAAGAGATCTCTGCCCTTCACTGGGGTGACGATCCTTCCAAGGTGGATTACGAAGCCATTTATCACAACCGGGACAAGATCCTCCGGCTGGCTTTCTCCCGCTTCCAGGTCAAGGAAACCTATGTGAGCTTCCTTCGCAGAAACGGTGACTGGCTGTGGGACTACTCCTTGTATATGGCCCTGAAGGCCACCCACAACGGCGCGCCCTGGTACACCTGGGAAGAGCCCTTGAAGCGCCGGGATGCGGATGCTCTGTGGCAGGTACGGCAGGACCTGAAGGAAGAGATCGAGTATCACTGCTTCTGCCAGTATCTGTTCCACCGGCAGTGGAAAAAGCTGAAGGACTACGCCCGGGACAAGGGCATTTCCATCATTGGCGATGTGCCTATCTATGTGCCTTTGGACAGTGTTGAGGTTTGGGCAGACCCGGAAATGTTCTGCCTGGATGCTTCCCTTCGTCCGGAAGCAGTTGCCGGTGTGCCCCCGGATGCGTTCAGTGAGGACGGTCAGCTTTGGGGCAACCCCCTCTACCGCTGGGAGGCCCACGAAAAAGACAGCTTTGCCTGGTGGATCCGCCGTCTGAAGGCCGCCGCCAAGCTCTATGATGTGGTCCGGCTGGACCATTTCCGCGGCTTTGAAGCCTACTGGGAAGTGCCCTACGGCGACGAAACCGCCCGGGGCGGCAGATGGGTAAAGGGCCCGGATATGAAGTTCATTAAGGCCATTCAAAAGGCCCTGCCCAAAACCGCATTTATTGCAGAAGATCTGGGTATTATCACCCCGGAGGTCCGGGAAATGAAGGAAAGATCCGGCTTCCCCGGTATGGCGGTGCTGGAATTTGCCTTTGCCTCCCGCGTTCCCTCCTCTTATCTGCCCCATAACCTGACGCCTAACACCGTCTGCTATGTGGGCACCCACGACAACGCCCCTATGGCTCAGTGGCTTCGGGAAAGCGACCCGGACTGCAAAGCCTATGCCGCCGAATATATGGGTCTTTCCGAACAGGAAGGGTATATTTGGGGCACCATCCGCACCGCCCTTTCCTCCGTTGCAAATCTGTGCGTTCTGCAAATGCAGGACCTTTTGGGTGAGGAAGGCCGTATGAATCTGCCCGGCACCTTCGGCGCTCCCAACTGGTGCTGGCGAATGAGGGAAAACGGTTTGGACGGTCAAATTGCGGATAAACTCTTCCATATGACCCGCCTCTATGGGCGATAAAAAGATAACAACCCTATGATTGGAGAATAAGCTATGCAAATCAACTGCCTGAACATTCTGAAATGGACTGAGGCACAACTGAAATACACCCACGATGTTTCCCTGCAGGAAGCATCTGCCCAGGAGCTGCACCAGGCGCTGGGCCAAGCGGTGATGACCGCTATCAGCGACAACTGGAACCATTCCAAGCACACCCGTATGCCCCAGAGAAAGGCTTACTACTTCTCTGCAGAATACCTGATCGGCCGGCTGGTTTACGCCAACCTGTTCAACCTGGGTATTTTAGACGAAATGAAGCAGCTCTTTGCCCAGCGGGGTGTGGATCTGGCCATCCTGGAGGATGTGGAGGATGCCGCTTTGGGTAACGGCGGCCTGGGCCGTCTGGCTGCCTGCTTCTTAGATTCTGCCGCCAGCACCAACATCCCCCTGTCCGGCTACGGCCTGCGTTACCGCTTCGGCCTTTTCAAGCAGGGCATCGATGCCCACGGCAGCCAGAAGGAAATGGCTGACGACTGGGCAAAATTCGGCGATCCCTGGTCCTACCGTCGGTATAACCATACTGTGAAGGTCCACTTTGCCGACCAGACTGTTTTGGCTGTTCCCTATGATGTTCCTGTCATTGGCTACGGCACCAGCAACATCAACACCCTCCGTCTGTGGCAGTGCGAAGCCGAGGAAGAACTGGACTTCAACGCCTTTAACGATCAGGACTATCTGCGGGCTCTGACCCAGAAGAACCGGGCAGAAGACATCACCCGTGTTCTTTACCCCAACGACTCCACCTGGGAGGGCAAGCGTCTGCGTATCAAGCAGCAGTATGTGCTGTCCTCTGCATCCCTGCAGGATATGCTCCGCACCTACAAAACTGCCCACGGCAACGACCTTTCTCACTTTGCCGACTTCTATGCTGTGCAGCTGAATGACACCCACCCGGCCATGTCCATTCCCGAGCTGATCCGTCTTCTGATGGCAGAGGGCATGGACTTCGACAGCGCCTTTGGCATCGCCCAAAAGACCTTCTCCTACACCAACCACACCGTTATGGGTGAGGCTCTGGAAAAGTGGAATCTGGACCTGCTGCGCTCCGTGGTGCCGGAGATCGTGGATATTATCTGCCGGCTGGATGCCAAGCTTCGCAGCGAGCATCCCGGCCTGTTCATCGTCAACGACAACACCGCCCATATGGCAAACCTGAGTGTTTATGTGGGAAGTTATGTAAACGGCGTGGCAGAGATCCACTCCCAGATTTTGAAGGACGACCTGTTCGCTCAGTGGTACGCTGTGTACCCCGAGCGGTTCCAGAATAAGACCAACGGTGTGACCCCCCGCCGCTGGATCGGTCTTTGCAACCCGGAGCTGAGCCAGCTCATCAAGTACCGGGTAGGCAGTGATTTCCTGAAGGACCTGAATAAGCTTGCCAAGCTGAAGCCTATGATCGACGACGATATGGTTCGCCAGTTCAACGCCATCAAGCGTCAGAAGAAGGAACAGCTTTGTCAAATGGTCGCCAAGCACGAGGGTGTGGCCCTGAATCCGGACTTTATGTTCGACGTGCAGGTCAAGCGGCTCCATGAGTACAAGCGGCAGCTGATGAACGCCCTGTCCATTGCAGATATCTACTTCCGTCTGAAAAACGGCGAGCTGCCCGACTTCCACCCCACCGTATTCCTCTTTGGCGCAAAGGCTGCCCCCGGCTACGCCCGGGCCAAGGCCGTTATCCGGTATATCAACCGTCTTGCCAAGCTGATCAACAACGATCCTGAGGTCTCCGGCAAAATGAAGGTCATCTTCGTGCAGAACTACAACTGCTCCTACGCAGAGTCCATTATTCCCGCCGCCGATGTTTCCGAGCAGATCTCTCCTGCCGGTACAGAAGCCTCCGGCACCGGCAATATGAAGCTGATGCTCAACGGCGCAGTGACCCTGGGCACCCTGGACGGCGCCAATGTGGAGATCGTCAAGGAAGCCGGTATGGAAAACAACTATATTTTCGGTGCTACCGTGGATGAGATCAACGCCATTAAGGACAGCTACTGCCCCCGGGCGATCTACGACAGCAACCCCCACCTGCACCGTGCCATCGACACATTGGTAGACGGCACTGTTCCCACCGACGACGATCTTAAGGATCTGTACCATGCTCTGCTGGATGGCACCCACTGGCACAAGGCAGACCACTACTTCGTGCTGAAGGATTACGACAGCTATATCGCTGCCAAGCTGCAGGTCAACAAGGATTATGCTGACCGGCTGGCCTTCGGCAGAAAGTGCCTGATGAATGTGGCAAGCGGCGGCAAGTTCTCCTCCGACCGCACCATCGCCCAGTACGCAGAAGAGATCTGGCACGTCACTCCCACACAATACTAATGCAAAAAGAGCACCTGCGAATGCAGGTGCTCTTTTCAGAGTGTCACCAAAGCCGCCAACCGTCAAAAAGCAGAACGCAGGGATGGTTTCTGCCTTCTCCTGTTGCGGCGCCCAGGCAGCCAACGATAGATGTTCCCCCGGCAGAAAAGCTGCCGGGGGATTTATTTTGTCAGAAAGGATAGCTGTTGGGGGTGAAAGGCGTTTCCTCAATAGTCATCGCTTCTCGTGACAGGGGATATCTGTCTTCATACAGACAGAAACCTATTCCGTATTCGTCCTGACGGTTTCTGGTGATGAATTCTTCCCGCTTTGCCACATCCGCTTCGCCAACCATATACAGATACTGAATCTCTGCCCACTTGGCCATGCCTTCGTAAATCAAAAGCCGTTTGCTCTTGGGGCATTTCTTCAGGTTCTTGTTGTTGTCCCAGTGGGTATACTGCCAAATGTGGGTCAACTCATGGGCGAAGGTAGCAATCAGTGAGATCCGGGGTGCACCGTTTTCCAAAATGATGCTGTATTTGTTCTTTTTGTTCACAGCAACGCCCAGGATCAGCACGCTCTGGCTGTCTTTGGTGTCCAGGGGAACGCCCACCTTTTTCTTGAGCTTCCGCTCATCCACAACTTCCACAGAAACAGCTACGTCGATGGTTGCGCCGAAGAAGTTTGCCAGATTGGCAACCACTCTTTGACAAATTGCTTCCACCTCTGCTTTTGTTTTTACCACAGATTCGCTGCAGGTGGTACACCGCATCCGACCATCGCGCATACGGTAGAATTCCACGCCGGCAATTGCCGCACCGCAATAGGAACAGCACTTTTGTGTACCCTTGCTGCCATCTCCATTTCGGAAATACTCTGCGCAATCCTTGCCTTCCCGGGCCTGGCGAAGCTCTCCGCCATCAATGCCCAGGGCCTCAAGGAACGCTCTTGTGCCTGCAATATCCAGTGGCGTTGTACGCTTGCCTTCCCGGTAGCGCAGGTAGTATCTTTCGTGATAGGGCTTAGGAGGCAGGAAAGGTGTGTCTTCAGAGGCTTCTTGCGCCTGCTCCAGGATCTCCTGGGCATCCGGCTGGGTTTGCTCCGGCAGGTCCTGAAGCATCTCATCGATGGCGCCACCCAGCGCCTCGTCTTCCGGGGGTTCTGCCGGCTCTTCAGCTTCGTCAGCTTCTTCCGTCATCTCACCGGGCAGTGCGCTGGTGATCTTGCCGGCCAATCGACCGGCCATACCTCCGGTAAGCTTGTCTGCCAGGCCTGTGGCCTTCTGTGCAACGTCTTCCATTGTTGGCGCCGCCTTTTGGACAGGTGCTTCTTGCTGTGTGGCTTCTGCCGTCAAAACATCATCTTCATGCATCTTCGCTCACCTCCCCATCAGGCTGCTCCTCAACAGGCTCTGCCTCGGGTACCTCCTGTGCAGCCTGGTCATCCAGCTCCTGCACTTCGGCTTCTTCGTTCAGCGCATCCTGTTCCGGGATGTCCCCGACTTCTTCTGTCGGTTCCTCGGTATTTTCGGGCAGATTTTGCGCAGTTGCTGCGGTCTTCTCTGCCTTCAGCTTTGCCTTTTCCGCCTTCTTGGCTTCTTTGGCGGCTTTCTTTTCCGCCTTTGCCGTCTTTCTGCGGGCAAACCAGCCCAGCTTGGCAGGTGCTTCTTCAGGTGCTTTCTCCTCAACAGAAGGCGCATCCTCTTCAGGCTCCACCGTTTCGTCCTCAGCAGGCTGTTCGGAGAGTTCTTCCTCTGCCCCTTCTTCAGAAGCTACGGTGGCTTCCTCCGTTACCTCCTCAGAAGCTTCCACGGTTGCAGTTTCCTGATCGGCTTCTTCTGCGGGATCTTCCGGCGCTTGCTCTGCCGTTCCGTTCTTGGCGGCCTTCTTTGCAGCCTTTGCTTCTTCCTTGGCTGACTTTTTCGCCGCCTTGGCTTCCGCTCTGGCTCTGGCTCTTTCCTCTTTTTCTGCCTTCTTGTTCTCTGCCAGCTTCTGGTGGCGACCCGCCATCTTGGCATCAAACTCCTCCTGGGTACAAGGCACCCAATCGCCCTTTACCAGTTTATGGGGTTTACCATAAATCATCATATAGTCCTGAAGGGGTGTCTTGTTTTTCTTTCTTGTAAAGAAGTCCTTGATGCGGCCAAACAGGCCCTTCTTGGGCGGTGCAGGAGGCTCTTCATAGACATCAAAGGGAACGGTTTCCTTAGGCGGTTCGTTTTCCTTCCGCAGGCTTTCTTCGATCTGCTCGTCATTCCATGCCAGGTAATCGGCAATGATCTGCAGGATGCGGTTCACATTCCGCTCCACAGCAACCAAAAGGCCGATATCCAGCTGGCTGTCCTCGATGATATAGATGGACTTGTCTGCGTCCGCAGCTTCCTCATCCATAGCCAGGCTGTAGGTCAGAGGGGCATCATACTGGCCCGGTGTTACCGCGGAAATAAAGGGTTGATTCTCTGCGAACAAGGTGGCAAACACCTCGTTGAGCAGGTTGGTCAGCGTCATTCTGACAGAATCGGTAAAAGCGTCTCCCAGTTTAGAGAAACCAAACTTCAGGATCTGCTTGTGATGGTACTGCCGGACAGGAACACCGTTGACCTTTACAAGATCGCCGTTATCGAAGTCATTATGGGCGCCCATTCTCCAGTAGCCGGGGGTTTCCACGCTGAAGTCTGCGTACTGATAATGAATATCGATGTTGTTTACGCTCTTCAGCGCACCCATGGAGGACGCATCCTCCAGGTGATGAATTCTGTAATTACGGACCTGCCGGTAGGACAGTCTGCCGCCAATGTGTTCCGACGCACGCCGGACCAGGATTCGGTTGTCGGTGGCGGTAGAGACCATTTCATAGTATTTGCCGTTCAGGGTAAAGAACTGACCGGGCATATACTTCTGATAAACATGGCCCTTCAGCTCAGTGCCGATGTAAACATCCTTGCTTTCCTGCTCAGCAATGTAGCTGGCATTCTGCAGGTCGTCCAGAATGATATTGGAGAAGTCGGTATTTTCGATGGTATAAACACTTTCGAACTTGCCGGTTTCCACGCTGTAGGCCCGCTTATAAAGGATGGTTTCGTCCCGCTCAAAGCGCACAGTTCTGCCATCCCGGCTCTTGGTGGAAAGAATAGGTATGCCCTTCTTGTCCACGCCATCCACCTGGCCGAAAATCACGCAGACTTCCTTCCAGATCTCCGCGATGGGCTCCTGGGTATTCACATTCAGCATAACCATCTGCCGATGCAGCACTTCTTCCCGCACAGAATCTATGCAAAGAAGCAGGCACAGGGACAGGATTGCATTTCTCTTGGTGCGGGCATAGTCAGCAGTCACATAGGGAATTGCCTTGGCATCTGCCATAAACAGCTCAGTGTTCTCAGACATATACTCCCGCAGCATATATTCGGAGGAAATGACATTTACAAAGCCCTGCTTTTCAGCAATGGTTGCAAAATTACGCCGGGTTTCAAACAGGTTGTTCCGGTCATCCTCCACCGTAATGAAGGAATAATCGTTGACCCGTTCATTACACATATTGAAGGAGGTCTGGAAATGCTTGTCAAAGGCTTCCTGGGTAGTGGGAAGCTTCGCATAGTCCAGCAGGTCGTAGTAATACTGCTTGGCGATCCAGTGGGCATCTAATACGGGGTAAGCTTCG
This sequence comes from Faecousia sp., assembly GCA_045542575.1. Lineage (GTDB taxonomy): Bacteria > Bacillota > Clostridia > Oscillospirales > Oscillospiraceae > Faecousia. The sequence continues at coordinate 10,535 of JAZQLG010000013.1, forward strand.
CCGCCATACCAAATGGTCTTATTTACCTGGTTTTTCAGTGCCACCATGGAAAGCTCCGTGCCCATGCCCAAGTATCTGGAAACACCGGGCAAAATACGGTGCTGCAGATAATCGTCATCCGCAGTCCAGTACATATAGGAGCTCATGCCGTGGGGGTATTCCGTAGCAGAAACCTCGGTGATGTTTGTCATCAAAATGTGAGATAGCGCATCCACCAGGCCGTCGCAGTTGCGGTCTACCGAGCAGAATGTCATTTCCCGATCCCTGCCGCAGCACTTAATCAGCAAATTCAAACCAACCTGAGCAGTCGTCACCAGCTTGGAAGGCTCAATGACCACCACGAAGGAGACGCCCCGCAGGAAGGGCAGGTTGTTCTTATGGATATCCAGATCATGGACACCGGAGCGGGAGATGATACCGATATCCGGCAGATCATCCTCGTTGACCTTCCCACCGTTCAGGACCCGGATCTTCCACAGATCCGGCACATTGGATACCGCCTGCATGCCGGACTCGCACCACTGGCGCAGATCCTCCTCTGTGCCATGGCGGCCCAAAACCACCAACACCTTACCGCCGGTAAGCAGTTCCCGGTTGATGGCATAGAAAACATAGGGATTTAACTTATCATAGAAGGGCGTGTTGAACAGTAAGCTCTTTCCGGTAGCCAGATCATAGCCGGAGCGAACATAATCCACATTGGGTTTCAGGCCGCCTTCCATCTTTTTGCGGATAAAGCCGGCATAGTTTTTGCCGATATGTCCACCGTTTTGGCTCAGATTCGCCAACACAGCCTCAATGCCGCCACCGTTGCCGGCACCGTTGTTCACCGTGGTGCCTTCTGCGGAAAGCTTGTCCCCAAACAGGGCTCTCAGAGGCTTTCTCAGAAGAGGGTACATAGCAACCCGGCTGGACTTGTCAGCTTCCATCGTCAATTCTGCCTTGGTTTCTTCAGCTTCCAGGCCGTCAATAAAGAAGGCCATTTCACCGATGATGATAACCGCAAAAACAGGATAGAAGGGCTCACTGACCAGTCGCTGCATACACAGGAAGCAGGAGATCAGCAGCGTCACACCGGAAATAATGCAGCTTGCATAATAGGCAGATTTGATAAAGGTCCGGGCCTGACCGAAATGTTCTTTGATGTACCAACGGTCTTCCTGCTCATCGTAGGAATAGAACAATTCCACCACTTTGCCCGGGAAGGTATGTCTGCGAACCTTGACCTTCGCAAAAATTGCAGTCAATATCCTCTTGAATACCACATAGGCCAGAAGGGCTGCTGTATTAAACAGCACCAGCATCAGGTAGATGCCCCATCTTTCCACGATGCCCCGGATAAAGCTTCCCACAAAGGGGATCCGGAATCTTTCAACCAGATCTATCAGCTTATAGATCAGGCCCAAAAGCATATCGGAGATCCCATCCAAAAAGAGCAGCAGTACAACACTGTATATAACCGCGATCACAGGCATAGCATACTGCCTGTGGCGGTTTTGTTTTTTAACATTTGCTTTTCCGTTCAGGAAAGCAAACAGGATAAACGGAAGGAATGACACTGCGATTTCCAGCAGTAACATACTGTTATTTGTCATATATTCCCTCCATTCTTACCAAAATTCGCGTGACATAACTGGACGGTACCGTCACCATATTGCCGCTGCTGATAAACTCGATCTGCCGGCAGTCGCCCGCCAGGAAGGGGGCAGGATAGTCGTATTCCGTTTTTATGTCAAAGTCGTAGTCATAGGGACGGGACATCACTTCATCGCAGCAGGTATAGTCGCCAAAATAGTCGCCGTATTCCTCTGCCAAATATGCCCGCTTTTTACGGATATCTTCTTGATGTTTTCTGCGGATTCGCAACCCCATGGTATACTCATCCACATTCTTCTTTGCGTAATTCTGAACAGCATGACCTCTGCGCACATTACAGGATGCGCTGAGATATCTGGAAAGCCGCTGCAGCGTAGACTGGATCTCATTCAGGATTTCCTTGGCCGTTTCATTATAGGCCCGCACCGCATTGCGTAGCGGCTGGCGCAGGATCAGGAGCACCACAAACAGTGCCGCTGCAAATATACCCAGCATAGCGCCCACAAAGCCGATGGCGGTAGCCACCGTCTTCACGCTGCCGTGATTGGACAGCAGGAAGGGCAAAAAGCACAGCAAATACAAGCCCAGGCAAAGGCCTGCCAAAGCGAAGGTAGTCTTTTTGGTCATCCGCTGACGAACCACCTTTTCCACCTTTTCTGCCTCTTTTTCCATACGGCCCGTGAATCGGGAGATGTCCGAAAGATCCGGAGGGATCGCCGCAACCATCGCATCCTCAGCTGCATCGGTATAATCCCGGATGTCGTCGATCTGCAGGGGGGTGAGGCGGCTGACATTGGCATCGTGGACCTCGCTGGAGAAGTGCATCTGATTAACGCTCTTCTTCACAGACCGGCTTTGCTGCTTGATGATATGCGCCAGAGCCTCTCTGGACCTCTTATAGTCAAATGTCCACTTTTGGAATTCATCCTGGGGACTGTCATAAAACAGGCCATAATCATATTCCGCCAGCACTTTGCCCGGCTTACATGAAGCGTCCAGCATAACTTCCACATTCCTGGGCGTGCAGAACAGCTCTTCCGCTGCCGCATCGGACAGCTCACTGGGAATCTCCTCACGGATCTTCTCCATTTCGCCGCCAATGGCATCTGCTGTAGCTGCCAGCTTCCTGTCGTAGGAAGTGACCAGGGTGCACAGGGGGGTCTCATCGGTTTCCGTGTCCAATCGGTAAAGCCGCCGGGCCTGCATGCCACTGGCGGGAACAGGATTGGAAACAAAAATCAGCACTGTGGCCAGGAAACGGATATAATCCGTGCGGAAATCCCGATGGGTCCGGGGCAGCAGGTCAAACACCATAAAGCGCATCTTATCGAAGAACATATTCCGGTCCACAAAGCCGGAGTAATCTCCCTGTCCCCGGACCGTCCAGTAGGTGTCCGGGTCAAAGAAGCCATTCTCCGCAGTGCGGATGGAAATGCAATGCACCTCTGTGGGATAAGCAACATTCAAATAAGTGTTCTGTACGAACTCTCTGCGGACAGTTTCTTTGATCCGTTGATCCCGCTTGTACTGGGTTCTCTCCAGCAATTCCAGCTTAGCACTGGGCTTTTTCTCAGCGCCGTTGATCATTTCCAAAGCCCACTGATGAATATCCTGCTTTTCCTGCACTTCGTTGAGGATATAATCCTCCGGACGGAAGCAGAGCCAGGTTGCCAGCTTCTGCAGGGGCAGCTCCAGGGCGCTCTTGTAGATCGCCTCTTTCTCCCTTGCCAGATTTTCATCATAGGTATCCCAGCTTTTTTCCCAATCCTCCCAGGCTTCTCCCTCTGCCATCCGGCGGTTGGGGGCGGTCAGGTTGGCAAGACCGCTATAGTCCACCGTATCAAAGGGATTTTGGGTTTTTGCCTTTTCTGCCTCGAAAGGATTGAGAATAACCGCACGCCACTTTTTCGTGCGTCCCACAGCATCCAGCAGCCCGGGGACAGAATCCTGAAGATTCTGTCCGGCCGGGTTCCAGTAACAGAAGGCCAGTTCTTTGCTATTCAGAAACGGTTCAAAAAACAGCTTATTATCCTGTCTGATGGCATCAATATGTTCTTTTTCAGCTATTAAAACTGTGAACAAACCACTCATCTCCGTTTCCTAAAAATTTTTAGCCGTTATCGCTTGCCTTAAATTCCTTTGCGACCTTGTCAAGGAGAGCTTCGTAATCTTCCGGCTCGGGAGCGGACAGGATCACATCGCGGACCTTACGCTGAATAATGTCGATAACAATGTTTTCGCTGGGGGCGGGAGCGCGCATATACTTTCTGTAGAAGTCATAGTTGCGCTTCAGCAGGTTCAGTTCGTCGGTCAGACGGTTGCAGAGCACGAACTTCACATCCTCTGCCTTTTCCCACTTGGAGTATTCCTCACGGAATACATCGATAACGGCTTCTACCATGGCGGTAATCTCGGAGATATACCGGCCGGAGTTAGGCAGGGAGCAGTAGAACATCAAAGGAATCGCAAACAGGGAGGTGGGGTTCTCCACATAACGCTTGTTGTCGTCCTCGGCTTCGGCAGGATTCCAAACCTTCTGGGACTTGATGCGGTCTTCCTTGTTCTTACGGATCTCTTCCTTCAGATTTTCCAGACCCTTCTGGGTACCATCGTTGGTGTCGAAATCTGCAGGATTTTCTTCCATATCATGGAGCAGCTTCAGCATGTTGAAGCTTGCCATATCCCGGAAGAATTCGGTGTTCTCGTAGTTGCAGTTCTTTGCCTCGCTCAGCGCTCTCTTGCGACCCTTGATCAGGCCGATGTCTTCCACGACCTTGGAGTTGACATACAGAGCGTCCAGCACCTCGTAGAACTCGTCACACAGAGTGCCGTTGGGTACCTGCAGCTCCACATCCCGGTTTTCAGAGTCTCTGTACATAAATACCTTCTTGCCGTTGGCAACAGTAGACAGAGGCCGCTGCTGAATAGCGTTGTGGACCAAGCCATAGATGAAGGCCTTGTGGATCTTCTTGATCACCAGCTGCTGGTAGTTAAAGTCCAGTTCAGGCATGCTCTTGATGGAGTCCCAAGACTTGTCGATGTGGGTAGAGATGGCCGCATTCTTGGTGGAATCGGGTCCGATCAGACGGGCGTATTCAGTATAAGCCTTGTGGTAAGTACCTGCAGCCTTCTTGCCGGTTTCGGTTTCGAAGGGGGCAGCAAACTTCTTCAGCTTGTTGGGAGTCAGGTTATACAGGGCGTTGTAGAAGTGGATCTCATACTTGGAAACAGTGTCCACAGCTTCGCCGTTGGGGATCAGATCCTTGACCCGGAACTTCCGGTTGTCCAGCAGGCTCTTGTTGTAGGCGCAAACCTTGATTTCTCTGGGTTCTTCGTTGGTTACCCGCTGTACGGAAGGTGCAGCGATACGGGCACCCATAGCCACCACTTCCGCAATGTGCCGCTTGGCATCTTCAACAGAAACGGTGGTGAAGTTCTGCTCTTCGTCGCCCTCGTTCTTGGCGCGCAGGCGGACCTTCAGCTTCTGCTCCAGCTCGATCGCACCGATGATATCCTTATCGATATCGTCGCACTTTTCACGAACACTGGTCTTGAAGTAACCCAGCAGGATATCGTCGAAGATATTGACGCGGCGGTCTTCCTCAATATAAGTGCCACCGGCATTGTCCAACTCCATCTGGAAGATGGCGTTGTTCTTCACTGCATCGAAGATGCCGCCGTTGATCTCGGAGTTGAGCATGGTGGTTTCCTTCTGGGCCTTCTTCAGGGAGAACTCGCTCAGTTCCTTCAGAAGCTCTTCAGTAGCACAGATGTTCATGAAGGAGTCACCCTTCTTGTACTGCAGCTCGTCAACCAGGTCCACCTTCTTGCGGCTCAGGTCCTTAACCTTGTTGGCAAAGTTGTTGAAGAACTTTTCGTACTGTGCGCAGAAGGCCTTTACATAGGTGTTGGCCTTTTCATAAGCTGCTGCAACAGCAATCGCCTTACACAGCGCTTCCTGATCAGAAAAATAATTTCCAACAGCCTTGTTGCATTCGATCACATAGGAGTTGTAGCCCTTCAGCTTGTCGCCGAAAGAGGGCTTCTTCTTGCCGGGCTTACACAGGGCTTCAAGGCCTCTTACCTTGCCGGCGTAGGAGGAATTATACTCCTGGGTTCTATAGCCATCAACGGCAGCCTCAGCATTGCTTACATCTGCCTTGGCTTCCTTGATCTTCTCAGCCAGCAATTCCTGCAGGTTATACAGCATATACCGGGCAGCACAGGGGTGCATGACCTCGCTCTGGGAGTTCTTCAGCAGCGCTTCAATGCTGATAGGATCGTCTACATTAACGGTCTTCTGCTCGTTGGACATAAAGCCTTCCACCCACAGATTAACAACATCTGTAATGATGTACTGACCGCTCTTGTTCTTGGAGCTTACCATATCGCCAAAGCTCTTAACGGTAGCATAGCCGTCAGCAGGACGGTCCTTGCCGCTGCCGAAGGAGGGGTTCTCATAGGTCTGTGCGCTCTCATACTCACCGGCAAAGCGGCTGTCCATTGTAACACGGGTAAACGCCATATCTGCCAGGGTGTTCAGATAGGCCTTGGCCTTATCCTCTGCCTCTTCCAGCTCATAGGTAGTCTTCAGGTCCTGGGTAAAGGTATCATTTGCATTGTACAGCTTGTCGCAGTAAATCTTTCCGTCAGAGCCGCCGGCAGTCCGGGGAATGCCCTTCTTTTTCTGCTCGTCTCTGGACTTCTGAACTTCTTTGTCATATCTGGTCCACTTGGAGGCATCGCCTTCGCCGCCAATGCTGTCGATAGCCAGGTCGTAGGAAACATAATCTGCGATCTTTTCATAGGGGTAGCAGACCACGCCGGCGCCGATGCCGCCGAAACGGTTACGGCCGTAGTTGCCGGGCTTGGTCATTTCCTTGATGATGTTGTCTTCCACGGAGAAGGCCTTCTTCTGCATGGGGCCGATGTTCTGCTCGTACAGCGCCTGAGCAGCCTGGTCAATGTACTGACCGATGCTGATCATGGTGCTGTCCTCAGCGTCCTGGCCGTCCATCAGGAAGCAGAAGTCCATGGGCAGCAAAGACAGAGCCTTCTGATTGTCAGAGCCGGCGATGGAAACATCCACATGGAGGTTGCTGAACTGCTTCAGGTCCTCATCCAGATCAATGAAGCCGGAGCCCTTCATCATAAAGGCGTTCAGTTCCTTAACGGTAGCATAGGCGTTCCGGGCCTGGCTGTCCCGCTCGGTCTGGGAGTCGATAACGCTGTCCAGGGTCTCGGGCAGCAGGATCAAGCTGCGGACGATCAGGCTGGTGTTGGGATACTTTTCCTTCACATAGTCACGGATGAACATGCTCAGAGGCAGGATGATACCGGAGCCGGTACCGCCGGAAGCGGTGGAAGCGATAACCACACGCATGGCCTGCTTCATTTCCTTGCCGGTCTTACGGAACAGATCGTCCACTGCATCGTACAGGGGGCGGATCTTACCGGTCTTGATGGTAGCATTCAGAGCCAGACGAGAAATCGCACGAACCTGGCCTGCGCCTTCAGAAACGGTCTTATCATACATAACCGCATTCTTGGGGAACCACTTTTTCCGGGCTTCTTCATCGTAATCCAGGTAGCTGCCCACGGTCTGGGTGTTGGAGGTCTGGACCCAGAAGATCTTGGACTTGGCGTTAGCCACGTTGGACAGATCGTTTACGTTGGTATCCAGGCAAAGGAAATTAATGTTTTCCTTTTCCTCGTCACGGCACAGGTCCGCGACCTTCTTGACGATCTTGCTGCCGGTACCGCCAACGCCCACAAACAGGGTGGGGGCCGCAACTTCATTGGGTTTCAGTTTTTCCTTGTTAGTGCTCATGCTCAATTCTCCTCTTTTTATTTTAATTTATATCTTATTCCTTTGTGAAATCCAGCTTTATCTGTGCGTCGTAGGTCTTTCTTCTTCCGCCTGCGATGGTTGGACCGGTAACCTTTATCTGGTCTCCGTGTCGGACGATAATCTCACCCTGGTTTTTCTTCACGGGAACGACCTTGCCGTCTTTCATTTCGAACCAGGCACCGGCGATACAGGCCTTTGTCACATTGGCGCCCAAAGAAACATCTTCAGGCTTGACCACCATAGAAAGCTGATCCGCCTTTTTGCACAAATAGCTGTCCTTTCCGGGTTCCACTGCCATAGTGACTGTGCCGATGGTGCTGTTGTTGTTCTTGACCGCAACATCCAGGCTCTTGCCTGCTACCTCTGCTTCAAACCCCGCTTTCGACATCGGCTCACCGTTGATCCGCAGCTTGCTGGCGTTGTCATCTGCGTGGCAACGCTTGGGAAGCACCCGAATGCGGCAGATCAGGAAGATGATCAGCAGCAGCAGCAAAATGGCAAGGATCACAAGCAGGATCTTCAGCCACAGGGGAATGGCACTCAGGGTAATGGGGACGGACTGGCCGGTTTCGGTGGTTCTGCCTATCTTATCGGTATATTCACCGCTAACCTCGATGTCATAATCACCCTCTGCGATGCCGGGGGTCTCCTTAAGTAAAATGGTGTAGGTGGACTTTTCCGGATTGGGGGTCAGGGTATACTCGATACCGCCGCAATCCACATCCAGCTTCACTGCCGCAAATTCCTCTGCGGTCAGCTTTGCGCCGTTCATCGTCAGCTTTACAGTGATCTCCTTGCCCTGGGCCAATTCGGAAATCACAATATAGTCTTCCTTGGCGATCAGTTCGATCTTCAGGGGAGAGAAGTCGTCCTCGATCTCGTAGGAAAGATCTTCTTCGGTGGTCGCTTCTGTACTGGCTTCGGCAGTGTAGGATGCGTGAACGGTCACATCGCAATCGCCACTTTCCGTTTCCTGAGGCTCAGCAGGATCCTGATAGCGCAGCCACAGCTTGTAGTGGTCCTCTGCAAATTCCAGCTCCAGCTTGGCGTTGCTGTCATCCTCATCCCAGGTCAGCTTGGCGCTTTCCAGTGCGTCGCCCGTAAGCTGCTGGCCGTCGTAGAAAAGCTTGACCGTAAAAGGTGCGCCTTCTTCCAGCTCCTGGAGGGAATATTCCTCCTGACCGCCGGAGATCTGCATCTGCAGCATACCTGCAGGCCGGGGAATGATCTCAATACCCATTTCCGGCCAGCCGAAGTCTTTGGAGCTCTTTCGGATCCTGTAGCCGCTCAAGTATTCCACTTCCAGGTCAGCCTTAAAGGTATCGCCCACCTTCAGGTCTACCGTCACCTCACCGCTAAAGCCGGTTTGCGAGAACTTTTTGGCCTCATCATTAATATAATAGGTTCCTTCATACTCGGGTTTTCCCAGCAGGTCGGAAGAGATGAGCTTTCCGGTCTTGCCGTCCTTCATGCCGAAACTGACCTTGTACTTTCCTTCGTAAAGGTTGTTATAATCCACCTCATTGCCGTTGGCATCGGTGAAAACGAAATCCAGGTCTGCATTGGGCTCGTAGTAAATCTCTATGGTAGCACCCTTTTCTGCGCCGTCATAGGAAATAGTGTATTCTCCCGCGTCGCAATCTGTGTAGGTCACCATCATGCCCTGCAGGGATGTATCCACAGCAAAATGCTTGCCGTTTGTTCCGCCACCACCTGCTGAACCATATTTGGTAGAAATGGCGCTTTCCAGCTTACCCACAGGACCATTGGAGTCTGTAACCTTCAGGTTTGCCACATTTTCACCCTGAACAAAGACGATCAGCTTGTTCATGGAGATATCAAATTCCACAGTGTTGCCGGAAATGCGCTTTTTCGGCAGGGTGTCTCTGCCAAACACCTGATTGCACATCTCCGTCAAGCAAGACAACACATCTGCACTGTCCTCTGCCTTGTTTTTGCTAAAGGTATCAGATTGTTTTGTGTTGGGCAGCAACGCTTCCTCGCCGATGCCAAGATACATAACGGTCATATCCGGCCCGGCATACTTTTGAATGCGTGCATCCAGTTCCTTCTTGCTTTTGTCCTCAGACATCGATTTGCCATTGATATAAAACACATCACCGTCTGTCAGAACGATCATGTACTTTTTGTCCGCTTTTACTTGCTTCAGTCCCTCTGCTGCCGCATCCAGCGTTTCAATGGGTGTGCCCTTTGGATCTTTTGTAAAGTTTTCCCGAATCGATGCTGCCTTGGTTGCATCCGTAATCCGGAAGGGATTGTCCATCGTGTATTCCTTGCCGTCGACCTCGATTGGATGCATCGGATAGATCAGGAGCACATCTCCCTTGTTCAGCATGGAGCCAAACACTTCCATTGCATAGGTGGCACGGCACCAGGCCTTGCTGTTATTGCCAATATACATAGAACCGGAGTTATCGTACACGATGGCGATGGCTCTGGTTTGGGTTTCCTTGGTTGCTGCATCTGCTTCGGGCACGCTGATTGCAAAGCAGGAAAGCAACAGAACAAATGCCAAAAGCAGACTTGTAACTCTCTTCAAAAAATCCTCCCCCTTTTAAGTAGATTTCTACTGATTATACAGTATTCACCGTGGGAAATCAAGTGTCCGCAGGCGAAAAACAGTGAAAAACAGCGAAAAATGTTATCATATCATGCTCTTTTTGATATGTTCTTCTTCACTGCTCTCCGTTTATCACATTTTCCGTATTCCGAAAAGGAAAGATGCCTACAATATATAATGTATATGCCCTGTGTGGCTACTCGTTGACTTTTCCGTTTTTCCGTGATAGAATAGCAAAGCATGCAGGCGTGGGGAGCGATGGGAGCGCCGTCGGTATGCAACTTCATAAATGCGGGCGTGGTGGAATTGGCAGACACGTTGGATTTAGGTTCCAATGGATTTCCGTGCAGGTTCAAGTCCTGTCGCCCGTACCAAGCAAAAGAGAGAGGGTTTGCGCCCTCTCTCTTTTGCTTTGCTTAAGAAAGTCCAGGACTTGAACCCACCAGTTGCGGCGCGGATGAGCGTTGCCGCCGAGGGCTTGACCGAGGCGAACATTTATTTTCTGCCTCGGTAGAAAATGCAAATCAAGTCCTGTCGCCTCAACAAACGCAAAATCCCCCTAATATCAGGGGGATTTTATCTGTTTACTTCAGGGTTATCTGTCCGGCACAGAATATAATCAATACTTACATTATAAAACTCAGCTAACCGAAAAAGGGTTTCCGTAGGAGGAATGCGCTCGCCGTTCTCAAATTTGGATAGCAGTGCCTGCTCGATCCCAGTTTGCATTTGCAAGGAAATTTGGGTGTAACCCCTGCTTTTTCTTAGTTTTTTAAGCCTGTTTTGCATACCATCACCCAATGACATTATGTCATATTTTTGCTTGACAATTATGACGAAATGTCATATTATGGCGTTAGGCAGATTCTGCTTAAAAATAACAAGAGAGGTAATGATTATGGCAGACTATAGTAACACTTCTGAACTTGCATGGTTGCAGTTTCAAAAAAGAGCTTCCGATTATGAGAGCCTTACCGAGCGAGACGAGGCGGCATTGTTTGCACAGTGCGTAGAACTGCAGGTTCTTAAAGCACCTGCAACTGCAAAGTTTCCCGGTTTTAACGAGATGGTTATCCAGGGCAGCCATGGACGCTACAGTGTTTCAGGCTTCGTTGACTCCCAAAACAGCTACGGTGCAATGATCCGGAGTAACTATACCTACAACATTGAAAAAGATGCCTATGGTAGATGGAAATGCACAGATCATTTTGAGGATACTTCCGTGAAAATTAACCGTGAAGTAAATGCACAAATGACATCAAACACTATTTTGTGGTGGGTCCTGGGTATTCTTGGCACTTTGATCACCTTCGGTGTCACATCCTGCCAAATGAGCGGCATCCTTTAATAGCAGCCGCATACGGTGCAAGTAAACGCTTCTTTATGAAATGTTTGCTTGCACCTCTTTTATTATGCTTTTATAACCAGCAGCTCCCCTTCCTCTGTTTTGCTTGATTTTTACAGTCTTTGGCAGTATAATAGATGCGGATTATTATGCACCCTTATATTTTGGAGGGAAACTATGAATAAGATCGGTGTTTTAGGTGCCGGTACCTGGGGCATGGCGTTAGCCCGGATGCTCTGCAGGAACGGTCACCAGGTTACCATATGGTCTGCCTTGGAGCAGGAGGTGGAGGAATTCTCCGCAACCCGGAAGCATCCTAACCTGCCCGGGATGGAGATCCCCGCAGAAATCGCCTTTACCAAGGATCTGGAAGCGCTGTGCAGCGGCAAGGATCTGCTGCTGTTTGCGGTTCCTTCCGTGTTTGTCCGTTCCACGGCAAGAAAGGCCGCTCCCTATATTGCCCCCGGTCAGCTCATTGTGGATGTGGCAAAGGGCATTGAGGCCCAAACCCTTATGACAATGTCCCAGGTTATCAATGACGAATTAAAGGGTCTGGACCCCAAGATCGTGGCCCTTTCCGGTCCTACCCACGCGGAAGAAGTGGCAAAGGATATGCCCACTACCATTGTTTCCGCCTGCGAGGATATGGCCGCCGCCCGGCAGGTGCAGGAGATCTTCGCCGGTACCTGTATGCGGGTCTACACAAATACGGACATTTTAGGTGTGGAGCTTTGCGGGGCACTGAAAAATGTAATGGCGCTGGGCTCCGGTATCGCCCTGGGCCTGGGCTTTGGGGACAACGCCAAAGCAGCTCTCATCACCCGGGGCATGGCAGAGATCGTCCGCTTGGGCCGGGCAATGGGCTGCCAGGAGCAGACCTTCTACGGCCTTGCCGGCATCGGCGACCTGATCGTTACTGCCACCAGTGTACACAGCCGCAACAACCGCTGCGGTATGCTTTTAGGGCAGGGCATTCCCCCCCAGGAAGCGGTAAAGCAGGTAGGTATGGTTGTGGAGGGCATCCACGCCCTGAACGCCGCTATGAGCTTAATGAAGAAATACCAGGTAGAAATGCCCATTGTCACAGCAGTCAACGCCGTGGTAAACAACGGTGCTGACCCCCGGGCAGAGGTGCTCCGCCTGATGGAGCGGGAAATGCGCCCGGAAACAGATTCTTAACAGAGGTACCATATATGCAGTACGATGTAATTATTGTAGGCGCAGGCCCCGGCGGCATCTTTGCCGCATACGAGCTTCTCCAGTGCCGCCCGGAATTAAAGGTGGCTGTCTTTGAAGCAGGCCACCCTCTTCACCGTCGGAAATGCCCCATTGACGGTGACAAGATCAAGACCTGTATTGGCTGTAAATGCTGCTCCATTATGAGCGGCTTTGGCGGTGCAGGCGCCTTCTCCGACGGCAAGTATAACATCACCAACGACTTTGGCGGCACGCTCTACTCCTATATCGGCAAGAAGAAGGCTCTGGAGCTGATGCACTATGTGGATCAGATCAACCTGCGCTTCGGCGGCGAAGGCACCAAGCTCTATTCCACGGCCGGCTCCCGGTTCAAAACCCTTTGTATGCAGAACGACCTGCACCTTCTGGATGCCTCCGTCCGTCATCTGGGCACGGACATCAACTATGTTGTGCTGGAGAATCTGTATGCCTACCTGAAGGACAAAGCAGACTTCTTCTTTGATGCCCCGGTGGACCATTTGGAGGTCACCTCAGAAGGCTATACCGTTTTCTCCGGGGAAAAGGCCTATACCTGCAAGCAGTGTGTGGTTTCCGTTGGCCGTATCGGCAGCAAGTGGATGGAAAAGGTATGTAAGGACCTGGACATCCCCACCAAGTCTAACCGGGTGGATATCGGCGTTCGTGTAGAGCTGCCCGCCCCGGTGTTTGCTCACCTGACTGACGAGCTTTACGAAAGCAAGATCGTTTATCGCACGGAAAAGTACGGCGATTTGGTCCGCACCTTCTGTATGAACCCCAAGGGCGCGGTAGTAAATGAACACACCGACGGTATCATCACCGTCAACGGCCACAGCTATGAGGATCCGGCAAAGCAAACGGAGAACACCAACTTTGCTCTGCTGGTCGCCAAGCATTTCTCTGAGCCCTTCAAGGACTCCAACGGCTACGGCGAGTCCATCGCCCGCCTTTCCAATATGCTGGGTGGCGGTGTGATCGTCCAGCGGTTCGGTGACCTGATCCGAGGCCGCCGTTCTACCCCCAGCCGTATCGAGGAAGCTTTTATCACCCCCACTCTGAACGCCACTCCCGGCGATTTGAGCCTGGTGCTTCCCAAGCGGATCCTGGACGGCATTATCGAAATGATCTATGCCCTGGACAAGGTTGCCCCCGGCACCGCCAACGACGACACTCTGCTTTACGGCGTGGAAGTCAAGTTCTACAATATGGAAGTGGAAGTAAACGAAAAGCTGGAGTCCCGGTACAAGGGCCTTTACATCATCGGTGACGGCAGCGGCATCACCCATTCTCTGTCCCACGCCTCCGCCAGCGGTGTCCATGTAGCCCGGGATATTGCCCAAAACATATAACGCAGTTCTCTTAGGGGACACCTTCAAAAAGGTGTCCCCTTCTTTTTATAAAAAACGCCGTTTGCGGTTGACAAGTGGTAAGCTGGGTGCTATAATGAGCGGGAATTGTTCATTCTTTGCGGTTAAAGTCAAATGTTGTGAACACACTTTTAGGGGAAAGCAGGTAATTTTTCCATTATTCCGGCAACACTTCCCTTTCCCCACCCCATATCCATTCATTTCTGAACATCAAGGAGGAAAACCAAATGGACAATAAGCAACCCGCTTTGCGGAAGCAGCTGAACCCCCTGAGCGTTTGGGCAATCGCCTTTGGCTGCATTATCGGCTGGGGCTCTTTCGTAAACCCCGGCAAGAAATTTTTGCCCAACTCCGGCGTAGCCGGCACTGCCATCGCCATGATCTTGGGCGCTTTGGTTATGATTATCATTGCCTTCAGCTATGCCTATATGGTGCCCAAGTACCCCAAGGCCGGCGGCGAATTCACCTTCACCAAGGCCTGCTTCGGCAAGATCCCCGCCTACATCTGCGGCTGGTTTCTGGTGGCCGCCTACCTGACCAACGTGCCTATGAACTCCACCGCCATCGGTCTGATCGTGGACGGTCTGGACGGCACTGCCGACATTCTGAAATTTGGCTTTTCCTATTCCATAGCCGGATTTGAGGTCCATTTAGGCGAGATCCTGTTGGCATCGACCATACTAATTCTGTTTGCCGGGCTGAATATGATCGGTGTCAAGAAGGCCGGCTATGTTTCTACTGTATTGGCCGCCCTTTTGGTAGGCTCCGTCTTTGTGCTGGCCATTTCCGCCCTTTTGTCTCCCAAGACCTCTTTTGCCAATATGGCTCCTATCTGGGGCTTTGACAAGGCCGGGGCTGCAGCTGTAAATGCAGATCAGGCCCTTATTATGGAAAAGTTCGCCAAGCAAAACGACACTGCCAGCATCCTGTCCTCTATCCTTGCCACCTTTGCCATTGCCCCCTGGGCCTTTGTTGGCTTTGACACCATCCCCCAGGCCGCCGAAGAATTTAAGTTCTCCTACAAGAAGGTCAGCTTTATTATGATCATTGCCATCATTTTCGGCGCCTTCGTCTATACTTCCAACAACACCATCGCTGCTGCCGCCCTTTCCAACTGGCCGGAGCTGCTGGTGGAAAACAGCGGCCGCTGGCTGTTGCTGGATGCGGTGAAGCACCTGCTGGGCACTCCCGGCGTGGTCTTAGTCGGTATTGCTGTTTCCTGTGCTGTGCTTTCCGGCATTATGGGCTTCTATATGGCCTCCTCCCGGCTGATGTACTCCATGAGCAAGAACGGCTACCTGCCCAAGTTCTTCGGTAAGCTGGATGCAAAGTACGGCATCCCCAGAAACGCGATGCTCTTCTGCCTGGCCATCTCCCTTTCCGGCCCCATTCTGGGCAGAGAGGCCCTGGGCTGGTTCGTGGATATGTCTGCCATCGGCGCGTCCATCGGCTTTGGTTTCACCTGCCTTTCCACTCTGGTCACCCTGAAGCGGGATGGCGACAAGAAGCCTTTTGTAAAGATCATGGCCGTTATCGGCGCAATGTTCTCTGTTATGTTTATGGTCCTGCAGCTCATCCCCATCCCCGGCCTGAAGGGCGTCCACTTTGTGGATGAGTCCTACATTATGCTGGTGGTCTGGATCGCACTGGGCGTACTGTTCTATCTGCTGCGTGGCAAGCAATTTGACGCTGCCACTGAAGAATAAGGAGTAAAACCACAAATGCAAAAGAAAGAATTTGCAGTGCTGACGCTGCTGGAGCAAAGCGAAGAAGCACTCACTCAAAGACAGATCACCGCAGAGCTGGGCTTCTCTGTCGGCTCTGTAAATAAGATCGTGAAAAAGCTCACCGACGAGGGCCTGATCGCCCACGGACGGATCACCCCCGCCGGTGTGGAAGCCCTGGAGCCCTACCGGGTCAAGCGGGCCGTTTTCCTGGCTGCCGGCTTCGGCTCCCGGATGGTGCCCCTCACCTTTAATACTCCCAAGCCCCTGGTCCGTGTCCACGGCGTGCGTATGATCGACACCCTTTTGGACGCGGTAGTTGCCGCCGGTATTCCGGAGATCGTTATCGTCAGAGGCTACCTGGGCGAGCAGTTTGACCAGCTTCTGTACAAGTATCCTATGATCAAGTTTATGGAAAACCCCATGTACAACGAAGCCAATAACATCTCCTCTGCCCTGGTTGCCCGGTATCTGTTCCAGAACGCCTATGTGCTGGAGGCGGACCTGGTGCTGAGCAATCCCAAGCTGATCCGGAAGTACGAATATTCCACCAACTTCATGGGTATTCCCATGGAAGTCAGCGACGACTGGTGTCTGTTTACCGATAAAAACGGTATTATTACCAAGGAAGCTTTGGGCGGCACAAACTGCCACCAGCTGGTGGGCATTTCCTACTGGGATGCCACCGATGGCGCAAAGCTTGCCAACGACCTGGAGGAAGTGTTCCGCAGCCCCGGCGGCAAGGAACGCTACTGGGAGCAGGTGCCGATGCACTACAAGAAGGAAAACTACAAGGTTTCCATCCGGGAATGTACCGCCAATGATATCGTGGAGATCGACTCCTACAAAGAACTGAAACAGATCGATCCTTTATATGCCGACTAACCAAAACCGCTCCTTTCATAAAAAGGAGCTGTTTTTCTATAGACAAATGAGAAAGTTTTTATTATAATATCCCTGCGGGGTGTCCAAGCAAACTGCCCCAGCCTTAAGACGGAGTGTATTCTTATGAAACTGATTATTAAAAACGATTATGAAGCAATGTGCGCCTGGGCTGCCGACCACATTGCCGATGCCATCAACAACCACAAGGAAAACCGGCCCTTCGTGCTGGGTCTGCCCACCGGTTCTTCTCCTTTGGGCGTTTACAGACGGCTCATTGAAATGAACAAGGCAGGCAAGGTCACCTTCAAGAATGTGGTTACCTTCAATATGGACGAGTATGTGGGCCTGCCCCGGGAGCACGACCAGAGCTACTGGTACTTTATGCACGACAATTTCTTTAACCACATCGATATCCCCGCAGAGAGCATCAACATCCTCAACGGTATGGCTGAGGATCTGGAAGCCGAATGCGCCCGCTACGAAGCAAAGATCGCTTCCTACGGCGGCATCGACCTGTTCTTAGGCGGCAGCGGCGTAGACGGACATATCGCCTTTAACGGGCCCTTCACCTCCTTGGTTTCCCGGACCGGCGTTCGCGCCCTGACCGAGGACACCCTGATCGTCAACTCCCGCTTTTTTGATAATGACCCCAACAAAGTGCCCAAGACCGCCCTTTCCGTGGGTGTGGGCACGGTTTGCGATTCCAAGCAGGTGCTCCTGCTGATCTCCGGCCACAATAAGGCCCGGGCTCTGCGCCACTGCGTAGAGGGCGGCGTGGACCACGCCTGGACCATCAGCGCCCTGCAGCTGCACCCCGATGGCATCGTTGCCTGTGACGAAGCCGCCTGCGGCGAACTGAAGGTAGATACCTACAAGTACTTCAAGGAAATCTACAAGAACGAAAAGTAATTTTACGGTCAAAGAAAAGATGCTCTGTTTTTACAGCAGAGCATCTTGTTTTTTGTTGTCCTTAGGCTGCTGTGCAAACTTTACTTAAACTTTATTAATGTGGCACAGAATACTTGCATCATCATGGAATTCCAGGTAGATGCTCAGTCCAAATTCCATCAAAGTGCGTCCCTTTGCTGTGATATTCAGTTCGGGGATGTTATAGGTTGCATCCGGATCCAGGCCCTGCAAATACAGTCGATCCTTAGGCAGGGAGAAGGTAAACCGGTGATGGTAGTATACAAAGAAGCCTCTGTCTTTTTCCTTGGAGAGGATTAGTTTTACAAAATAATTGCTCTCAAAAGGATTCTTCAGTCGGTACAGATCTGAGGGGTGTAGTACATCATACCGTAGTCGTAGCGGCCACCGCCACCGGCACAGCCCTCAATAAACACATTGGGGTACTTCGTTGTCACATAATCCAGCAATTCATATACGCCCAGAATGTAGGAAATGTTTTTGGTGCGCAAATGGAAAGTCTGACCATTAACAGAAATAGATATATGTATCCTCCGTATTTGTGTTTTTACCCTTTTGGCATTTTTTCTCTCTTTCTTATCTTATCATATTGTTCAGTATACCTTTTTCATTGCTTAATAAGGTTCTAAATTCCCCGTATTTTGTTGACGGATGGTGCAAAAAAGTTTATAATAGTTTTATCCATTTACCCTCAGGAGGTAACAATATGTTAACCTGGTTGGAAAACGCCGTATTCTATCAACTCTATCCCATTTCCTTTTATGACAGCAACGGTGATGGCAAGGGCGACCTGCAAGGCATCCTCCAAAAGGCAGACTATCTGCAGGATCTGGGCGTCACCTGCGTGTGGCTGAACCCTGTTTACAAGTCCCCCTTCAAGGACGGCGGCTACGACATTTCCGACTATATGCAGATCGACAAGCGCTTCGGCACTATGGAAGACCTGCAGCAAGTTATTGATGCTTTCCACGCCCGAGGGATCCGAATCTTGATGGATTTGGTTATCGGCCACACCTCCAACAAACACCCCTGGTTCAAGAAGTCCGCCACCGTAAAGCGGAATGAATACTGGGATTACTATGTCTGGACCGACAATCTGTTCCAGGACCATCCCGGTCTTATCAAGGGCCTCCACGACCGGGACGGTGGTTATCTTCCCAACTACTACGCCAGCCAACCCAGTCTGAACTACGGCTTTGAAAACCCCGATCCGGAAAAACCCTGGCAGAAGCACTACACCGACGAGCGGCTCCGTCCCCTGCGGGAAGAACTGCTGAACATTATGCGCCACTATCTGGATATGGGTATTGACGGCTTCCGTGTTGACCTGGCAGGTCACCTGATCAAGGGCGCTGTAAAATTTGACGGCGAGAAGCCCTATGACGATTCCGATGAAGGGCTGGACGGCCTGAAGTTCTTCTGGGGCGAAGTCCTGAATACCATCCGCAGCGAATATGAAGACAAGGTCTTTATTGCCGAGTGGATTGTTCCCCAAAAGGCCGTTGCCAAGGTCGGCTTTGATGTGGACTTTTTGGCCCACGACACCCTATGCTTTAACGAGCTGTTCCGCAACGAGCCCGGTGAAAACCTGACTCCCTACTACGAACGGGGCCACGACTACTTTAGCCCCAACGGCAAAGGCACGATGAAGAACTTTGTGGAGTACATTGAATACCTGTACGACCGGCTTGGCGACAAGGGTATGTTCTCCGCTCCCACCGGCTCTCACGATAATATCCGTATATCCATTCACAAAGAACCGGAAATGATCCGTTGCATTTGGGCCTTTTTGCTGACCTTTAAAAACATCCCGCTGGTTTACTACGGCGATGAGATCGGCATTGAACACAACTTTGATGTGAGCAAGGACGGCGGCGGCATCCGCACCGGTGCCCGGACACCTATGCAGTGGACCAAGGGAAGAAACCGTGGCTTCACCACCAGCCGCAGCCCCTACCTGCCCACTTCCAACAAAAAGGGACAGTCTGTGGAAGAACAGCTTGCCGACCCGGATTCCATCCTGAACTGCGCCAAGGAACTGATTGCTCTGCGGAAGGCCTGTCCTGCCCTGTTCACCAGCGCCAAGCAGACCTTCCTTGAAACCGGCTACCCCGCTGTTTACACCAGAGAGGGCGGCGGCCAGAAGATCACCGTGCTTCTGAACCCCTCCAACGAGGTTTACACCCGGGAGGTGTCCCACAGCAAGGTGCTGAAAATGCAGAATGTGGATATTGACGGTGCAACCGTCACCCTGAAGCCCCAAAGTTTTGCCATTCTGGAAAACTGATTTTTCCCATTGTATCTACAGGTAATGCGCCAAACACTTTATGAAAAGCAGGAAAGCTCCCTGCCTGTGAGGAAATCAACAAGGCGTGTTTTGGCGGTAAACCGATAAGCAGAAAACCGGCCTGGAAGCTTTGCTTCCAGCCCGGTCAGAGTGTCAAAAAAGCCGCCAACCGTCAAAAAGCAGAATGAAGTGATGATATTTAACAAGGCCTTTCCCCTGGGGGGGGAAGGTGGCAAAAATC
>JAZQLG010000014.1:0-32748 GCA_045542575.1 Faecousia sp.
AAGGCCACCGGCAGAGGCGTTTTGGCAAATGCCCCCTGGTCCGGTACTGCGGTCATTGAGGAGTTTGGCGAGGAGCATCAAAAGACCGGTGATCTGATCGTCTACACCTCTGCGGACTCTGTGTTCCAGATCGCTGCCCACGAGGAGACTGTTCCTTTGGAGCAGCTCTATGAGTACTGCAAGATCGCAAGAAAGCAGCTTGTGGGAAAGCACGGCGTAGGCCGGGTCATTGCCCGTCCCTTTGTGGGTACGCCCGGAGCTTACAAGCGCACCGCCAATCGCCACGACTACTCCTTAGAGCCTCCGGCAAAGACCCTTCTGGATGCGGTGAAGGATGCAGGCAAGGACTCCATCGGTGTGGGCAAGATCTATGATATCTTCGCGGGCGTGGGCACCACCGAGCATGTTTATAACAAGTCTAACGCCGACGGCATGGCCCATACGGACCATTTTGAAGCCCGGGGATTTGAGGGCCTGTGCTTTGTGAATTTGGTGGACTTTGATATGCTCTTCGGTCACCGCCGGGACATCGATGGCTATGCCAAGGCACTGACGGAATTTGATGCCTGGCTGGGCGAGTTCCTGCCTAAATTGGGCAAGGGCGATGTGGTGCTGATCACTGCTGACCACGGCTGCGATCCCAGCTACACCGCCACCACCGACCACACAAGAGAGTATGTGCCGTTGCTGGTGATCGGTCAAAACATCAAGCCGGTGAACCTGGGCACCCGGGAGAGCTTTGCGGATATTGCCGCCACCGTGGCCCAAATGCTTCAGGTGGAACTTTCCACTCCCGGCGTAAGCTTTGCGGAGGAAGTTTTATGACACCGGAAAAACTGAAGGATTTAGCCATTGAGGCTATGGGGAAGGCCTATTATCCCTATTCCGGCTATGCAGTGGGCGCAGCCCTTCTGTGCGCCGACGGCACGGTTTACCAGGGCTGTAACATTGAAAATGCTTCCTTTACCCCTACCGTTTGTGCCGAGCGGACAGCCTTCTTTAAGGCCATCTATGACGGACACCGTGCGTTTACTGCCATCGCCATTTGCGGCGGCAAGGGTGGCAAGATCACCGGTGCGTTCCCTCCCTGCGGCGTATGCCGGCAGGTAATGCGGGAATTCTGCGAGGACGATTTCAAGGTCTACCTTGTAAACGGCGAAAACAGCTTTGAGGAGCTGACATTAGGGGATATTTTGCCCCACAGCTTCCGGCCTAAGGAGCATATGCAGGGCTGATACACAAACAGTTATCGACATTTTTCACAAAAATTGACAATAGATATTGATTTTCTGTAGGGAATATGCGATAATAGGGAAGGTATGAAAATACCTCAAATAAAATTTTGGAGGAAAACAAAATGAAGAAGATTCTCGCACTTGTGCTGTCCGTTCTCATGGTTGTTGCTCTGTTCGCAGGCTGCGGCAATTCTGAGAAGAAGGACGACGGCACTACCACCGGCGGCTTTGACTACGATGCCGTTCCCAATGAAATGACCTCTGATGACGGCAAGTACACCATCGCTTTCGTTACCGACGTAGGTCAGCTGCTGGACAAGTCCTTTAACCAGGGCACTTGGGAAGGCGTTAAGCGCTACGCTTCCGAAAACGGCAAGTCCTACAAGTACTATCAGCCCGCCAATGGCGACCAGGCTACCGATGCTGACCGCTATGATGCTATGAAGGCCGCTGCTGACAACGGCGCTGAGATCATCATTTGCGCTGGCTTCCTGCAGGCTGTCGCTCTGGAGCAGGCTGCTAAGGAATTCACCAACGTGAAGTTCGTCTTTATCGACGGTTGGCCCCTCGGCCTGGACAACGTTCTGGCTATCGACTTCCAGGAAGAGCAGTCCGGCTACCTGGCTGGCTACGCTGCTGTTATGGAAGGCTACACCAAGCTGGGCTTCACCGGCGGTGGTGGCGGCACTAACCCCGCTTGCTGCCGTTTCGGCTACGGCTATGTGCAGGGCGCTCAGGCTGCCGCTGCTGCTAAGGGCATCAATGTTGAAATGAACTTCTCCTGGGAATACGGCGCAGCTTTCGGCGCTTCTCCCGAACTGCAGACCATGCTGGACGGCTGGTATGCTAACGGCACCGAAGTGATCTTCGCTTGCGGCGGTTCTATGTGCCAGTCCGCTTTCGCTGCTGCCGGCGCTAACGACGGCAAGGTTATCGGCGTTGACGTTGACCAGTCCAACCAGTCCGAGTATGTTATCACTTCTGCTACCAAGGGCCTGCGTGAGGCTGTTATGATCGCCTGCGCTTCCTACTTCGACGGCAACTGGGCCGGCGGCGGTAAGACCCTGGGTGCTAACGATGACGCTGTTGGCCTGCCCACCGCTACCTGGAGCCTCAAGAACTTCTCCGTAGAAGACTATGAAGGCCTGTTTGCTCAGCTGAAGAGCGGCGCTGTTGTAGTTGACAGAGACTATGGGACCGGTATGAATGGCACCTTCGCCAATGTTACCCTGAACATCATCTAACTCGAAATACGCCAAAAGGGGAGGACTTCGGTCCTCCCCTTATTTTACCTTTTCAGCCTTTCTTCGCTGAATAATGCTTGCATTTCCGCCTTTGCCATATTATAATAAATTCGTGAAAATCCGCAAATTATTTCCGGAAGGGGGGCAATTTCATTATGCAATCTGATTATATAATTGAAATGCTCAATATCAGAAAAGAGTTCCCCGGCATTGTGGCAAACGACGATATTACCCTGCAGCTTCGTCGGGGCGAGATCCATGCATTGCTTGGCGAAAACGGCGCCGGCAAGTCTACCTTGATGTCCGTCCTTTTCGGCCTTTACCAGCCGGAAGCCGGTATCATTAAGAAAAACGGCGTAGAAGTAAAAATCAACAACCCCAACGATGCGACTGCCCTGAACATCGGTATGGTGCACCAGCACTTCAAGCTGGTGGATGTATTCACTGTTTTGGATAACATCATTCTGGGCGCAGAAGATACCACCCTGGGCTTCCTGCGGAAAAAACAGGCCCGGAAGAAGGTACAAGCCCTTTCCGATAAGTATGGCCTTCATGTCAATCTGGATGCAAAGGTAGAGGACATTACTGTTGGTATGCAGCAGCGCACCGAGATTTTGAAAATGCTTTATCGGGACAACGAGGTGCTGATCTTTGATGAGCCCACCGCTGTGCTGACTCCCCAGGAAATTGACGAGCTGATGGAAATCATGCGGGGCTTTGCGGCAGAAGGCAAATCTATTCTGTTCATCACCCATAAGCTCAACGAAATTATGGCAGTTGCCGACCGTTGTTCTGTTCTGCGAAAGGGCAAGTATATTGGCACCGTGAATATTAAGGACACCACCAAGGAAGAGCTTTCTACCATGATGGTGGGCCGTCCTGTGCAGCTGCAGGTAGAAAAAGCCCCCGCCCAGCCCGGTGAAGTGGTGCTGGATGTAGCCGGATTGACCGTTCCCTCCAAGCTCCACAAGAACAATGCGGTAAAGGATGTTTCCTTCCAGGTCCGCAGAGGCGAAATTGTCTGTATTGCCGGTATCGATGGCAACGGACAAAGTGAATTGGTTTACGGCCTCACCGGCTTGGATAAGGCCAGCAAGGGTACTGTTACCTTATGCGGCAAGAATATTTCCAAGGCCAGCATTCGCCGACGGGCAGATGCCGGTATGAGCCATATTCCCGAGGACCGGCATAAGCACGGTCTGGTGTTGGACTTTACCCTGGAGCAGAATATGGTCCTGCAGAATTACAAGGACCCCCGGTTCCAAACCTTTGGACTGATCAACGGTCCTGCGATCCGGGCCTATACCAACAGCCTGATTGAACAGTATGACGTTCGGTCCGGCCAGGGCGCAGTGACCACTGCACGGAGCATGTCCGGCGGTAACCAGCAGAAGGCAATCATTGCCCGTGAGATGGACCGAAATAAGGATCTGGTAGTGGCAGTCCAGCCTACCCGTGGTCTGGACGTGGGCGCTATCGAATATATCCACAGTCAGATCGTTGCTCAGCGGGATGCGGGCAAGGCAGTTTTGCTGGTGAGCCTGGAATTGGATGAGGTTATGAACCTATCCGACCGGATTCTCGTTATGTACGAAGGCGAAATTGTGGGTGAGCTTGATCCCAAGAAAACAACTGTCCAGGAACTGGGCTTGTATATGGCCGGTGCCAAGCGGGATGGGGAAGGAGAGGCACAAGTATGAAAAACACCTTGTTAGACCTGTACCGCCGAGACGGTACCAAAAAGCTCCTTGCCTCTTTGCTGTCTATTTTGGCAGGCTTGGTGGTTGGCTCTTTGATTGTTGTGATTGTGGGCCTTACCGGCAATAAGCAGACCTTCACTGCAAACAGCATTTGGGACGGCATCCGTCTGGTGTTTGGCGGTGTGTTCTCCGTGGGCCGGAAGGGCTCGGAGCTGGCCTTCGGCTTTAACCCTGTCAACTGGGGTAACCTTTTGTTCCGGGCTGTTCCTGTTTTGATGACCGGCCTTTCCGTGGCCGTGGCTTTTAAGACGGGCCTTTTCAACATCGGCGCTCCCGGTCAGTACCTGATGGGAACGGCTGCCACTTTGTATGTGGCTTTGTCCATTCCCACCACCGTTTTGCCCGCCTGGGTTATTTGGCTTCTGGCATTTCTGGCCGGCATGGCGGCCGGCGCTCTGTGGGGAGCGATCCCCGGCCTTCTGAAGGCAACCCGTGGCATTAACGAAGTGCTTGCCTGCATTATGACCAACTGGATCGCTGCCAACCTGGTGACAATGTTTTTCTCCAGCAGCCCTTTGCGGAATGGCGCAGAGGCCGGTAAAATCGGCTATATTATGCCCACCGCCCGCAAAGGCGTGGAAACCGCCAAGATGGGTCTTGATAAACTGTTCCCCGGCTCTCAGGTCAACGGCGGCATCCTGATTGCCATTGTAATGGCAATTTTGGTGTATGTGCTGATGAATAAGACCACCCTGGGCTATGAGCTGAAGGCTTGCGGCGCTAACCGCCATGCCGCCCGGTATGCGGGCATCAAGGATAAGCGGAACATCGTTTTATCTATGGCCATTGCCGGCGCTTTGGCTGCTGCCGGTGCATCCCTTTACTACCTGTCCGGTAACACAGAGTTTGCCTGGGAGACCTACCAGAAGCTGCCCGCCGAAGGCTTCAACGGCATCCCCGTTGCCTTGCTGGCAGCGAACAATCCCATCGGCATTATCTTCAGCTCCGCCTTTATGTCCATGCTTTCCATTAACGGTCTGCAGCTGAAGAATTTGACGGCCTACAATGCCTATATCACGGATATTATCATTGCTGCGATTGTGTACTTCAGCTCCTTCTCCCTGCTTATTAAGATGTGGCTGTCCAAGAAGAAGGATAAGAAAGTACCGGCCAAGGCAGAAGAACCGACACCGGAAGCAACTGCTGAGCCTACCGACGGCGCTTCCGGGATCGACGAAGAAGCAAAGGAGGAATAAGAAATGGCATATCTGTTACAGAATACCTTAACTTACACCATTCCGTTGCTCATCGTGGCCCTGGCAGGTATCTTTGCTGAGCGAAGCGGTATCATTAACCTGGCCCTGGAAGGTATTATGATCCTTGGCGCATTTATCGGCGTTCTGGTGGTTTACTCCTTCCAAAAGGCCGGCCTGTTTGTAAAGGACCAGGGCCAACTGCTGATGTGGGTGGCACTGGGCATCTCTGCTGTTGCAGGTGCGGTCTTCTCCCTGCTGCTGGCCTTTGCATCCATCAATCTGAAAGCGGACCAAACGATCGGTGGTACGGCTCTGAATATGCTGGCCCCGGCCTTGGTATTGTTCCTTATCAACATCATTATCAATCAGAACACTCTGGGAATGTTTACCGGAGATGCCTCTTCTTGGTTTATGCTGAAGAAGAGCGACTTCGGCCTTGCGGATGTGCCGGTGGGAGAGCTGAATTTGTTCCAGTCTGTGTTCATGCACAAGATTTATCCCACAACCTTTATTTGCATCATCCTGTTTATTGTGCTGTCCATTATCCTGTATAAGACCAAGTTCGGTCTGCGGCTGCGTGCCTGCGGTGAAAATCCCCAGGCGGCGGACTCTTTGGGCATCAATGTGTACAAGATGCGCTATGCAGGTGTCTGCATTTCTGGTGCGCTGGCAGGTATCGGCGGCTTTGTATACGCCCTGACTACCTCCAACTGCGCATCCACCGGTGATGTGGCCGGCTTCGGCTTCCTGGCTCTGGCAGTTATGATCTTCGGCAACTGGAAGCCGCTGAGCACTGCCGGTGCGGCATTCCTCTTTGGCCTTTGCAAGTGTATTGCTGCCGGATATTCTTCCATTGATATTAACGGCGACAAGGTTTTTGCGCTGAAGGATTTGGGCGATCAATTGAAGGCGGCCGGTGTGGACCCCGGAAGCTTGTTCCGGATCCTGCCCTTCCTGATCACCCTGATCGTGCTGGCGTTCACTTCCAAGAATTCCAGAGCGCCTAAGGCAGAGGGTATTCCCTACGACAAGGGAAGCAGATAATATTCAGTGGCACACTTCCCACGGAAGTGTGCCACTAATGATATCCGTTCCTACATATGCCTGACGGCATACATAGGAACGGATATATCATTTTGCTTGCGGATGCTTTTTTTATTTGACAAGATGTGATAGAATAGGGGAAGAAATTTTGCCGCCAATGGGCGGCGGGTTAGAAGGTGCTGTCTTGCAATATGTAAAACAGTTTATGATCATCGTCGCCTTTTCCCTGGTGGGGCAGGCGCTGGAAACATTGCTTCCTTTTCCCATACCCGCATCGGTCTATGGCCTGGTGCTGCTGCTGATCGCCTTGCTGCTTGGCTTGGTGAAGTTAGAGAAGGTGAAGCAGACAGCGGATTTCCTGGTGGCTGTGATGCCGGTGCTGCTGGTTGCTCCTGCGGTGAAGGTGCTGGAATACTGGGGCATTATCGCGCCCAATGCAGGCGCGATCCTGGTGATCACGGCGTTTACCACCGGTGCGGTCTTCGCCATCAGCGGTCTTGTTACCAAGTGGCTGATGAGAGGAAGGGGGGAGAAGGATGCCTGATCTTTTGACGCTTCCCCTGTTTTCCCTGTGCCTGACCCTGGGGATATATCTGTTTGGCCTTTGGTGCAGAAAGAAAGTGAAGCACAGCTTCTGCAATCCTTTCCTGATCACAACGGTGCTGGTGGGGGCATTTCTGGTTCTCACCAAAATGCCTATGGCAGACTATCAGAAGGGGATGGAAGGAATCGGCTGGCTGTTGACGCCTGCCACAGTTGCGTTGGCTGTGCCTCTTTATGAGCAAATGAAGGCACTGAAAAAGAACTTACCTGCCATTTTAGCCGGTGTGGTTGCCGGTGCGGTCAGCAGCTTGCTTATGGTGCTGGGGCTTTGCATTGCCTTTGGGCTGCCCAAGGAGATCAGTGTATCTCTGCTTCCTAAGAGTATTACCACTGCCATTGGTATGGTACTGGCAGAGCAGGGGGATGGCATCGGCTCTCTGGCTGCCGGGGTGATCGCAGTCACCGGTATTTTAGGTGTGCTTTTTGGACCGGTATTCTGCAAGCTGTTCCGGCTGAAGGATCCCATTTGTCAGGGCGTGGCCTACGGCACAGCCTCCCACGTGCTGGGCACCTCTAAGGCGTTGGAGGTGGATCCGCTTGCGGGTGCAGTCAGCAGCCTTTCTTTGGTGGTGGCGGGTCTTTTGACCGCCGCGTTGTTTCCCCTTGTTGCGATGCTTATATAAAAAAGACGGGATGTGCGATTGCACATCCCGTAATTTTTGCCTAAGAATGAATTACTTGCCAGCGTTAGCGATCTGAGCAGCAACTTCGTCAGCGAAGTTTTCTTCCTTCTTCTCGATGCCTTCGCCCTTCACATAGTGAACAGCGTCAACAAACTTCACAGAGCCACCCAGCTTCTTGGCAGCGTCGGCAATGTAGCCTTCCACAGAGCCGGTGAACAGGTCGCCACGGACGAAGTCCTGCTGCAGCAGGCAGATCTCCTTGAAGTAAGCAGCGATCTTACCGGCAGCGATCTTTTCCTTGACCTGAGCGGGCTTGTTAGCCATCTTGGGATCCTTATCCATAGCGGCAACCTGGACGGCCAGTTCATGGTCAACATCAGCCTGGGGAACCAGGGACTTATCCCAGTACTTAGCGCCCATAGCAGCGATCTGCATAGCAACGTTCTTGCCGATCTCGGTGGCATCGATGCCGCCTTCCACAGCCAGATTTACCAGAACACCGTGGGTGCCGCCTGCGTGAACGTAAGCAACATTGGTGTTTTCAGCAAAACGGGTGAAGCGGCGGATCTGCATATTTTCACCGATGGACATAACCTTTTCCTGCATGATCTCGGTAACAGTCAGGTTGGTGCCGGGGAAGTTGCAAGCCTTCAGAGCATCCACATCAGCGGGGTTTTCCTTAGCAACAGCAGCGGCCAGACCCTTGACCAGATCCATAAAAGCATCGGTCTTGGCGGCAAAGTCGGTTTCGGAGTTGACTTCGATCACAACGCCCACACCGTCGATAACGGTAGCATAAGCAACGCCTTCAGCAGCAATGCGGTCAGCCTTCTTGGCAGCCTTAGCCAGACCCTTTTCACGGAGCCAGTCCACAGCCTTGTCCATATCGCCATCGCAGGCAGCCAGGGCCTTCTTGCAGTCCATCATGCCAACGTTGGTCATTTCACGCAGTTTCTTAACATCTAAAGCGGTAAAAGCCATTTTGTTATCCTCCTAAAATCATTTGTACTTTAGTATGGCTCCCGGGGTACGGGAGCCATAGGGAATTCTTATTCAGCGACTTCCTCAGCGGGAGCTTCCACTTCGGCGGGAGCTTCCACACCGGCATCTTCGCCCTGACGGCCTTCGATGGCAGCGGATGCCATAGCGGCAGCGATCAGACGGATGGCGCGGATAGCGTCATCGTTGCCGGGGATCACGTAATCGATCTCATCGGGGTCGCAGTTGGTGTCAACGATGGCAACAACGGGGATGCCCAGCTTCTTGGCTTCGGCGATAGCGTTGCGCTCCTTGCGGGGGTCAACAATGAACAGAGCAGCGGGGATCTTCTTCATTTCCTTAACGCCGCCCAGGTACTTTTCCAGCTTTTCGATCTCGCCCTGGTGCTTGATAACTTCCTTCTTGGGCAGCATAGCGAAGGTGCCGTCAGCTTCCATCTTGCGCAGCTGAGCCAGACGGTCGATACGGGTACGCATGGTGCGGAAGTTGGTGAGCATACCACCCAGCCAGCGGGCGTTTACATAGTAGCCGCCGCAACGGATGGCTTCTTCCTTGATGGCGTCCTGAGCCTGCTTCTTGGTACCAACGAACAGAACGTTGCCACCCTCAGCAGAGATGTCACGGACAAAGTTGTAGG
Organism: Faecousia sp.; assembly: GCA_045542575.1. GTDB lineage: Bacteria > Bacillota > Clostridia > Oscillospirales > Oscillospiraceae > Faecousia. Next base: position 9,342 of record JAZQLG010000014.1, read on the forward strand.
CCTCTTCCAGCTTCTTAACGGTCTTCTGCAGGTCGATGATGTAGATGCCGTTACGCTCGGTGTAGATGTAGGTGGCCATTTTGGGATTCCAGCGGCGGGTCTGGTGACCGAAGTGCACGCCGGCTTCCAGCAGTTGCTTCATAGATACGACAGACATTTTTGGTTTCTCCTTTTGTTTGTTCCTCCACCCCGATCATCTTGCCGCGGCCGCCTTTGCAGGAACGAGGCCGGACAATCCCCGGGTGTGTGGTGTAATAATACTATGGGATTTACCCATGCTGAACTATTATAATAGAGGTATTCCCAATTTGCAAGCATTTTTTTCAAAAAACTGGAACTTTTCTGAGATTATTTCAAAAAATTCTGCCGGTTTCGTATGCAGCGGCAATCCTCCGGCTTTATATCCACCAAAATGATGTCCGGCCCAATGCGGCAAATGCAGTGCCAGGGGATGATATAATCCTCCCGGCAGCCCAAAAGACCGAAATATCGGCTTGGCCCCGGCACGATCAGGGCGCAAAGCCGCCCCTCCGGCAGCTCCAGCCGGGCATCAGCCACAAAGCCCAGCCGCCGTCCATCGGAAATACAGATCACTTCCTTGCAGTATAGGTCAGAAATTTTCGTCAGCATCCTAACGCCCCCTTTTTTCCATCCTATGCCTGCAATGGGGAGAATATTTATGTTCTGCCGGAAAAAAGTTGTTGACGGATATGGAAAATTGGGTTATAATTCGGTATGGTCTATTATTATGTGTTGCTGCGGCCTTCTGGCTGCCGAGCATAGAGAATTACTTTAGGAGGTGTACCGAATGAAGCGTACCTATCAGCCCAGCCGCCGTCATCGTTCCAAGGTTCACGGTTTCCGTATGAGAATGGCTACTTCCAATGGCCGCAAGGTTCTCGCCCGTCGCCGTGCCAAGGGCCGCAAGGTTCTGTCTGCCTGAGCATCATCGCCAGTGTAGGATCCAAAGCGTGCGCCTGAGCGCATCGCAAAATGGGAGTGAAGCAGGGCGAATTGCCCTGCTCCCTTTTTTATGGAAGATTATTCTTCTGCAGGAGAAATGTAATGGAATTTTCCGTCAGCCTGAAACTTAACCACATATTCCGCCGGCTGTATAAGACCGATGCGGTGGCAAATGGCTATCTGGTGCTTTATTCCCGGGAAAATCACTTGGGTGTAAACCGGGTAGGTGTCACTGTGGGCAAAAAGCTTGGTAAAGCGGTGATCCGTAACCGGGTGCGCCGCCGTCTGCGGGAAGTGTACCGGCTCAATGAAGCCGCCTTCCTCAGTGGCCATGATATTGTGGTGGTGGCCCGCTCCAAATGTGTGGGCGCAGAATTCACAAAACTTACGGCTGCCTACCTGCATCTTGCAAAGAAAGCAGGTCTACTGCGGGAGGGCCGGGAATGAAGCGGCTCTTTTTGGCAATCATCTCCTTCTATCAAAAAAGCATTTCTCCTCACAGAGCGGCCTGCTGCCGCTTTACCCCAACCTGTTCCGAGTATGCCCGCCAGGCGATCACCAAGTACGGCGCGGCAAAGGGTGGCTGGCTTGCCCTGCGAAGGCTTCTTCGGTGCCATCCGTTTTACAAAGGGGATTATTACGATCCCGTTCCTTAACGCAGGAAGTAACCGGATATTCCCGGTTTAAGGAGGACTCTTATGTTCGAGTTTATTCAAGTTGGATTTGGTTACCTGCTGGGGTGGTTTTATGAACTGACTAACAGCTACGGTGTAGCCTTGATCCTTTTTACAGTTGCCCTGAAATTGGTGCTTCTGTATCCCACTATGCGCTCCAAGCGCAGCACAATGAAAATGAGTCGTCTGACTCCCCAGATCCAGTATATTCAGAAAAAGTATGAAAACGACCGCCAAAAACAGGCGGAAATGACCCAGGCCCTTTACAAGGCTGAGGGTGTTTCCATGGGCGGTGGCTGCCTGTGGAGCCTGGTTCCCATGCTGCTGCTGTTCCCTCTGTATGCCGTTGTCCGTCAGCCTATTATTTATGTGTTCCATGAAACGCTGGAGACTGCCGGAAACATTATGAATGTGATCAAGGACGCAATGCCTGACTTGATCGGCAACAACAATGCCTTTTATGAGCAGATGATCGCAGCCCCTATCCTGCCCCAGTTTGCGGATAAGATCGAGGGCTTCGTATCCAATCCCGATACCCTTAACGGTCTGAAGTTTACCTTCTGCGGCATTGACCTGGCAGCCGTTCCCAACTTTAACTTCGGCTCCTGGGGCGGCAACCTGTGGGCCAACTTGGGCCTGTTCCTGCTGCCTATCCTGTCTGCAGGCAGCCAGGTGCTGACCATGATGGTTTCCCAGAAGATGAATAACTCCCTGGTCACCAATGACAAGGGTGTGCAGGACAAGGAAGCTGCCAAGAATTCCGATTCTGCAAAGACCAACAAGACAATGATGTTTGTGATGCCCCTTATGTCCCTGTGGATCGGCTTTACCATCCCCGGCGCAATGAGCGTTTACTGGCTGGCACAGGGCCTCTTGGGTATGTTCGTAGATATGGCGCTGACCAAGCACTACCGCAAGAAGTACGATGCTGAGGATGCTTCCAAGCTGCGCCTTGCTATGGAAGAAGAAGCCCGGCAAATGGAAAAAGAGCGGATCCGTGCAGAGCGCCGTGCCGCCAACCCCGATGGTATCACCCAGAACACCAGCAAGAAAAAACTGCAGGAAAACAAGCGCAAGGAGCAGGAGGCCGAAAAGGCAGCTGCCGCCCGGGAATACGCAGAGAAGAAGGGCGTCGTCTTTGAAGAAGAGAAGGAAAACCTGCCCCTCTCCGGCGTGAAGGACCGCCCCTTCTGCAAGGGCCGTGCCTACGATCCTGACCGCTATACAAAAACGGAGGAAGAATAATGGAAAAAACTCTTGTTGCCACCGGCAAGACCATTGACCTTGCCATTGAGGCGGCACTTACCCAGCTGGGTTTGGACCGGGACAGCGTTTCTGTTCAGGTGCTTGCCCAGGCCAAGTCCGGCTTTTTGGGCTTTGGCGCCAGCCCTGCTAAGGTGCAGGTTACCTATGAAGCTCCCGACCTGAAGCCGGAAGCACCCAAGTCTGCTCTGGGCTCCGCATCCCGCTCCAAGCCCAAGGCCAAGCCTGTAGTAAAGCCTGAAGTGAAGCCTGAGCCTGCCAAGCCTGTGAAGGCAGAGACACCCGCTCCCAAGGCGGAAAAGCCTGCAGCCAAGCCTGCAGAGCCCAAGACCTATATGGAAGCCCCCGCAGGTTCTGTGGAAGAAAAGATCATTACCTTTGTGAACGGTCTGGTTGCCAATATGGGGTCCAAGGCAGAAGGCCGCATTTACAAGGTGGAGGGCAGCACCTACTTTGTGGACCTGGTAGGTGAGGACCTGGGCTATCTGATCGGCCGCCGTGGCGATACTTTGGATGCCATCCAGCACCTTTGCAACTATTCTATCAACCGGGGTGTGGAGGGTCACATCCGCGTCAATGTGGACGCGGAAGCCTATCGGGAAAAGCGGGAAGAGTCCCTGCGCCGGTATGCTACCAAGAAGGGCCATCAGGTGCTGAAGGCTCGCCGCCGCACCACCCTGGAGCCCATGAATGCCTATGAGCGTCATGTGATCCACGCCACCCTGCAGGATATGGACCGGATCACCACCTACTCCGTAGGCACCGAGCCCAACCGCAGAGTTGTCATCGAATATGTAAGATAAGGTTTACCCCGGTGCTTGCACCGGGGTAAATTTTTTATTTGCCATTTTGTTTTCTTGGAGTATAATAAAGGAAAAGCAAAAACCGCAAAAGAAAGAAAAAAGGTGAGCCCATGAAAAAAATAAAAACGCTTTTGTCAGTGGTACTTCTGCTGTGCCTGCTGCTTGTGCTGCCGGTGCAGGCGGAGCAAACAGAGCCGGAATTTGGCCCGGCCCTAACATCTGATCTAACGGCTCAGGAAAAGTATGAGCTGATGAATGGGCTGTATGAGGCGGACATTACATATGTGGCAGAGGCGATTCGGGCAGGGCATATTTCCTGTCAGGAGCTGACCTGGTACTATTTGCAGCGGATCGAAAAGTACAATGCGCCCTACAACTGCTTCATTACGATTTGCGATAACGCAATGGAAGTAGCCCGGGAGCGGGATGCGGCCCTGGTGGCCGGAACGGCAGAAGGAAAGCTTTTCGGCGTTCCCATTGTGATAAAGGACAATATCCACTATGAGGGCTATCCTACCACAGATGGGGCAAGCTGGCGAAGCAAGGACACCTATTCTGCCGAAGTGGTGGAAAATCTGCTGGAGCAGGGCGTAATTGTTTTAGGGAAGGCCAACATGAGCACCTATGCAAACTACGCCAGCAGCAGTATCAGCGAGGTGGCGGGAGAAACCAAGAATGCCTATGGCGTAAATCTTTCTCCCGGCGGTTCCTCCGGCGGCTCTGCGGTAGCGGTGGCACTGAATTTTGCTATGGCCGGTTTGGGGACGGATACCAATGCGTCTCTGCGCTATCCGGCAGCGCTCAACGGCTGTGTTGCTATGCGGCACACCGGCGGCGTACTTTCCCGCAGCGGTATCACTCTTTTGAATTCCTACCGGGATGTGCCTGGGGTGATCACCCGGTCTGTGAAGGATCAGGCGCTGATGCTGGATGGAATGTCCGGCAATACCAGCTATGCAGAAAATCTGGATGGGGATGCTTTGCAGGGGGCCAAAATCGGTGTTTTGAAGGAACTTTCCGGCCCTGTGAAGGGAATCTCCAACCGCACAGATTCCTACTTTGATCAGGAAGTGATGGCGGCTTTTTCCCAGGCCCAGGAAGAAATGCGGGCCTGTGGCGCAGAAGTGATAGAGGTATCCCTTTCCAATTTCTTTTACCTCAGCGATCAGGTCGGCACCAACGCAGGCAAGGAGCAGCTGTATAAGGCGCTGTGCAAGGTGATGGATGACAATGGCCTGGATGCGCTGATTTACCCCACTTATCTGACAGCACCGCTGAAGATCGGTGTGGATGAAAATGGCGTGAACTGGTCCAACAAGTCCCAGAAATTTGTGTTCAACTGCCATCTGATTTCACCGGCAACCAAAACACCGGAAATTGAAATCCCCATAGGCTTTCACTCCTATGGATCGGGCATCGGCCTTTCTATGATGTCTAAGCGGGGGCAGGATCAGCGGCTTTTGGATCTGGCATACAGCTATACACTAAAGTATGACAAACGAATTCCTCCGGCAGGGGCTCCCAACGATGTGGTGAAGCCCAGCCTGCAGGTGTTCTATGAAGATCTGAATGCGGAAACAGGCCTTTTGACAGGGGAAAACGGTAAGATCGTTGTGACTGTGTACGAAGCCTGGTCCGACACACGGCAAACACTTCCGGTGATTTCCAGGGAGAATTACGAATTTCTGGGCTGGTCAGCCACCAGGGACTGCAGCACAGGCCTTGTAAAGCCAAAGGATGTGACCGCCCAGGGCATCAGCCCCAGCTTTGCGGACGACAGCCAAACAGTGACCCTCTATCCTCAGTGGAAAAAGGTGGTAGCTTCTATTTCCGTAAAACAGCTGCCTGCGCAGTTAAGCTACACCCAGGGAGAGAATCTGATTTCTGACGGTCTGCAAATTCTGGTAAAATATGCAGACGGCAGTGAAGAAGTGGTGGAAAAGGGCATCTTTATTGCAGGCGCGGATCTGCAGGAGGAATGGGTCACAGTTTCCTACGGAGGTCAAAAAACTGGCTTCCTTATCTCCCTTTCTCCCAAGCCCTCTTACAACATATATGTTATTATTGCGGCAAGTGTTGTTTTGCTGGCGTGCATTGTGGGTGCAATTCCTGTTATCAAGAGCTTGAAAAAGAAAAGCAGGGAAACAGTCGAACGCGTTTAACAGTTACCCCGGTGCTTGCACCGGGGTAAAAATTCTATTTGCTTTACTTTATTGGTATATTGGGTTATAATAGAGAAAAAAAGAGAAAGAGAGAAGCATATGCGGATTGTTATAGAAAAATGGCTGCGTACCATTTGTATCGCCGTGGGTGTTCTGGTGGGTGCAGTGGTGCTGGCATTTATTTTGGCTTTGATCATACCCCTGGAAATGGAGAATGTTCCTGGCCGGGTGCTTATGGATTGTGGCGCAGAAGTGCCGGATGTGTATGCCACTACCACCTGGGCGGGCAATGAGGTGGATGCCAATGTTCGCCTGTCCGGCTATGTGAATACGAAAGTGCCCGGCACCTATAAACGGACCGTTACCGCAAACTTTCTGTGGTTCTTTGCCAAGAAGGAGCAGACCATAGAAATTCGGGACCGGGAGAAGCCGGTTATCACCCTGGTTACGACTGAGGGCGGCTACACCCTGCCCGGTCGGGAATATGAAGAAGAGGGCTTTACCGCAATCGATAATTGCGATGGGGATATTACCCATTTGGTAAAGACCACCAGAACAAAGGACTATGTTCTTTACCGGGTGCAGGATGCTTCCGGCAATTACACAGAGGTATGCCGGAAGATAAACTATCAGGATTACGATGCTCCTGTGATCACACTGAAGGGCAACGCAGAAATTACCATTATGGCAGGTGGCACCTATAACGAACCCGGCTTTCTTGCTTCTGACAATGCCGATGGCGATGTGACCGAAAAGGTGGCAGTGAAGGCCGAATATAACACCTATGTGCCCGGCACCTATGACATTACTTACACCGTTTCCGACACCTTTGGAAATGAGACCACCGTTGTGCGGAAGCTGACCATCCAGGGCCGAACCAATCCTTCTACCGTGGTGCCTGACGGCAAGGTGATCTACCTCACCTTTGACGATGGCCCCAGCTCCCATACCCCCCGGTTGCTGGAAGTTCTGAAAAAATACAATGTAAAGGCTACCTTCTTCGTGGTGGGTACGGCTGCCACCGGCTATATTGATGATATTCACGCCGACGGTCACACGGTTGCGCTGCACACCAATACCCACGATTTCAAGAAGGTGTATGCCAGTGTGGATGCCTATTATAATGACCTTTACGCCATTCAGAACAAGGTTTACAACGCCACCGGTGTCCGTTCTACCCTGATTCGCTTCCCCGGCGGCAGCTCCAACACCATCAGCCGGAACTACTGCAAGGGCATTATGAGCCAGCTGGTCAAATCTGTGGAGGCTATGGGCTTCCGTTACTTTGACTGGAATGTGGACTCCAAGGATGCCGGCGGCGCCCGGACTTCTCAGGAGGTCTTCAACAATGTTACCAAGGGCGTCAGCGGAAGAAAGTGGTCTGTGGTGCTCCAGCACGATATCCACGGCTTCAGCGTGGATGCGGTGGAAAGCATCATTCAGTGGGGACTTGCCAATGGCTATACCTTCCTGCCGCTGAACAATACTTCTCCTACTGCCCACCACGGCGTAAATAATTGACAATGGACAATGCCCCCGGACGAATAATCGTCCGGGGGCATTTTTTAGTATTCTCTGACTACGGCTTTGACAATGCCTAAGATCTGGGCATCAGTGCCGTCAATGGGGGAGTAGGCTTCGTTTTCCGGCAGAAGCCATATTTCTCCGTTTTTCTTGGAAAGGCGCTTGACCGTGGCCTCATCGCCGATGAGGGCAACCACAATTTGCCCGTGGTCCGCGTTTTGCTGGGGACGGACGACCACCTTATCACCGCTTAAAATGCCGGCGTCTATCATACTGTCACCCCGCACACGGAGGGCAAAGCAGCTGCTGTCGCCCTCCCAGGCCATAGTGCCTTCCTGGTTTTCCACGGCCAAAATGGGTACGCCGGCAGTGACCACACCTACTACCGGAATATGCCCGGGACGGACGGTGGAAACCACAGCGCGCTTGGCACCCTTCACACCGGTGCCCATCAAAAGCCCCTTGGCCTGCAGTTGACGCAGATGGTAGCTGACGGAAGCGGTTGATTGCAGGCCAACGGCAGTGCCGATCTCCCGGATAGAGGGGGCGTAGCCGTATTCTGCGGTGAAGTCCCGGATGAAGTCCAGAATTTCCTGCCCTTTTTGGGTGGTTCTTGCCATATAAGCCCCTCCTTGCTTCTTTCTGAAGCTATAATAGCACATATGAACGAAAAAGAAAAGAGGAAATAGCAAAATAACAGACAAAATTTTTATAGATCCCGGTCATATACTATATGTAAAGGAGGAGAGCAAATGGAAAAAATCAACAAGACCCAGGCAATTAATGTTTGGGAGCGGGTTACGGCGGGCAGGGAACAGATGCCCAATGCAGAGGAACTGGTGATGGAAAGCTGGGAAAACGCACTGCGCCTATTGCAGCTGTCCCGGCGGGTACAGGGACCGAAGAGTGCGCAGCTACATAGCCTATATCAGTCAGCGCAACAATGCACCGACTGCCTGAAGGGGATCTGCCTGCTGATAAACGGCAATCGGCCTTCTCTGGGGAATAAGCCACCCAAACAGGAGCCGGTGGAAAGCACCTTGCGAACAGTTTATGGGAGCGCAATGCGGCTACTGGCAAAGATGGAGGCCTGGCGGGAAAACAGTCAGTACGGCCCCGCCTTCGGGCGGCTTTGCCAGATGGAGCAGGAGCTGTGCAGGCAGGTTCTTGGTTTACTGGGCAGCATTGAGCAAGTGAAGGGTCGCAAATAAAAAATTGCTCCGCCGGTTGGCGGAGCAATTTTTGCGTCTGTCAAAAACTTGTTTTTGACAGACTGGCAGAGGTCACTAAAGCCGGCAAGACAAGCAACTCGACCCCGAAGTGTATGTGGATACTCGAGAGGGGCGAGTTGCGCAGTAAGTCAAAAAGCCTTGCGCAGCAAGCCGTTTTTACCTCTTATCCGTCAAAGGTCAGAGATTTTTGCCACCTTCCTACTATGGGGAAGGCTTTGTTAGAAATTGTCGCCTCATCCTGCTTTTTGACGGTTGGCGGCTTTTTTGGCACTCTGAAAAATTGCTCCGCCGGTTGGCGGAGCAATTTTTTATACTTCCTTATACATCGTGACGGCATCGTCCTTGCGGACATTGTCAGCCACTTGCAGCACTTCCACAGCCACCACACGCTGGCCCATGGAGATCTCCAGTCTGTCGCCCACCTTGACCTCATAGCTGGCTTTTACAACACGGCCGTTCACTTGGATCCGTCCGTTGTCGCAGGCCTCGTTGGCCACGGTGCGGCGCTTGATCAGTCTGGAAACTTTCAGGAATTTATCCAGGCGCATTACTTAGCAACAGCGTCCTTCAGGGTCTTGCTGGCCTTGAACTGGGGCAGGCGGGTAGCGGGGATCTGAATGGTCTCCTTGGTGCGGGGGTTGCGGCCTACACGGGCTTCACGGGTCTTTACTTCGAAAATGCCGAAGCCGGAAACCTGCACCTTGTCGCCCTTGATCAGGCTCTCGGTGATGGAATCAACGGTGGCGGCAACAGCGCGCTCAGCGTCCTTCTTGGACAGGCCGGTTTTTGCTGCAACAGCAGCGATGAGTTCAGTCTTGTTCATATTTTTACCTCTTTTCCAAATAATTGGTAGATTAATTTTACCACGGTTATAGGCATTTTGCAAGTGTTTTACGGAAAAAACCCAACATATTTTTTACAAATGTAACAACTTTGCGATTTTTTCACCCTTGGGAAGAAGCATACAGTCTTCTTTCTTGATGGTTTTGCACAAAACAGCGGCAACGGCATAGACGGCGACGCCCACCATTACGGGCACACCGCAGCGGATCAGCACAGAGCTGATGTGCAGAACATTCTCCAGCACATACAGGCTGCCCCATACCGCAACGCCCATGATCCCCGCCGGAAGGACAGGCCGGAGCAGGTTGCGGATCAGCTTTGGCTTTTGGGGTGTCAGCCGGGAAATGGCAAACAGGTTAAGAAGCAGGATGCTCACATAGCTGAACATACCGCCGATGGGGATGCCGATCACATTGATTTGGGGGTTGGAGGTAAGGAAATACACCAGACCCAGCCGCACCACACCGCACAGCACAGTGTTGATCACCGGCACATAGGCATAGTTGTGGCTTTGCAGTATTGCGTTGGTGAACATGACACAGGCGTAGAAGAAAACGCAAACGCCCAGAATCTGCAGCAGTTGGGTGGCAACAGCGAGCCGGATGCCGGAGTAACGCAGCCCGGCGATAGGACCAGCCAGCAGCGTCATACCTACACCGCAGGGCATAGCCAAAAGACCGGTGACCCGGGCAGCAGATTCTTCGGTGCTTCTTACCATGCTATCCTGCTTCAGGGTCAGATACTCTGTGATGGCAGGCAGGATGCTGGTGCCGATGGGGGCAATGAATGCCACAGGCATATTGAAGAAGGTGAGCATAAAGTTGTAGATGCCCTTCATATTGGCGGCAATCTTGCTGTGCAGATCGGAAAGGGCGATATTGGGCTCGGCCTGCAAAATGGAGTCCCGAATGGCAGTAACCAAAGGCAGGTCAGAATCTCCCAGCTTTATCAGGTTGCCCATATACAGGTTGCCTTCTGCCACATTGAGAAACTGCAGACCCGCGGAGCCAATGGTGATGGGAATGGCGATGGCCATCAGACCCTTAACAATGGTCCTATAGCTGGTAACGCCCTCGGCACAGTTGCCCAAGGAATTCCAGGCGGGAGTAAACTTTGCCCGCAGGAACAGCGTGGAAACCAGACAGCTGATGGTAACACCTAAAATGGCACCGCCTGCGGCATAGGCCAGGCTGCCTGTCAGCCGTAGGAGCAGGTAAGCAAGGCTCAGACCAACGATCAGCTTGATGGCAGCTTCCAGCATTTGACTTTGGGAGGTAGGCTTCATATTGCCCTGTCCCTGGAAGAAGCCCCGGTAGGCGCTCATATAGCTGATCAAAAAGGCGCTGGGCGCAAGGCAAACAATGGTGATCCAGGCATCGGGCTGCCGCTGGGTCACATATTGGTTCCGGCATAGCAGGAACATTGCCATCATACTGATAAAACCAAGGGTCAGATAGATGAATCGTCCGGCCTTAAAGACACGGCGCACCTGACGGTGGTGGCCCATGGCGTTGGAGACGCTGATCGTCCGGCTGAGGGCCAGGGGAAGACCTGCTGTGGATACTGCCAAGAGGACAGAGTAAATGTCATAGGCGGTGGTGAAATAGCTGTAGCCTTCATCACCGATGATCATCTGCAGAGGGAACTTATATAAAGCACCGATGATCTTGACCACGATCACGCCTAAGGCAAGCCAGGCAGCACCGTGGAGAAAGTTTTGCTTTTTTCCTACTTCACTCATTGTTTTTCCTCCTCTCGAAACAGCCGTTCAAAGGCGTAAGTGGTGAGTGTTTCCACCGCTCCGGCAAGGTCGAGAGTGGGGAATTTTCCGTTTTGGTAGAGAATGTTGCCTTCTACCATTGTCATAGCCACATCTCCGCCCCGGGCACCAAACACAAGGGCAGAAAGCACATTATGACAGGGAATTAAGTGGGGGGCGGAAAAGTCCACCAGGATCATATCCGCATCCATTCCCTCCTTCAGCATACCCGTATTCTCGGCTCTGCCCTGGGCTCTGGCACCGCATACGGTGGCCATCATCAGGGCGGCAGAGGCGGGGAAAGCTTCTGCCTTGCCTGCCTTTTCCCGGGCAAGGGATGCACTCAGCCCCATAAGGGCAAACATATCCGCACTTCCGGCTTCCACAGCACCACCGGTGCCCAGAGCCACATTCAGGCCCGCCTTTACCGTTTCGGCTACATCCATAGGCTGCTTGCCGTTCTTGAGGTAGGCAAGGGGGGTGTGAACACAGGAAACCTTGTTTTTGGCAAGGAGCTTCCGGTCCGTATCGGAAAGGGCCACACAGCCGGTGACAATGGCACCCCGGGAGAAAACGCGATGGCAGTTCAGAAGCTCTGCCTGGGAAAGGCCGGTCCGGTCCTGGCAATCCTCCTCTTCCTCCTGCGCTTCACTCAGGTGAAGCTGGAAGATAAGGCCCTTTTCTTCCGCGTAAGCGGAAAGAGTTTCCCAAAGCTTATAGTTGCCGGTGTATTCTGCGTAAATACCTGCATCAATGCGGATACGGCCATTGTCGAAGCCGTGGAAGGCCTCAACGCAGTCCTGCAGTTTTCTGCAGCCCGGATCCGTTTCAAAATCAAACTCCTCATTTTCGTCAGTAAAGAGGGAGCAGGCCATGCCAATGTTGGCCTTGATTCCGCTTTCTGCGGCGGCCTGGGCCACAGCCTGGGGATAAAGGCCCAAATCGGAAACAGAGGTGATGCCAAACCGCAGACATTCCGCAATGCCTAAGGTGGCACTGGCTTTCGCGCTAACATCGTCTAATTTGGCTTCCTTTTCCAGTAGGGTCTTCAGGGCATCTGCCCGGGAAAGGTCATCGGTGTAATGCCGCAGGGCGGTGGTGGCCAAATGGGTGTGGCAGTTTATAAGGCCGGGCATCGCCACCATTCCGGTGCCGTCAATAATGGTTTTCGGCTGACTTTCCGGGGCGGTTTTGCCAATATAGGTGATCTTGCCGTTTTCAATGCCGATAAATGCGCCAAAGAGCAGGCGCATCTGCTCATCCATTGTAACAGCTGTTACATTGGAAATTAGGGTATCCAATTAATCGCATCCTTTCTATGTTGAGAGGCTATTCTTGCTCGGGTTCGCTCAGCATAAGGGCAATCAGCTCTTCTTTGTCGGTGAGGACCTTGGAAAACTGCTCCAAATAGCCCTCCGGAAATTTTGGATTGTGGAACCGCTCCACCTTACCGCCGGGCAGGTTTACCTTGTTCATACCGCCGCCGCCCAGGGACAAAATGCTGTGCAGTTCCTCCATCATATAGATATTATACAGACAGTCCTTGTCAGTTTTGCTCCAACCGATGTTCTCAAAGCTGCCGGACATATATTTTTGCCGGTACAGATAGTAGGGCTTGTAGCCATTTTCGGGAAGGACCCGGTTGGCGTATCCCACCATTTGGGTGACTTCCTCCACAGTGGGAAGGGACTGCTGCTTCTCGAACAGATCTGCACCCTTTTTAAGGGCCAGGGTGTGGACAGTGATATTTTCCGGGTTCAGGGCAAGCACACGGTCCAAACTCTCCCGGAAGCTCTCCGGGGTGTCCAGGGGCAAGCCCGCGATCAGATCCATATTGATGGCATCAAAGGAAAGCTTTTGGGCTTTCCGGTAAAGCTCTTCCACCGCTTTGCCGGTGTGGGGTCTGCCGCAGGCGTGCAATACGGCATCATTCATACTTTGGGGATTGATGCTGATACGACCGGCGTAGGCCCGGATAACGGAAAGCTTTTCTTCATCCAGGGTGTCCGGACGGCCTGCTTCTACGGTAAATTCTATGCAGTCCTCCAAATCAAAATAGGTGGTAATTGCCTGTAAAAGCCGCTTCAGCTGCTGGCAGGACAAGGTCGTGGGGGTGCCGCCGCCGATGTAAACCGTGCGGATCTTCTTGTCCGTTGTTTTCAGAAGGTTTCCTGTGACCTCCACCTCCTGCAAAAGAGCCTGCAAATAAGGCTCAAGCAGGTCTGTCCGCTTGCCGACCGTCCGGCTGACGAAGCTGCAGTAGGCGCAGCGGGTGGGACAGAAGGGAATACCCACATACAGAGAAATATGGTTTTTCTCCGCAAGGGAGATCGCCCGGAGGGAAGAAGCGGAGCAGGAAAGAGCCAGCTTCGCCCTTTCTTTCGTGACATAATAGGTTTTTTCCATCAGCTGCAAAGCGCTTTTGGGGCTGCCACCCTCCTTTAAATGCCGGGTGGAAAGCTTGGTAGGCCGAACGCCTGCCAAGGCACCCCAGGCAGGTGCTTTTTCCAAATGGGGCAGAGCCGCCAGATAAAGGCTTTGCTGCAGAGCCTGCCGCCGCAGACGCACCGTTTCCTTGCTTGCAGGGAAACGGCGAACGGCCCGGGTGGTCTTGCCATCTAAGGTGACAACGGTGATGGCGCTTATATAGGTTTTTCCTCTGGTGAGCCGGGAGAGGACTTTCCCCTCAACGCCTACCGGGAACAAGGACATTTGAAGCTGCTGTACGGCGTACAGATCCTCGTGTCCTTTTAACTGAAGTTCCATAGTGTATCCTCGCAGGATGTGTGTATTATCAAGGGGGTTATCGCTCTATCTCAGATAGGGATTGGCGGCCTTTTCTCTTTCCAAAGTGGTACTTTCACCGTGACCGGGGAAGACCTGATAGGGCGCTTGGAGAGCCCGCAAAAAAGCCAGGGAAAGGGTCAGCGTCTGCCGGTTGCCCCCGGGCAGGTCTGTGCGGCCGCAGGAGCCGGCAAAGAGGGTATCTCCGGTGAACAGCAGGGTACCGATTTGGAAGCATACAGAGCCGGGGGTGTGACCCGGTGTGGGGAAAACACTGATTTCCAGACCGCAGAGGGAAAGGGTTTCGCCACCCTGCAGGGTATGGGTGTAGTAAAGGGGACCGGCGGTCATTTGCGGGGGTATAGCGGTGTCTGCCGGGTGCAGATATACATCGCAGTCGGTGAGTGCCACCAAATCCCGGACAGCCCCCACATGGTCAAAATGACCGTGGGTCAGCAGGATAGCTTCCAAGGAAAGCCCCTTTTCTTCCAAAAAGGAGAGCACCCTTCCGGCTTCATAGCCCGGGTCGATCACAATGCACCGGGTATTCTTTTCTTCGTGTACCACATAGCAGTTGGTTTGATAAGCCCCTAAGGGTAACGTGTAAACCTGTGTCATAGCTTATCCTCGTCTGGGAGCGTCCATTAGCTGGTCGGTGTCCAAAATCAGGGTCACAGGGCCATCGTTGACCGATGCCACCTGCATATCCGCGCCGAAGCGACCGTGCTGAGGGGGATAGCCCAGATCGGCACAGTCCTTAAGAAATTGCTCATAGAGGCGGTTGCCCAATTCCGGGTCAGCCGCTTCCACAAAGCTGGGGCGGCGGCCCCTCCGGCAGTTGCCGGAGAGGGTGAACTGGCTTACAACCAGCACCTGCCCGCCAACGGCTTCCAGGCCTAAATTCATTTTGCCGTTTTCATCCTCGAAGATCCGAAGGGAAAGGGCTTTTTCCGCCAGGTACCGGCATTTGGCTTCATTGTCCTCCGGGCCGACGCCCAGAAGCATCAGAAAGCCCTTGCCGATCTGACCGACCACCTCACCGTCAATGGTGACGGAGGCGCTTTTTACTCTTGTTAAAACAATTCTCATCAGTTCTGTCCTCTGCGGGAGCCGATCACATCCCGGATATTCAAAAGCCGGGTGCGGATGGTATCCAGCTCCGCAACGTTTTTAACTTCAAAACGGACTGTGAAGGTGCTTCTGCCACCGGGCAGGTCCTTGCCGGACAGCTCCTTCACCCGTATACGGGCCGCAGTCATAGTGGTTGCCACATCCAAAAGCAGACCGTCTCTGGTGATGCAGTCTAGTTCCAGGGTGGTTTCGAAGGGCTGGTCATCCACATTGGCCCAGCGGACATTCACCCAACGGGCGGCCTGCTCCGGGTCAGTGCGGTGTGCGGCATTGGGGCAGTCAGCCCTGTGGACGGAAACACCGAAGCCCTTGGTGATGAAGCCCACAATGGCATCGCCGGGAACAGGCGTACAGCATTTGGAGAACTTGATCATACACGAATCGATGTCCTCCACAATGACGCCGTTTACGGCGTGGCGGTTCTTGTTCTCGTCAGAATAAGTCTTCAGGACAGGGGCGGTCTTTTCCTGCTGGGCCTTGGTGGCCTTGTTGATATCGTCCCGAATACGGCCCACGGCCTTCACGGCCGTCAGACCACCGTAGCCGATGGCGGCATACATATCGTCCCAGCAATCGAAGGCCAGCTTTTTCAGCAGTGCAGGCTCTAAGGAAGGGTCGGTCAGGGCAGGAAGGGGCAGCAGAAGCCGCTTCATTTCCGCTTCGAAGCTTGCCTTGCCGTGAACAATATTCTCTTCCCGTTTTTCCTTCTTGAACCACTGCTTGATCTTGGTCCTGGCCTGGTTGGACTGACAGATGTTCAGCCAGTCACGGCTGGGACCCTTGGCAGTCTTGGAGGTTATGATCTCCACGATGTCGCCGTTGTTGAGGGGGGTGTCGATGTTGCAGATCCGGTTATTCACCTTTGCGCCTACCAGGGCGTTGCCTACCCCGGAGTGGATGGCATAGGCAAAGTCGATGGGGGTGGAGCCTGCGGGCAGACTGACGATCTTACCCTTGGGGGTAAAGACGAACACCTCGTCATCGAACATATCGATCTTGAGGGAGTTTACATAATCTTCTGCGTCCGTATCCTGCTGGCTTTCCAGCAGGCGGCGCACCCATTCAAAGCCTTTTTCGTCTCCTTCCCCTACGCCCTGCTTATATTTCCAGTGGGCGGCGATGCCGTATTCAGCGGTCTGGTGCATATCCCAGGTGCGGATCTGCACCTCAAAGGGAATACCCTGGGTGCCGATGACGGTGGTGTGAAGGCTTTGGTACATATTGGGCTTGGGGGTGGAGATGTAGTCCTTAAACCGGCCCGGTACCAGATTAAACAGGTCGTGGATGTGGCCCAAAACATTATAGCAGTTGGGGATGGAGTCCACAATGACCCGGAAGGCGTAGATGTCGTAAAGCTCCTCCAGGGTCTTATCCTGCAGATTCATCTTCCGGTAGATGGAGTAAACGTGCTTGATGCGGCCATAGGTTTCGTTGTGGATACCCATACGGGAAAGCCGCTCGGTGATCCGGTCCTGAATGGTGTGCATAAAGGCTTCATCCTGCTCCTTGTGGGCATTCAGATAGCCGATAATGTCGGTGTAGGTCACAGGGTCCAGATACCGCAAGGAGATATCCTCCAGCTCCCACTTGATCTTCTGCATACCAAGCCGGTGGGCCAGGGGCGCATAAATGTCCATAGTTTCCCGGCACTTTTTAATTTGCTTTTCCGGGGTTTGGTACTGCATAGTACGCATATTGTGGAGCCGGTCGGCGATTTTGATCAGCACTACCCGGATGTCCTTGGACATAGCCATAAACATCTTCCGCAGGTTTTCCATCTGGGCTTCCTCGGTGCTGGAGAAGTTGGCCCGGGTCAGCTTGGTAACGCCCTCCACCAGCTCGGCAACAGAGGTGCCGAACAGGCGGGCAATTTCATCGTGGGATGCGTCGGTGTCCTCAATGCAGTCATGCAGGAGCGCGCCCAAAATAGCATCCACATCCAGACCCATTTCCGCTACGATCTCCGCAACGGCAAGGGGATGGATGATATAGGGAGAGCCGTCTTTCCGGACCTGGCTCTTGTGCTTTTCCCGGGCGTATTCCACAGCCCGGTCCACAAGCTCCATATCGGCGCCCGGCAAGTACCTGGTCACGGTTTGGTACATTGCGGCATAATGTTCAGAAAAGGTTTCCATTTTATCAACTCTCTTTCAGGGATAAGAGCTTTGCCATCGTGGCACTGGTAGAAAGGTCCGCCTTGGGTGCGTCGGGGCAAAGGCAAATGCGCAGATGCTTATGTAACCGCTCCAATCGGAGCAGATCCACATCAGCGAAAATATCCAGACAAATCAGAAGGTCCTGCAGGTCCAGGGGCTTTTGGGACCAGCGGACGATTTTCCGGCAAAGGCACATAGGCTCTTCCCGGATCTCTTCCTGCCGGGAGGAAAGATACCGCCAAACAAGGCCCAAGGTGGCCCGGTCGGGGGTAAGAAGCTTGGCCTGGGAACCGGTCAGAGTGCCGTCGCGCAGGGCGGTATAGCCCTCCAGGACCCACCGGCAGGCGGCCTTGCAGTGGGGGCGGATATCCTGCAGATTTAGCTGCACAGAGCGGACGCCCCGGAATTCATTGATTTGGGGAGCAAAGGCCACATCCACCACATCACCAACGCAGATGGAGGCGGACTGGGCGGTGGCGGAGAAATAGATGGCCTGTAAGGTATGATGGTCCTTTCGAAGCTGCAGCCGCATATGCTTGCCGCTGCCGACCTGGCTGATTTTTTCCACCTGCAGACCCTCCATCACCAAAAGGGGCTTGGGGCAGCCGTTGCCGCAGGGCTCCAGGGCAGACAGCTTATCCACATTGGAAAGGGTGAGAAGCTCAGGGGTCACCACGCAGTCAGTTTCCAGCACGATCTGCTGGATGGAGCCGGCGTAGTACTGCTTTGCCATAGCGGTGATCCTTTCCCGGAAGGCAGGGATGTTTTGGCGGAGGACTGTAAAGCCGGCAGCCAATTCGTGTCCGCCGTAGCTTTCCAAAAGACCGGAGGACTCCTTCAGGGCGGCAAACAGGTTAAACCCGCCATAGCTGCGGGAGCTTGCCTTGCCGTGCTCTCCGTCCAGGCAGATCAGAAAAGTGGGGCAGCAGTATTCCTCTGCCATCCGGCTGGCAACAATGCCCACAACGCCCTGGTGCCAGGTTTCGTCTGCCAGCACAATGGCCTGGGGCGGCTGACCGGGGGGCAGCATTTCCACGGCCTGCTGATAAATTTCCGCTTCCACTGCCTGCCGCTGACGGTTCAGCTCGCAAAGAAGCCGGGCTGTTTCTTTCGCTTTTTCCGGGTCGTTTGTAAGAAACAGATCAATAGCCAGCTCGATTTTACCCATTCTGCCGGCGGCGTTGATCCGGGGAGCAAGCACATAGCCTACGGAGGCTGCAGAAAGATTGCTGCTGTCACAGCCGCTTTGCTCCATCAGGGCGGCAAGGCCGGGACGGCGGGTGTTTTGCAGGATTTTAAGACCGCGCTCCACAAAGACACGGTTTTCTCCCCGCAGAAGCATTACATCAGCCACGGTACCCAAACACAGCATATCGCCGTAGGCATCTAAAATGGCCTGCTGGCTGCCGTGAAGGGCGCAGGCTAATTTGAAAGCAACACCTACACCGGACAGGTTCAGGTGGGGGTAGCCGCCGTCGGGACGGTGGGGGTCTAAAACGGCTACCGCAAGGGGAAGCACATCCTTACATTCGTGGTGGTCAGTAATCACCAGGTCGATCCCCAGGCTTCTGCAAAGCCGGGCTTCATCCAGGGCGGTAATACCGCAGTCCACAGTGATGATCAGCTTAATACCCTGGCTGTGGAGCTGATGGATGGCGATGGGGTTCAGACCATAGCCCTCCTCCAACCGACCGGGAATATAGGGGGTGCAGTCTGCACCGCGGCTTCGCAGATAGTCAGTCAGCAGGCAGGTAGAGGTGATACCGTCCACATCATAGTCACCGAAAACCGCGAGTTTTTCCCGGCGCTGGAGAGCCCGGTTGATGCGCTCCACGGCGGCACGCATACCGGTCATCAAAAAGGGGTCGTGAAGGGGACAGTCGCACCGCAGGTATTCCTTTGCAGAGGGCAGATCCAGCACCTTTCTTCCTGCCAGCACCATAGCGGTAAGCGGGTTATAGCCCCCTGCAACCAAGGTATTCACAGCCTGGGGCGAGGGCTGTGAAACATTCCAGATTCCGTACTTCAAAGCATAACACATCCAATTATATCATTTTCCCTATATTATAGCAAAAATGTCCGCAATACACAATAGGAAAGATAAAAAAACCCGCCTTTTTCCATTGGAAAAGGCGGGTTTGTGATAGGCTCAGAGAGGGCTTTGCTTTATTTTTGCATAGCGTCGGGGATATTGGGTGGGCGTGGGGGAGACCTTGCGGAAAACGATCACATTATGGGCAGTGCCATCAAGGGGGAAGGTGTGTATCCCTTCCAGCTTCAGCCCCAATTTTTTAATGGCGCTTTTGGCCTCCTGCAGCTCTTCCTCTGCGGCAGCACCCTTCATTGCCAGCACCGCGCCGCCTACCTTCACATAGGGGGCGGCCAGCTCCAAAAGAATGTTCAGCCTGGCAACAGCACGGCTTGTTGCAAAGTCATACTGCTCCCGGCGGCCTTCCAACGCTTCCTCTGCCCGGCCAATGATGTACTTGGCATCGATGCCCAGGGTGGGGAGGATCTCCTCCAGCCAGTGCATCCGTTTGCCAAGGCTGTCTAAAAGGGTCAGCTCCAGCTCCGGGCAGGCGATCTTCAGGGGCACACCGGGAAACCCGGCACCGCAGCCCACATCAATGAGCCGTTTGCCCTTCAGATCAGCCACCTTGAGGAGGCTGACACAGTCTGCAAGGTGCAATATGGCTACTTGCGCCGGCTCCGTGATGGCAGTTAGATTCATCACCTTGTTTTGTTCGATCACTGCCTGCCCAAAGGCACACAGCTTTTCCTGGGTGGCCTGCTCCAGGGAAAGGTCCAACTGGGTAAGGCCACGACTGAGGGCGTTTTGCATATTATGCCACCTTGTTCACAATATCCTGCAGGCGCTCATCGGTTTCATCCATAGGATCAAAGCCGTTTTCCTCCACAGGGGTCTGGGGAATGACCACCTCCTGGATGTGCCAGCTTACCAAAAGATCGGTGAACAGCGCATCGCCTTCAGCTGCCTGGGAAGAGGAGAAGAAGCTGTTATAGCGGTCCAGGTCCTCCTGCAGCTGGGGCGAAAGGGAGGAATTCAGAGAGGCAGCGATTTCCCGGGCAGTGACACTGTCCTGGCTTGCCAGGGTGTTGTAAATGGCCCGGTAGGCCATCAGGTAGGCAGAGTATTGGAATTCATCAGGCAGCATATCGTGGCAGGTGGATGCCAGGAAGGCGGCAAAATTTGCCTCACTGTCGTTATAGATCATCATTCGCTTTGCCATTTCCTTGCAGATGGCAAAGGGAAGGCCTACCTGGGGCATTTGGGGATTTACAGCGGACTCGCCGGTCAGGTATACCGTCATACCGGTGATGCCTTTGGAGGAATACAGGTCACTCCAGCCCAGTTCCTTTACCGGGGAGGTGTCGCCGGAGAAGATGGCAAAGCCACGCTCGTAGGTCAGGTAGCGGAAGCCTTCCCCTGCCTGGGCGTTCAGATCTTCAAAGGAGGAGAAGATCACACCGCTGTCATCCCGGTTTACATTGCGGGACAGCACACTGGCCTTATCCCGGTAGTAAATGGCCGCATCCTCCAGAGCGTCTACGGAATAATCCTGCATTTCCATCAAAAGATCCTCTGCCATAGGGGTGGAGTACTTGCCCAGGCTGAAAAGACCGTTGTTTACAAAGGAGAACAGGCAGGAAATGGCTAAGATCCAGCCAAACCACTGGACAGGATTCCACCGCAGCAGGATCATTAGCACAATGCTGAGCACAATACCGCCGATCACAAAAAGCAGAAGGGCCTGCCACAGGCAGAAGCCAACGGAATTGGACCAGGCGGTGACCTCCGGCAGCAGCATACGGACCATATAAGGATAGACCATATCCATAAGCAGAGTGTGGCTGGCGGCAAATTGGGTGATGGCCAGGGTGGCAATTGCCAAAAATGCGGCCACGAAATAACCACGCCAATATTTCAAAAGGATCGCCTCCTTACAAAGTAGCAAAAAGTTCACTATGATAGTATATCACATTTTTCGTGGGGCTTCTACCCCAAAAACGGAAAATTTACAATTACATTTTCTCCGGCGCGCTGAAGCCCAAAATGGACATACAGGTTTCCAAAATATTCTTGGCAAGGCCGATAAGGCTGATGTAGCCGGCCTGGAGTGCCTTGTCGGTTTCCGTAAGGATCCGGGTCTCGTGGTAGAATTTATTGACTGCACCGGCAAGCTCGTAGATGTAGGCACAGATCAGGTTGGGGCTGCTGGTACGCAGTGCGCTTTCCAGACTGGGGGCCAGACGGGTGATGGAGAGCATCAGATCCCGGGCACTGTCACTCCGCGGCAGGCAGATGGGAAGCTCCTCCCAGGCACCGTATTTTGCCAAAATAGACTTAATTCGCACCGTGGTGTAGAGGATATATGGGCCGGTATTGCCTTCAAAGGCGGCAAACCGTTCCAGATCGAAGTTATAGTCCTTGGTGGGCTGATTGCTCAGATCGCCGTATTTCAAAGCGGCAAGGGCGATCTTTGCGGGGGGATCCTCCACATCCTCCTGGGCAACGATCTTATTCTCCACCACCTTGGAGCGGACGAAATCGGTCATATCGGAAAGAAGCTGCTCCAGCCGCAGAACGCCGCCGTCACGGGTCTTGAAGGGCTTGCCGTCAGCACCGTTCATAGTGCCGTGGCCCACATGCTCCAGCTCGGTTTCGGCAGTTACAATGCCGCACTTTTGGGCGGCACGGAAGACTTGCTCAAAGTGCAGAGCCTGGCGCTTGTCGGTCACATAGAGCATTTTATCCGGCTTCCAGTCCTGCATACGCTGGACCATGGTTGCCAGGTCGGTGGTGGCATAGATGGCAGAGCCGTCACTCTTCACCAAAATACAGGGAGGCACTTCCTTCTTATCGTCCTCTTTGGCCACCGGAATGACCCAGGCACCGTTACTGAGGACAGCGTGGCCATTTTCCTTCATGTCCGCGATCATAGAGGGGATGTAGGGGTCGGCATCGCTTTCGCCCAGCCACTTCTCAAAGTGGACATCCAGCATATCGTAGATCCGGTGAAGGTCCGGAAGGGAAACACCCATTACATGGTTCCAGATAGCCCGGTAGCCGGGACGGCCCTGCTGCAGCTCATAGGTGGCGATGTGGGCCTTTTCCGCAAACACAGGGTCAGACTTTTTGGAAGAAGCGGTGGGGTAGATCTCCTCCAGCTCAGAAAGAGTGAAGGGAGATTCTTCGGGATAGGGACCGGTGTAGCTTGCATCAAAGTAGCAAAGCTCCGGCTGACGGCACTGAAGCTCTGCGATGATCAGGCCCATCTGCAGGCCCCAGTCACCCATATGGATGTCGCCGATGGTGTTATAGCCGAAGAACTTGTAAAGCCGCTTCAGTGCTTCGCCAATGATGGCAGGCCGCAGGTGACCGATGTGCAGGGGCTTTGCCACATTGGCACCGCCGTAGTCTACCACGATGGTCTTGCCGTTTCCTAACTTTTCCACACCGAAATCTGCTTCCAAACGCATTTTTTCCAGGTATTCCTGCAAAAATGTATCGGAAAGATCCAAATTCAAAAAGCCGGGCATTACAGCCTCGATTTTGGAAAAATCCTTTGTGTCCAGCTCAGCGGCTACCTTTTGGGCGATCTGAATGGGGGCACATTTATAGACCTTGGCGGCAGCCAGTGCGCCGTTGCACTGGTACTGGCACAGGTCGGGCCGGTTGGAAACAGTGACCTTTCCGTAGGAAGGCTCGTAGCCTGCTTTTTGGAAGGCCTGCTCCATTTTGCCGGAAATAATATCTAAAATTCTTTCCATAGTTTAACTCCTGTAAGGACTTATTTATTCTTCTGCTGCTCCATCCAGTAGAGGTATTCATCGTAGGTACCGTAGCGGTCCACGATGGTGCCGTCGGGCTGGAAGGCGATGACACGGTTACAGACGGAGGAAAGCATTTCATGGTCGTGGGAGGCAAGCAGCACCACGCCGGGGAAGGCCTCCAGGCCCTTGTTCACTGCTTGGATGGATTCCATATCCAGGTGGTTGGTGGGCTGGTCCAAAAGCACCACATTGGCGCCGCTGAGCATCATTTTGCTGAGCATACAGCGGACCTTTTCACCACCGGAGAGGACCTCTAC
>JAZQLG010000015.1:0-14983 GCA_045542575.1 Faecousia sp.
GCGCCGACCTTGCCCAGCAGCGCCGTTTTTGCGCCGTATTTGCTCAGCGCCGCAAGGAAGTTTGCCGGAGCGCCGCCGGGGTGGGCTGCCATGGTGGGATAGCCATCTGCATCGGTGCCGACAGTGGCAAAATCAATGAGGAGTTCGCCTAAAGCAACAACATCCATCTTTTTACCTCACTTGGCTGCAGGGTATTCGTTGCACAGAAGCCGGTAAGGGGCTTCGTCTTCTTCAATGGTGGGGAAACGGCCTACGGGAGGATTAAACCGGTTGTCGGTGTTATCATCGTTACATTGGCTCACTTCGCCCAGAAGCACAGGGCCTGTACCCTCCTCCACGGAAAAGTCGTGATACAGATACTGCTGGATGAAAATGCTTCCACCGGGGGTCAAACGGATCTGTGTGCCCGCAGGAACAGTATAGGTCTTGCCGTCGGTATGTACGGTCACGTCGGATTCGTAGTCGATCTCTTCGTTGGGAAGGGAGTTATACACCCGGATCAGCACATTTCCGCCGCCACGGTTGATAATATCCTCTGTCTTGTACCAATGGAAGTGATTGGGGGCATACTGCCCTCCTTCCAAGTACAAGAGCTTTTCCGCATAGACCTTCGGGTACTTTTCGACCATCGCCCGGTTGCCGTTGCGGATAGTGATGAGAGAAAAGCCAAACTTATCGAAATTGCCCAAGCCGTAGTCCGTAATATCCCAGCCCAGCATACAATCCCGGACCTCATCATATTCGTGACCGGCGGACTTCCAATCCTCAGGGGTCATATGACAGAAAGGAGGCAGGTAGCAATGATACTTTTCGCACATAGCCTCCAGTTTTTTTAGCGCCTTGTTGACTTCAGATCTTTTCATCTTTCATGCTCCTTTTAAATCACAGAGGTTTCTTCCAATTTTCCATCCCGGACAAGATAGGTCCTAAACCGGAAGGCCGATAAGGTTATTTGGGCCTCCAGATTCCAAACAGGCAGGTTCACTGTGGCACTATTTTCCTTTTCCGCAGCGTTGAAGAAGCGGAGCACATAGCCGCCCTTTTCTGTGTCATAGTACATAGCGCTCAGTTCTACCGCAGGATTGGAAACAATCACAGACTGCTTGGGCAGTTCGCCATCACCGGAGGGGAAAGCTTCAAAAATGAAGGGGGCTTCATTGAGCACCTGGGCTTCAAAGTCCACCTTTGCCCGTCTTTCTTCCTGACTTCCGCCACAGATCACGAACCGCAGCTTGTGAACGCCCTGGTCAACACGAGGAATAAACCGCTCCTCGTGGACCAGTTTCCGCTCCAGAATGGGATGGGCTGCATAGGCAGGAGCACGAAGCAAAGACATATACACAGAGCCATTTTCATAATGGGAGCCGTAAGTACCGTCGTTGGTAATGGTCAGGCCGTAAGTGCCATCAAACATACCGCACCACTTCTGGCTGACACATTCTGTGCCATCCTGGGGAAGCTCACCGCAGCCGAACATGCCCTGACCCATATAGGTGCCGCCAATGTTGGAAGGAACTTCCCACTTCAGGATCACATCGGCCTCGTTCCAGGTGATGTGCTGAGACACCTCAAAGGAAGTGCCGTTCTTGGGAAGAATGTAGGATTGCACCAGCCGTGAATGATTCCAAACAAATTCCGCCTCCACGATGGTGCGAACAGGGCCGTCTTCCACGATGCGAACCGGAGAGGCCGTGATTTCTTTGCTGTCAGAATATCTGCGGACGATTTTCTGATCTGCCAGGCGGAAAGCGCCGAGTCTTTCGCCAAAGTGCATACTTCCCATATGCCAGGGATCCGGGTCATCTGCGCAGACGGCAGGCAGAAATGCGCCGGGACGCAGATAATCAACGCCATCCACCGCATACTTGTCCACTAAGCCTGTTTTTGCGTTGATAATAACCTGCATCTTACCGTTATCGAAGGTAATATTGCCTTCCGGGAACTTGATAGTTTCTTCCGGGGTGAAGGGCTCTAAGCTGAAAGCACAGTCAAAGCGATTCATGGAGGAAGGCTCCAAGGTGGCATAAACGGTAATGCGCTTCCGCCAGTCTAAATTCATATTCAATGCAGGCTTTTCTTCCTGACTGGGAACCACCTTACCGTTTTGCCGTACCGTCACCGTATTGCGCATGTCATCCAGCCAGTTTTGGTCGGAGGGCATAATCTCAAAGGTGAACGCATCCGTAATGGGATAAGGATGAGGGTTATAAATAAAGACGGGGGTCTGTTCCGGCTCTGCCTTAGGCTGACCGGCAAGAAGCGCCATAGCCGCCTTCATTTCCAGCTTGGAAAGCACATCCAAGCCGTGCTGCAGGTTCAGCACAGAGCCGGCTTCACCGGGCTCAACGGTGGTGCCGGGGAGAATATCGTGGAATTCGCAGAACAGCAGTTCCCGCTGGGCTTCCCTCACTTTTTCGCTGGGGTAGACCATAAGGCCTTGGGCAGCGGCAGTGCTGAGGAGTTTCTCTGTTGCATAGAGCTTATTTTCCATCTGCCGATGGAGCTTCTTGATCTTCGCTTGAGAAGTATAGCAACCCACAAATACAGGCCGCAGGTCGTAATCCACCACAGGATAATCCTTTCGGTCAGCATCCAGCGCCTCAAAGAAGGCCTCGGGAGTAGAGTGCTCCGGCTTTAATTCCGGATGCTCGGCCATCCATTTATTAAGGCTTTCCAGATCAATCCGGGAAGGACCGCCACCGTGGTTGCCGACGCCCCAGCAGAAAATGTCAATATCGTCATTGGATTTCTCGTTCAGCAGTTCATTCACTTTTTCCACAGCAGTTCCCATATTGGTAGCATAAACGCCGTTCAGCCGGTGGGCAAGAATTTGGGAACCGTCAAAGCCTTCCCAGTAAAAATTGCTGCCGGGAAGCTCCTGCCGTTCTTTTTCAGGACGCATATACATATAGCCCATATAGCCACACTGGGCAAGAATTTGTACCAGGCCACGGCTATGACCAAAGGTATCAAAATTGATTGCCACCTTGGGACTTACCCCAAAGTGCTTTTTGAAGAACTTCTGTCCTTCTGTAATTTGGCGGACGATGGTTTCGCCTGCGGGAATGTTGCAATCGGGCTGCAAATACCAGCCGCCGATAATATGCCATTTTCCTGCTTCTACCAACTTCTTGATCCGCTCAAACAAAGTCGGCTCATACTCCTGCACCCACTCATACAGCAGCGCTTCATTATGGCAAAACACAAAGCCATCGTACTGCTCGCAGAAGTTTGCCGCAGTACGGAAGGTAGCAATGGCGGCGGTAGCGCCTTCCTGCCACTCCCACAACCACACTGGGTCTAAGTGGGCATTACATACCAAAAACAGTTTTTTCATAAATCATTTCCCTCCATTGGAAAAATATTCTTTCACAAACTCCACTTCCTTAACCTGGAAGGATTTTCCATTCAGGTAGGAAAGCTCTCCTGCATCGGTGGTAAAGCAGAAGGTCAGCTTATAGGAGTATAGCGCCTGGTAGGTTCTGTCAAACCGCTTATCCAGCTTGCCGTATTTGCCGTCGCCCAAAAGGGGGTGGCCTGCGTGGGCAAACTGGGCGCGTATTTGGTGGGTCCTGCCGGTGATCAGCTCACATTCCACCAAGGACAGGTCTTTTCGCTTGGCAAGGACCTTGTAATTTGTCTGGCAGGTCTTTGCTCCGGGCTTGGGGGTATCGGAAACGAACACCCGGTTTTTCTTTTCATCCTTAAATAAATAGCCCTTTAAGCTTCCGCTTTCCGGCTTAGGGCAGCCTTCCACAATGGCAAGGTAGCGCTTATCCAGTTCCCGGTCCTTGATCTTCTGGTTCATCACCCGGAGCGCTTCTGCGGTTTTCGCCGCAATGACGATGCCGCCGGTGTTTCGGTCGATCCGGTTGCAGAGAGCCGGGGTAAAGGCATTTTCCACCCGTGGTGTCCATTCTTTCTTCTGGTACAGGTAGGAAAGAATATGGTCGATCAGGGTGCGGCCATACTCTGCCCCATCGTGGGGATGGACCGCAAGGCCGGGCCGTTTATCCACCAAAAGAATGTGGGCATCCTCATACACAATGTTCAGCTTGGGACTTGCCACCGTCAAATAGGCATTGTCCTGCCGGGGCGACTCAAAGAACTCATCATTGATATACAGCTGAAGGATATCCCCCTCCTGCAGGCGGGTATCCCGCTCTGCCCTGCCGCCGTTAAGCTTGATCCGCTTGATGCGGATATATTTTTGGGCAAGGGAAGCAGGCAGCAGAGGAACAGCCTTTGCCAAAAAGCGGTCCAATCTCTGACCTGCATCGTTTTTGCCGATGGTAAATTCTTTCATAGTCAGTCTGCCTTAGGATTGTTCTGTTCAAAATGCCGGTCCAGAATTTGGGTAAATTCCAAAGCCGGGTTGTAGCCCATACGGCGTTGGCGGTTGTTCATTGCCGCCACCTCCAAAATCACCGCCAGGTTTCTGCCGGGGGTGATGGGAATGGTGTTCATAGGAATGTTCACGCCCAAAATTTCCATATGCTGCTCTTCCAGGCCTAACCGGTCATAATCCTGCTGGGTATTCCAGGGAACGATGTTCACCACCAGATCCACCGTGTTTTCCAGCTTGACTGCGCCCATACCGAAAAGCTTTGCCACATTGACAATACCAATGCCACGCAGCTCCACATAGTTACGGATCAGCTCAGGAGAGGTACCCATCAGGGATGTTTCAGAAATTTTCCGGATCTCCACCGCATCGTCGGCAATCAGCCGGTGGCCCCGCTTTAACAGTTCAATCGCCGCTTCGCTCTTACCCAAGCCACTTTCGCCTATCAGAAGCAGGCCCTCACCGTAAACCTCCACCAACACACCGTGGCGGGTAATGGAAGGCGCCAAAGCGGCCTTTAAGTAGGCAATAATGGCAGAAACCACAGTGCTGGTGGCTTCATGGGAACGAAGAACAGTTACATTATATCGCTCTGCCATTTGCAGACATTCTTCCCACACAGGCAGATCTCTGGCGATCAGCAATGCCGGAAACCGATAAGAGAAAATCCGTTCAAAGGCCGCAAGCCGGTCCTCTTTATTCATTTTTTCCAGGTAGCTGGCTTCTGCGTTGCCGATCACCTGCAAGCGCATAGGCTCAAAGTGGTCCATATAACCTGCGATCTGCAAGCCGGGGCGGGTCACATCCTCCACCGTCAGCCGCACCTTATCAAAGTCCGTTGCCTTATAGGCAATTTCCAGATGGAATGCCTCAGATAGCACAGAAAGAAGCACGCCGTTACTGTCCATAAGCACACCTCCGATATTCATACTTGTATTATACCGAGAGAAAAACAGAATAGCAATAACAATATTTTCAAAAAAACAAAAAAAATCTAAAAAAAGACTTGCATTTTTGAAAGAACTCTGCTATCATATCAAAGCGCCTGATTTTGGGCGCTATTTCAGCGAGCCATTATCATGTGCGGATTGGAGGTGCAATGAATGGCAAAGTGTGATTATTGTGGCAAGGGCGTTACCTTTGGTATCAAGGTTTCCCACTCCCACAGACGTTCCAATCGGGCATGGAAGCCCAACGTGAAGCGGGTTAAGGCCATTGTTGGCGGTACTCCGTGCCATGTGTATGCTTGTACCAGATGCCTCCGTTCCAACAAGGTCGAGAGAGCTGTCTAATACCCAAGCTTCTGAAAGCGTTTTCGCCAAGTGCGAAAACGCTTTTTTATTTTGTTTATCTCTTTACCCGGTGGCAATAATATGATAAAATGTAAAAAACGCGAAAGGAGGCCATTTATGAAACTTCCCAAACTAAATAAGACCTTTGCCGACCGGCTTCCTTTGGCACTTTGCTTTGCCATTCCCTTCCTGGGTATGGTGATTCTGATGATCGCAAGCAGTTATTATCCTTTTGGCAAACACGCGATGCTGTACTCTGATATGTGGCATCAGTATTACCCCTTCTTTGTTAACTTCCGGAAAATGCTTCTCAGTGGGGAAAGCCTGCTGTTTAACTGGGATCTGGGGTTAGGTCTTAACTACCTGGGTCTGATGGCTTATTATCTGGCCTCCCCCCTCAATCTTTTGTGTGTGCTCTTGCCCGAAAGCTGGAGTCTTGGCCTTTTCACCCTTCTGCCGCCCCTGAAAATGGGCTTTGCGGGGTTGTTTTTTGGACTATTCCTCAAAAAGGTTTTTCACAAGAACGATTATTCCGTTCCTCTTTTCTCTGCCTTTTATGCCCTGTGCGGCTGGGCAATGGGATATCAGTGGAATCTGATGTGGCTGGACAGCTTCGCCCTGCTTCCTCTTGTTATGCTGGGAATGGTGCAGCTTCTGCGGGAACGGAAATTTATACTTTACACAATTTCCCTATTCCTGACAGTCAGTATTAATTACTATATCGGCTTTTTCATTTGCGTTTTTGTGGTCCTTGTTTTTCTGTGCTATGAAATTTCCTATTTTTCCGGCATTAAAGGCTTTTTCCGGGACACCGGCAGGATCCTTTTCTATTCTTTATTGGCGGCGATGCTCTGCGCGGTCGTGCTGCTTCCTACTTTGGACGCTCTGCAGGCCACTTCCTCTGTATCAGACGAATTCCCCAAAGACTTTGCCCTGAACATCGTCCAGTCCGGTACCTACCAAAAGGCTATTGATGCCTGGAACGCCTACAAGGCAGGCCCCAATATTGGCCTTTGGTTTACTGCCCTTTGGGAAAGCCTGCCTCCTGTTTTTGACGGAATGGGACAGGTGCTGTTCAATCAGAACGGCGGCGTGGAACCGACCTTGGTTTCGGGCCTACCCAACATCTTCTGCGGTGTGCTCACCAACATTCTGGCGTTTTTGTACCTTTTTAACAAAAGGATCCGTCTGCGGGAAAAGCTTTGCGCAGTGAGCCTGCTGTTCTTCCTGAATCTCAGCTTTGTTCTGCGGCAGCTGGATTTTATATGGCACGGCTTCCACTTTCCCAACTCTATCCCCTATCGGTTCAGCTTCCTTTACAGCTTCGTTCTTGTTTTTATGGCCTACCGTGCCTGGGACAAGCGCCCCTTTTTCCGCCCATGGCAGTATGGCTGTGCCCTTCTGCTTTCCCTGAGTCTTGCCACCGGAAGCAAGGTATTTCACAGTTTCCTTGCCGGGCTGCAGAGAGGAACCCTTGCAGCTACCGACTGGATCTATCCCCTTTACAATCTTTTGCTTATTTTGGCCTACGGCCTTATTTTCCTTCTGACCCAGTGTCACTGGAAGCGTCCTCAAGGCCAAAAAGCAAGAGCCGGCTTTGCCTTCCGCCGCCGGTTTGGCGCCTACAGCATTCTGATCGTAATGCTTTTGGAGGTGGCCCTCAACCTTCTCAATTTCAATTCCTATGTGTATAA
Organism: Faecousia sp.; assembly: GCA_045542575.1. Classification (GTDB taxonomy): domain Bacteria; phylum Bacillota; class Clostridia; order Oscillospirales; family Oscillospiraceae; genus Faecousia. Next base: position 7,332 of record JAZQLG010000015.1, read on the forward strand.
CACCTACCACAGCAGCGCCTACAGTGTGGAAGGATATCCCAAAAAAGCAGCCTCTGTCCAATCTATGCTGAATGTTATTAAGGAGCGGGAGGATAACAATCCCTTCTATCGGGTGGAAATGACCCGGACCCAAACCCTAAACGACAGTGCCCTCAATGGCTACGCGGGACTTTCCCTGTTCAGCAGCTCCGCTAATGCGTCCGTTACCCGATTTATGCAGGCTATGGGCTTTAGCGCCCGGGAAAACTGGAATCAGTATGTATACAAATACGGTTCTCCGGTGACCCACCTGTTTCTGAATCTGAAATATCTTATTCAGCGGGAACACGCCCCGGTGGACAGTCTCTATTTCAAAGAGCTCCACAGCTACGATGATGTGCATTTATTGGAAAACACCACTTATCTACCTCTGGGCTTTATGGTTAACCCCATTTTGGCGGATGTGATCCTGCCGGAGGGCCAGGTAGACCATTTTGTTTTCCAAAATCAGTTCCTGCAAAATGCCACCGATATACAGGAGGATGTGTGGAGCCGCTGGAGAGGGCGGGATCTTACCATCACAGCCAAAGGCGCTACCCTTTCTGATGACAGCACCGCTTCTGCCTTTACCCGATATCAGGCCGGCCCTGAGGGTGGCACGGTGACCTATACCTTTACCGCCTGGCAGGATGGAGAGTTTTGTCTGGACCTGCATTTGGGCAAGAATGTCACCTTTAATGTCTATAAGCTTACCCCCGGGAAGGAATATGGCAACTGGCTGTTCTATGAAGGCTACAAGCTGACGGAAATGGTCCACTGCGGTGCTGTTTCCGCAGGAGAGCAGATCCAGGTGGTCATTCCTGTTACCCCCAATGAAGCCTCCTCTATGATCGTCCGGGGTGCCATTCTCAACGACCGGGTATACCGGCAGGCTTACAGCCTTTTAAGCCAAAACACTATGGAGATCACCCACTTTGAAAACACCTGTGTAAAGGGCACTGTGGAGGCCTCCCAAGACGGTCTTCTCTACACCTCCATCCCCCAGGACGGCCATTGGGTGGCCTATGTGGACGGCAAAAAGGCAGAAAGCACTTTGGTGGGCGGTGCAATGGTAGCCGTCCCCCTGACAGAGGGTATCCACACCCTGGAATTCCGCTATGAAAATTCCGCCTTCACCCAAGGGCTTGTCCTCTCCCTCACAGGAGTCGTGATCTTTGCAGCCCTTTGCTTCTTCAAGTACCGCTATCCAAAGCTAAAAAAGAGAAATGAGGTGGCCTGATGGAAAAGCCATTGGTATCCGTTATTGTCCCTGCCTACAAGGCAGAAGCCTTCCTGCCCCAATGCCTGGACAGCATTCTGGGCCAGACCCACGAAAACTTAGAGATTTTGGTGATCAATGACGGCTCCACAGACCGGACCGGAGAAATCTGTGATGCCTATGCCCAAAAGGACAGCCGGATTCGGGTCTTCCACAAGGAAAACGGCGGCGTATCCTCCGCAAGAAATGTGGGACTTGCCAATGCCACCGGTGAATATGTAGTCTTCTGTGACAGCGACGATACCCTGCGGGCAGCCTATGTGGAGATACTGCTCAAAAACGCCCTGGAAAATGACTGCCAGGTGTCCTACTGCGGTCACCGCACCTGGATGGACCGAAGCTCCTACGAAACAGAGGCTACCCCTTCGACCACACCGTTTCTTCTGATGGATAGCCGTCAGGCCATCGCCAATGTGCTGATCGGTCGTCGCATCGGCGGCAGCCCCTGGTGCTGTCTTGTCAAGCGCTCCCTGTTGGAGGATCTTTTCTTCGATCCTTCCCTGCACCTGGATGAAGATCACTTATTTGCCGTACAGTTCCTCACCAGAGCAAAAAGGATCTGCTCTGACAAAACGGTGCTCTACAACTATTATTCCAATCCGACAGGTGCTGTGCAATCCGCCTTCAATCCAAAGCAGCTCACTGTTATGCCCGCCTGCGATAAGATCCGGGATTTTCTCATTGAAGCCGGAAGCTACGAGGCGCTTAAGGAATATATGGATGCCCGCTATGTCTACTGCATGCTTTTGCTTCTGCGGCGGTTCAAGGGCAACAAGCAGCTGCAAAAGGAATACGGCCCCCGGCTGCAAAAGATCATCAAAAAACACCTGAACCGGAAAAGCCGTTCCCATCTTGCCAAATCTATGCAGCGCAGCTCCCTGTTGGCTTGTATCCATTACAGGCTGTACTACTTCTTTCTCAACCTCAAATAGTAAAAAGCTATAATTCAGCACGCATCAAATCCTCTTTTGTAATGAGGCCTTGGTGCGTGCATTTTTTTGTACCAATTGTTTGTAGTAAAGGTAATTACATTTTTATGCTGCTGTAACTCTTTGAAATATCTGTAAACAGCAAATAATATGGAATCGAAGAAATTTTCATATGGGTGTTGAAAATTGCAATTTATATGGTATAATAAATATGCCAAACCAATCAAATATTGCACAAATATATTTGTCGCCTTAGGGATACTGTACCCTGTTTGCATCTTCATGCGAATGGATAGAATTTGTTAAAAATGCAAATTCCGTTTCTGTTCGTGTGAGGTGACTCCTTTGTGCAGATTGGTTTGGCGACTATCGGAGTTTGCGTTTTTGTGCGGCTACTTCGGTAGCCGCATTTTTATTTTTGGAGGCGGATTTACAAGTTTCACCCCTCCAATTGCAACAATGTGCAAAAACAATGGAGGTACAACAACGATGGAAACACAGAAGAAAACAGCAAATGTCAAGAAGGTTCTTACTACTATAGTAATGTTATTAGCCGCAGCGGCAATAGTCGCCGCATTCTTTCTCCCGTTTGTAAATCCGCAATGGGAGTTGGAAGAAAGCTTTTCACTGCAACGGCTTTTTGGCAAAAATGAATTTATCTCAGTTATGGGCATTATCATTGTTTTGGGGTCTATATATACCGCCCTATGCATCTTCTCAGAAAACAAAGCGCTAATGGCCATTGCCAGTACGATTCCCGGTTTTGCAGCAATTATTGTTGCCTATGCAATTAACAACGGCACTATAAACAGCTTGTTGGTATTAGCAGATTACAAATTCGATTTTGGCATTGCAATATATATCTACATAGGCTGTATGCTGATTATGGCAGCAGTGCAAGCCTTTGAGAACCGGGAAGAAATTAAGTGCTTTTCCAAGAGCAAAGCATTTTTCCCCTGGATTTTGACACTTACCGCTTTGATTATAATGTTTGTTGCCTACTTTCTGCCCATACTAAATGCAAACCAGGCCGCAATTGAAAACGCAAAAACAGATTTATTTCAGCTTCATACATATGACCTCTTCAATGAAGGTGTTGTCTTGCCCGTTGAAACCACCGGAATTCTTATTCCGATGACAATATTAACCTGTGTCGCTGCGACATGCGGGTTTGTCTGTCTTTTTCTTAGAAAATGGGGATTGTTAATTGCAACCAACCTTGCAAGCACAATTTCTATAATTCTTGCTGTTATTAAGTTCTGCACGCTTGCCGAATTTGCCGATTGTTATCGCTTAGGAGTTGCCTTCTATATCTATTTGGCAGCAACGGTCTTACTAGTATTCAGCACCTGCTGGTTAAGTAAAACTTACGAAGAAACTATTTAGAATTGCAAAAAAGCCCCCGCCAAGGGGGCTTTTTATCTCAGTATTAATTGTATTGGGCGTACATAGTTTTATGTACCGACGGAAACTCTTGAAAACCTTTTGTATTTCTACACAGTTTTCTGTGTTGTACACCACATAGAATTTCTGCCGGTTCGTATCTTACCGGTGATACCCTTGACAAACAAGGTTTGTTTCCTTTTGCCGTCGCAAGGTGGAAGCGTCTTTGTTTGTCCAAAGGTAGTATAGCCCAACCTGTTCTTTTTATTCGCCCTTTTTGACAGTCACATTCATATTTTGATAGCTCAGGCGAATTCCCTTTTCATTAAATACTTTTTGGATGTTTTCTTTTGTTTGGCAAGTGGTTGCCCAATAGTCGCCGGACTTGCTCCAGGCCTGCAGAAGATAAACTACTGCATCCTGACCGTAATCGGAAACCACCGCATTGGGTGCGGGGTCAGCAAGGGCAGTAGGCACATTTGCGGCTTCCTTCAAGGCCTCGAGTACCACAGGGATGGGTGTTTCGTAAGAAACGGACAAGGTGATGTCCGTCCGGCGGGTGCCGGCCACCGTATAGTTGATGATTTCTGTACTTACCACATTATGGTTAGGTATGGAAATGGTTTTATTATCGGTGGTTGCCAATTTGGTATAGTTCAGGCCAATTGCCCGGACTGTACCGCTTTGTCCCGCAATTTCAACAAAGTCACCGATGCTGAAGGGTTTGGTATAAAGCAGGGTAAAGCCGCCTATCAGATTGGTCAGGGATTCCTGCAGGGAAAGGGACAGGGCCAGGGTCAGCACACTGGCAAATGCCACCACGCCAGTCACATCCAGCCCCAGGGCAGAAGCCCCAATTAAGGCAAGCAAAATATACATCACGGCCCGCAGAACGCCTTTGATCAGGCCAAAGGCCGGCTGCTCCACATTTGCTTTTTTCAGCGCTGCTAAAATAATGCGCATTAAAATCTTGATCACCAGCACGCCAACAACAAAAATCAGCACTGCCGGCAGGAATTTCCCCAGAGCATAGCCGCTCAGTCTATCTACGCACCATAAAATAAAATCCCACATAGCAAGGACTCCTTTCTAAGTAATATTCCCATTATACCCATTTTTTGCAATTTTGCAAGAAGAAACCCGGAGCCATTGACCAGATGGCTCCGGGTTTCCCTTAAAAAGAGAGATAAGAAAATGAAAAGGAGAGTTAAGACTCTTATTTACGCTTTTATTATAGCACCGGGTGATATGAATTTCAAGAGGTTTTTTATTTATTTCGTATGAAGCTGGTAGAAATTTACGCTTCGTTTTTGTTGCTATTGCACAACCATTCCCCATAAAAATGAAGACAGGAAGTTTTTTCCTTTGCAAATGTGTCCCTTTATGGTATACTATTTTACAGGACAGAAAGATAGGAGGGACTAAAATGGGAATTTTTAAGAAGCCCAAGCTTCTGATTATTTGCGCTGCCATTGTTTTGGTTGCCATCGTGCTGGCAGTTATCTTCTTCCCTAAGCCCCAAAAAACCATAGGTGTTTTCGGTCTGGACCGGGAAAGTGAAGAAACGGTAAAGCTGCAGCAGCTTTTGGTAGAAAACGGCTATGCCGTTCGTTATGTTGAAAATCTGGAGGAGCTCAGCAATACAGACTGTAACGCCTGGATCGTCCGGGTGCTTGATGATTGGGCTGCCCAGCAAGTATTTGATGCCGTCGGCGAGAAGGCCATCTTCGTCGGCCGGAAGCCCGCCCTTACACAGCCGGTTTCCTTTGTGGGCCGGAATATGGCAGATGCCGGAGAATTGTTTGGAGAGCTTCTTTGCCGTCTGCCCCTACAGGGCGATACCAACGAGGACGGCATCATATCCTGTGTGCTTCTGACCGGTTCTTTGCACAATTGGGAAACCATTGCCTGGCAGGAAGGTCTTTTGGAAGGAATTACCCAGGCCCAGCTTCCGGTGGAAATTGTGGCAGTCCGTTCCTGCCTGCTGGTTGAGGAAGAAGGCAGGATCGCCATTGAGGACAGTCTTTCCACCTTTGGGCGGGACATTGAAGTGATCCTGGCCTCATCGGAGGTGCTGTCTGAGGGTGCGGCCCAGGCGATCACCCAAAGCGGTTGGGAAATCAACAATGACTTTTATCTGCTGAGCGTCGGTCATACAGTACAGTCCATAAACGCCCTGAATGAACAGCGCAGAAGCGGCCTGGTATATGGCCAGTGGTCTGATTTGGGTCAGCTTCTTCTGGATGCTGTTGCCAACACAGTAGACGGGGAAGCACCCCAGGATTACCTTCTCCCCTTCCGTTTCCAAAATAATTCCACCCCCTTGCAATAAAACAGAGAGGCAGATGCTTATGCGTATTGCGGTTATCGGCGCCACATTTGTGGACATCAAGGGCTTTCCTTCTGATACATACATCCCCACTGGCCGAAATGTGGGCCGGGTAGAATACATCCACGGCGGCGTGGCCCGAAATGTGGTAGAGGATATTGCCAATGTGGAGCTGCGCCCCATCTTTTTGGGCATTGTAGATGATACCCCGATGGGCCAGGATGTGGTGCAGAAGCTTCAAAACCACAAGGTCAACACAGACTATGTTCTGACCCGCCCTGACGGTATGGGCACCTGGCTGGCTGTTTTTGACAACAATGGCGATGTGGCCGGTTCTATTTCCAAGCGCCCCAATATGCTGCCGGTGGCAGACCTGCTGAACGAAAAGGGAGATGAGATCTTCTCTCAGATCGCCTCGGTAGTCATCGAAGTGGATCTGGACAAGGAGATCGTCAAGCCTACCTTAGAGCTGGCGCAAAAGCACAATGTAAAGGTCTTTGGCGTGGTTTCCAATATGAGCCTTGCCGCCAAGCGGCGGGATTTCCTCAAGTTCTTTGACTGCTTTATTTGCAACCAGCAGGAGGCCGGCCAGTTATTTTTGGATGATTACAGCACCTTAACTCCGGAGCAAATGGCCCAGGTGCTCTCTGAAAAAGTAGTCGGCGCACAGATCCCATCAATGGTGGTCACAATGGGCGGTCAGGGCGCAGTTTATGCGGACCTGAAAGGAAACTGCGGTGTGTGTCCGGCAAGGAAAGTGCAGGTGAAGGACACTACCGGTGCAGGCGATGCCTTCTGCGCCGGTGTGAGCATCGGTCTGACCTATGGCAAGACCCTGCCGGAGGCCATTGACATCGGTGCCACTTTGGCTGCTTCTGTCATTACCTCAGAAGAAAATGTTTGTCCCCGGTTCCTGCCCGGTGAATTGGGTCTGGATGTGCCGGTTATTACTTGTGTATAAAAAGTCCGCCTTGCTTTAACAACAGCAAGGCGGACTTTTTAGAAATCTTTTATCAGTTGCGTGTAGCCCAGCACTTCATAGCCGGCATTTTGGTAGACAGAAATAGCCTTTTCGTTTTCCGGCTCTGCTTCCAACCGCAGGCGGGCCACTTCAGGGCCATAGGCCTCTGCAACAAAACGCAAAAAAGCTGTACCGTAGCCCCTTCCTCTGTAAGGCGCTTCCACATAGATATCCTCGATCCAGGCACACAGCCCACCAGCTTCCGTGGAATAGCTCATTGCCACCATTCCATAGCCCCGAAGCACGCCTTCCTCCTCAAAGCCGTAGCCCTTCAGATAAGGGCCTGCTTTTATAGCATCGGTGAGTGTCTTTTTCAGAGTTTTCGTATCCGGATGGATGAGCAGCGCATCAGAAGCATAAAATACCTCCATCATAGATAGGACCCGGTCAAAATCGGTTGGCTCCAATAATCGAATTTTCATACACATCTCCCCCTTTTCTGTCAGTATAACAGAAAAACGGGGCTGTGTAAACAGCCCCGCCAGTCTGTCAAAAAGCTTGTTTTTGACAGACTGGCAGAGGTCACTAAAGCCGTCAAGACAAGCAACTCGCCCCCGAAGTGGGAGCGATGGGAGCGCCGCCGGGGGCGGGAGGAGCGACCTGAGCGAGTGGCAGCGGTCGGTGAGCGACGCAGGCGCACACGCCAAGGAGAGCACCGGGCACCGCAACAGAATCGTGGATACTCGAGAGGGG
>JAZQLG010000016.1:0-3172 GCA_045542575.1 Faecousia sp.
CGACGGCAAGTTTACCACCGGCACCTGGTACAATGTGGTTGTGTACAATGCAGACAACCTGCCCGCAAGCCTGGAAGCCTACCCTGTGGGCAACGCCAACTACACCGGCGACGGCAACATCCGCATTACTGCTTCCTTCCGGAATCTGAAGGGTGTTAAGGAAGAAGTGACCTTCGCTACGCCTAATCTCTTTAATGATCCCACAACTTCTGTTGGACCTAACGGATTTGAATATTCCATCGTTGGCAACGCTGTTGCTGGTCCCCAACGGAAACTGACAGCGACCTTAACAAACGGCAATGCTACGGAACTGGCATTTGAGATCAAACTGTCCAACTTGAACGGTAGAGCTGGTGCCAGCATCCTTGGCACAGACACCTCCCTGACGGTGAAGTACTACAATGCATCCAATACAGAAGTAACTACCTTGACAGTCGACACTTGGTACAAGATGGTCGTTACTAAGAAAGATGGCTCTGCTTTGGGTACGACAGAACTGAACTTGGGCAATCTGGGCGGCAGCTTGATGCAGCCGGGCTCTTTGGATGTAGCGATCCGCAATGTGGTCGTCACTGCTCCCTGATTTTAGGCTTCACCCTATGCCTCCCCTGTGCAAGGGGAGGTGGGTGAGCAAGGTGAACCCGGAGGGGTTGCAAAGCCTCTCAAAAAACGTATAATGAAATCCAGCGGCCCCGTCCGACCGGACGGGGCCGCATAGGTAAGGGCAGAGCCTTCCGCCTTTACCTATGCGGCCTGCTGCCGTAAAATTGTTTCTGATTTGATAGGAGAAATTAGAAATGGAAAAAATGTTTGACTGGAAAAAACGGTTTTATCAGGTACATAAGCCTGACCGGGTAAACCCCAAGGCTTTGGAAACTCTCACAGGCACCAAGGTTACGGACAGCTGGAAAGTTGTACCTCAAGCTGGCGCAGGCGTTGTGCTTAACAATGCGGCCTGGGACTTAACCGACTACTTTGCCGTGTCTATGAACACCAAGGTGGCTTTGGCGGAAGCAGGGGAGTCTGCTCCCAACACCATCTGGGTAGGTGTGGATGCTTCCTTGGGTGAGCGGAATTTCCGTGTGCAGATCCTTGCTGACCGGATCGTCATCACCGGCAATGATGAGCGATATGCGGCACAGGGCTGTTACTATCTGGAAGATATGATGAATATGCAGGAGGCTCCTATTGTAGAGCCGGGCACCACCGATAAGCACTGCCGCTACAGTATGCGGGCAAACCACGGTGGCCTGGAATTCAACGAATATCCCGATGAACTGCTCCGTATGCTGGCCCATAACGGCATTACCTCCATCCACCTGGATACCAAGGAGGCGGTGAATGACCTGGAATACCGGGCATATCTCAACGACATTATGCTTCGGGCAAAGAGCTGGGGCCTGGACACCGATACCTATGTGCCCCATGTGTTTAAAAACACTATGCACCCCGACGAGCCCGGTGCTTTTGAGTTCTATGAGAATATGTACGGTAAATTTGTGGAGTACTGCCCCAATGTTAAGCACCTGATGGTGGTGGGTGAGTGCTGCGAATTCCCCTCCAAGGATGCGCGGACCACCGGCAAGTCCTGGCGGCTTTCCAAGGATGACCCCCGGCTGAGCCCGGGCTGGTTCCCCTGCAACGACTATTATCAGTTTGTTTCCATGCTCCGGGATGTGATCAAAAAGCACAATCCCAATGTGGAGCTGGTGTTCTGGTCCTACAACTGGGGCTGGGCGGATGAAGATCTGCGGCTGGAGATGATCCGCAATGTGCCCAAGGATATCACCATGATGGCCACCTTCGAAATGTTCCACAAGGAGGAAGTGGCTCCCGGCATCACGGAAGAGTCCACTGACTACACCATTTGGAACATCGGACCCAGCGATTACTTTGCCAGTGAGTCCAAGCTCCACAAGGAAATGGGCAGAAAAATGTACTCCATGGCCCATATCGGCGGTCCTACCTGGGATATCGGTGTAGTGCCTTACCTGCCCATTCCCCAGCGCTGGATCCAGCGGTGGAATGCGGTGAATGCTGCCCAGGATAACTGGCGGCTGGACGGCCTGGTGGATGCCCATACCTACGGCTACTGGCCCGGCTTTGTTTCTGAAATGACCAAGCAGGCTACTATGACACCTATGCCTGATATGGATGGGCTGCTTCGCAGGATCATCGCCCGGGATTTCGGTGAAGAGAATGTGGATGCGGTCTATAAGGCTTATGAGCTGTTCAGTGAAGGCATTACCCACTGTATGCCCACCTGCGTGGACCAGTACGGCCCTGCCCGGGTCGGCCCGGTGTACCCGCTGATCTATAAGACCCCTGTACAGATGCCCCACGCCCCGGAGGAGAAGGGCAATCCCAACTTTGAGAGCAATCCTATTTATAAGTTTAGCCTGGACTATTGGGACAGACTCCGCTTTGAAACCAAGGAATACGCAACGCTGGCTTCCTACTATGATGCAGGCTGCGAAATTCTGGAAAAGGTTATTGAAGCTTTACCGGAAAGCAAGAAGGAAAACGCTAAGGATATCCTGGGCGTAGGCCGGATGGTGGCTGCCACCGCCCGGACAGTTACCCATGTGAAGCGCTTCCACGATCTGAAGGCCCAACTGGGTATCTACCTGGATACTGTGGCTATTTGGGTAGGCGGACGGAAGAACCAGCCGGAGGCACTGCCTATGAAGACGGTGCTGGTGCCCACGGAAGAGCCTGTTCCCGTTCTGCTGGAGATGATCGAGATCGCCAAGAAGGAAATCGCCAACACAGAAGGCATCCTTCCTTATATCCGGCGGGATTCCCGCTTGGGCTACGAGCAGGAATTCGGCTACTCCTGCACAGAGGAGCAGCTTCGCTGGAAGATCGCACATACAAACAGCGTTATCAACGACGAATTGCTGCCTGCTTTACAGGAAGCTTTCTCCTATAAGAAATAACAACAAGGGTCCGCTACTTCGGTAGCGGACCCTTCAGTCTGTCAAAGACAGACTGTCAGAGGTCACCAAAGCCGCCAAGACAAGCAACTCGACCCCGAAGTGGGAGCGATGGGAGCGCCGCCGGGGGCGGGAGGAGCGACCTGAGCGAGTGGCAGCGGTCGGTGAGCGACGCAGGCGCACACGCCAAGGAGAGCACCGGGCACCGCAACAGAATCGTGGATACTCGAGAGGGG
>JAZQLG010000017.1:0-3029 GCA_045542575.1 Faecousia sp.
CATAGTAGATTTTTTGCTGTGCCGATCTGATACACACCACTGCTCTCGGCCTGTGCTGCAAAAGCTATGGCGGGCAGCAATCCCAGCGCCATGACAAGAACAAGGAGCAGGGAAAGCAATCGTCTTTTCATTACAAAAAAGCCTCCTTATCGTAATTAATATGATCTTCGCCCTAAGGCGGAAATGGCATGCATTTACATCTTTACAGCATAAAAGACCCCCTCATTAAAACAGTATTATCTTCTCGCCCGAAGGCGCTAAGCTGGTTAAACCGGCTCATACCGTTACGGTATGCTCAGCTTAAGCTGCATAAGGCCGCCCTTTATGCAAGGGGGCATTTGCTATGCAGTTTGTAGGTCTTCTGACTCGCACGTTCAGGGTTTCCCCGGCGCCCTTACCCCGCCTTCTCAGGATTGCTCCCAATGACCTGCTTTCGCAGAAAAGGTAATGGCTCCATGCATACAGCACCTCGGATCAGATCCGCCGTGTCCCGGATTCCCACCGGGTTCCCTTGTTCAGCAGAACAAGAATGCGTGTCCGTCGATTCCCTCTCCGGGTCGCGCATTTGCCACAAAGTAAGCCGGATTTTTTGAGCCACCCATAAAAGGCGGTTCATTTTGCCCGGTGCCGTTCCCTGGAGAACACTGCCGGGCATCGGGCTGCCGGAGGGGAGGAACAACCGGCAGCCCTATTAAAGGCCTGTGAAATGCCCAATTCCACAAACCGTTTAATACGAACTCATTTGGAAAGATTCTTTTTGGCCTCCTGTTGAAGCCGCCGCTGATTTGCCAGTTCCTTTTTCGCGGCTTTTCGCTGTCTGTAAATTTCTTTTTGCTTTTCTGTTTCCTTCTGAACTCTTGCAAAGGATTTGATTTGATTCGCCGTTGTGGGGGCGGGCAATCTTGCCAGGACCAGCGCCCGGTTCCAGGAACCGAAGCGCTCCTGAATGAAGCTTCCGCCGACAATCTCGCCCGGCCACGGCGTGTGGTACAGGCGGTTTGCACAAGCGCGAAGATATTTCAGAAGCTGCGCATCTGTATCCGCTGCGTGCTGCTGCCGAAAGTCCTGTTCCTGCTGCGCCAGGGCTTCCTGAACCATTCTTCGGATCGTCGCTTCGTAAATATTCTGTCTCCCGGGGTATGCCATCACTTTTTCCTCTCATAACAAAAAACTGCGGCAGTAACGAAAGCTTACTGCCGCAGTTGCTTTTTGCATGACCGCAAAGCCCCTTTGCCCATCGCACGGGTACAAAGAAGCAGTACATATTCCCGTAGGTCTTCTGACTTGTGTCTCAAGCGATGACCCGCCCGCCTTCTCGGAAAAGAATCCAATGACTGACTTTCGTCAACGGCAGGCCATCTCGACACTTACAGCGCCGGCAGCGCGGGGACTTTCACCCCATTCTCTTGTTCAGCCGGGCATACGCATGCCGCATGTCCGGCCACGGGAACAATTTATTCACTTATATCGCCACAACAAAAAAAGGTTATGGCCGTTATGCCCATTAAACAGGCAGAACATCACCATAACCATTCTTGGCAAATATTCCATCGATTCCAGCAGGTCTCCCGACTCGCGCCTCAAACGATCAAACATCCTGCCTTCTCAGGTTGCCCCAATGACTGGCTTTCGCCAACGGATGCTCATCTCGACGCCCACGGTATTGGTCAATGCGGGGATTTGGAAAAAATCCTGACCCCATTCCCTTATGTAGCCCCAAGGTCTGACATTTCTGTCTTTACAGCCAAAGGGCCTCTGTTCGATTTTCGCGTATATTATAATTCACCCTCCGGCAAATTGCAATAGTGCATTTTGCACATATGGAAACGCTATTCGTTCTTTCGGAATGCAATCATGCCAAAGAGAAACAGCTTTTCCGGCACCCAGGCAAAGTCCAGGCCGCACTTGTCCGCAAGCTTACTCACATCAATGCAGTATGCGGATATGCAGCTGATCCGCTTCTCCGGAAACGGGCAGGGCTCCCCCAGCTTCTGTTTGCAGGGCTCGCACAGGGGACATCCGTTGTAGCCCAGGCAGAAGCAATCCATGCCGTTCCGGCGAAGATTCTCCGTCAGTTCCAAAACTGCGGCGTTCAGATTCTTTTGGGATCGCAGGATCGCTTCCTTGTTCTCGTAGCTGCCGACGTCATAGACCTTCTGCAGCACCAGCGCCTTATCCGCAGCAAGCAGCCTTCCGTGGACTTCCTCCACCGTGCCGCAGCCGGGCGGGCAGGAATAGTTGGCATTATACTTGCCGCAAAGGTTGTCCTCGCAGAATTTCCGAAAATTTCCGTCCACCGGAATATCCTTCGCAGAAATCACAGCCGCACGAAAACCCGCTTCCTCCGCCAAGCTGCGCAGTTCCATCTCCGTCATTTCGATCACTCTCCGTTTATTTTTGCTCCTGATTTTTTACAGCCGATCTTTCCGCATTAGGTTATCACACAGATCCGCGGGTTTCAAGACGGCATTTATTTTGTGCTTTTTCCTGGTTGAACTGAAAAAAAGATGGTGCTATAATAACTTTGCTTCCGTGGGAAACAGGTGCAAATCCTGTGCGGGACCGCCGCCGTGATGTGTCACAAATAACACTCAGTCGGTTGCACGGGGCAAACTCATCTCTTTATAAGCTGCGCGTCCGGTAATGAAGAAGACTGCTTATAGGAGAAATCAAAATGAGAAAACTGCTTCCCCTGCTGCTTGCGCTGATCATGGTGTTCACCCTGGCCGCCTGCAGCGCAAAAACCTCCTTCACCGTTGTGACCACCGATCTGGACGGCAAGGAAACCACGCACGAGATCAAGACTGATGCCGCCACCGTTGGCGAGGCGCTGATCGAAGAGGGTCTGCTCAAGGGCCACACCACGGAGTACGGCCTGTACGTGGACGAAGTCAACGGCATCGCACTGGATTGGGAGAAGGACGGCAAGTACTGGGCCTTCTACATCAACGGTGAATATGCCCAGACCGGCGTTGACGCCACCAACGTGGAGGACGGCGCTGTCTACACGTTCAAGCCCGAATAAGGCC
>JAZQLG010000018.1:0-5850 GCA_045542575.1 Faecousia sp.
TGTCATTGCGAAGGCCGAAGGCCTGTGGCAATCTCAGGGCAGTACCGACAAGAACGGAGTTGCCATTAGATTGCCACGTCGGCCCCTTGGGCCTCCTCGCAATGACAGCGTTTTTTATATGCTTTTTTATACGAAAGGACAATACCTATGACCGAATTTGAAAAATGTCAGGCCGGGCTCATGTACGACACCACCTTTGAGGGCCGTGAGGAGGATCATCTCCGCTGCGCCGACCTGTGCTATGACTACAACCACACCCGTCCCTCCGATATGAAACGCCGGGAGGAGATCATCCGCCAGCTCTTCGGCAAGGTGGGCAAGAACCCCTACGTGGAGCCGAACATCTTCTGCGGCTTCGGCTGGAATATTGAGGTCGGCGACAATTTCTTCGCCAACAACAACTGCATTTTCGTGGATCCGGGCAAGATCACCTTTGGCGACAATGTGTTTATTGCTCCCAATTGTGGCTTTTACACCGCCCACCACCCCATTGATAAGGACATGCGCAACGCTCTTTTGGAGTACGCAAAGCCTATCACTGTGGGGAATGATGTGTGGATCGGCGGCAATACGGTAGTGCTGCCCGGTGTGACCATTGGCTCTGATGTGGTGATCGGAGCGGGCAGTGTGGTCACAAAGGATATTCCTGACCACTGTGTTGCCTACGGTAACCCCTGCCGGGTCATTCGTTCCATCACGGAAGAAGACAGAAAGTATCGCAACGAATAAAAAGGATGTGCCATCAGGCACATCCTTTTTATTCGTTAATTTTCTTGAAATGACTTAATTTGGCATATTGGTTTGGGGTAATGCCTTTATATTTTTTGAAGCAACGGACAAAGTAGCTGCTGTCATTGTAGCCGCAGGCATAGGCCACATCCGTAACGGAGAGTCGATTATCCTCCAAAAGGAAGCAGGCCCGCTCTACCCGATAATGGTTCAGGTATTCAATGGGGGTCTTCTGCAGGATACCTTTGAAATACCGGCAGAAGTATTTGGCAGACAGACCGGCGACCTGGGCAAGCTGCTCCAGGGTGATGGGCTTTTGATAATTCTGCTCAATGTATTCCAAGGACTGCTTGATCTGCCGTAAGCGCTGGAAGGCGGTGGAATCAGGGGGGGGTTCCCGGTAGTCCTGCTGAATAACGGTGCCGAAGAAATCGTAAAGCCCGGCCAATGCCAGAAGCTCCCAACCGGACTTTTTGGAGCGGACGGCGGCAAACATACGGGACGCGCATTTCAGGATTCCCGGATGCACCCGCGTGAACACTGGCTGGATAAACGCATTGCTGTTTTCCACAGCCTCCAGATAGTTGGCAACAAGGGCGGAATGTTTCAGAAGCGCATTGGTGTTAAAGCAAAGACATTCATAGGTGCAATCCTGGGGCATACCGCCATGAAGTGAGCCGTCTGAAATGTAGCACAGATCTCCTTCCTTCAGGGCGTATTCCCGGCCGTTCAGAGAAAGAAGAAACTGACCTTTTTGAATATAAAGAAGCTCCGTTTCACTGTGCCAATGGTGGGGCATTTTATAACGGGGGTGGGTGTTATCCACCAGATAGTATTCCAAAGGAAAATCATTTGTGCCGTGTTGGCGATTTTCCTGCAACCCTTTTTCCAGCATCTGATCGTCCTCCTTCATTGAAAATGTGAATTTTATCCTAAGCACTAAAATTATATCATACAAATATGGACGTTTTCAAGATAATTGCGCAAAAATATGGACAAAAATATAACAAAATTTTCCTCCAATGGAAAAGACAGGTGAATATTGTCCTAAAATAGAACAAAAGTAACGCCGCCGGGTTAAAACCCGGCGGCGCAGTATTATTTCCGAAGATTGTAAAGACTGTTTATAAACCGCTCCTTTTTCAGCCCTTCATACCGGGCGTTCATACTGCGCAGGGTGTTACGCAGTATGCGGCTCCATTGGGAGGCGGTGCGGTCGGCATCGGGAATTCCCAAAAGATAGGGACTTTCCGGGATCCGCTCTTTACCAAAGCGGTAGGCAAAGAGCCGGTCCGCGCCAAAGGCAAGGGCATAGGGCACTACGGTGTGGAAGTATTCCGGATCTGCTTTTTTCGCAATGGCAAAGGAGGTCTTTTCCGGCAGAAGGAAGGAAAGGAGCAACCCCAGCACCTGGGAGAGGGCATCGGCACCGTCGGCAGAACGGCGGCCGCCATAGGTGGCAAGAATACCGGCAATAAACTGGTACAGGGCGGTGCTCAGCCCCAGCTTTTGCCTTCCGCAGAGGAAGAAGGGGACAGCCCACAAAACAGCAGCCAGCAGGCCCTTCATCAATGCGCCCGGCTTCCAAAGGAAAATGCCCTGGGCGCTGTTTTGGATGATGCTTCCAAGCACCAGACCCAGAATGGAAAAGAGAATTAAAAATACGATCTGCCAGCTGGCATTGCTGCCTAAGGCAAGACCGGCATTCACACCGGCGAAGACATTGACCAGCAGAGAAAGAAGCCGGAAGATCAGGGGGTTGCCGCTCCTTTTATGGGTCAGCGCTTTTGCGGCAGAGAGCTGCTTTTCCACCTTGCCGCAAAGGGCGGCGTAGGCAACGGAGCCGGTGTCTACCGTGGAGCGTTTGCGGAACAGGGCGCTGAAGATCTGCTGTTCATAGGCAGAACGCTCGTTGCCCATATCCATTTGGCGGTGTACGAGGATCTTGCCGCCGCCCTTGCGCTCCAGAAGCACATAGCCCATTTGGGCCCAGGAGAGCACCATCAGGGAAAGGTCCGGCCCACGCAGGGTCAGGATGGGGCGCATATGGCCGGCAGTGTAGCCCTGAGGGGGAACATTGCAGCGGCGGAATCTGGGAAGCCCCAGACGCATAAATACTACCCAGTAGACAAGAGCCAAAAGCAGGCAAAGCTGCATCAGCCGGTCATCCACCTCCGATTCGATAAAAACGACATGGTGGTGGGAGAACAGGCTGCCGTCCAGCTTCAGGGTCATATCCAGGGTTTCGTGGTCGTTCAGCAGGGCAGTGGTGCGGCCGCTGACCGTACTGCCGGTCACTGTCCAGTACATACTGCTTTCAATATTGCTTTGATGGTAGGTACTGGAAAAGCTGGGTTGGTTGGTCACGGTGCCCGGGAAGGACACGGTAAAGTCAAAGCTGCTGATGGGCAGCTGGAAGCCGCTTAAAAGGGGAAGGGAAAGCTTGCCGGTGCTGTCCACAACCTCCGCGACCCGATAGCTCAGGGTGAAGGTGGCGGTGGTATCATCAGCACCTAAAACACTGCTCAGGTTCACATACTGGACCGTGCCGGAATAGTATGTACCCACGCCAAAGCCGTTCAGCTGTACATCGGATGCGTTTGCGGGGATGGGGAAACGCATGGAGGTGTCCATCCGCTCCATAGAAAGGGTGATGGTCATAGACACCTGACAGCTTCCGTCCTCCATCACTGTTGCGTAGAGGCCGGAATGGTCGATTTGGTCCGCACTCACGCCCAGGGACAAGGAAAACACCAGAAAAATGGTAAGGAAAAAGAAAAGGGCCTTTCGCATATCCGGCCTCCTTTCTGAAAATTTATAATATTTTATCATAATTCCCGGCTAAAAGCAACACCAAAGCCGCCCCTATCCCATAGAATAATAGGAGGTGAAAGAATGGAAAAAGCTTGGAATTTACAACCGGTTACAGCACAAAACACCCAAAGAGAAATAGAAAGTCTCCTTCGTACCTATCCTTTTATGCGCAGTGAGCGGCTGACGACCACTGCCTTTGGGCGGCCGATTTCCACTCTGGTGGTGGGGAACGGCCCCAGAAAGGTGCTCTACAGCGCCGCCTTCCACGGCAATGAATGGATCACCACCCCGATTTTGCTGACCTTTGCAAGGCAGTTTGGGGAAGCCATCGTTTCCGGGGGTGAAATCGGGGGGCAAAATGCCAGGGCACTTAAGGACGCGGTAACCATTTATATGGTTCCGCTGGTAAACCCGGATGGGGTGGACTTGGTGACAGGTGCCATAGACCCGGCTTCCCCTGAGTATGCTCTGGCCACAGCCCTTAGTGAAAATTATCCGGGGATCCCCTTTCCTGCCGGCTGGAAAGCCAATTTGCTGGGGGTGGACCTGAATTTGCAGTTCCCCGCAGGCTGGGCAAAGGCAAGGGAGATCAAGTTTATGCAGGGCTTCACCCGGCCCGGACCCCGGGACTATGTAGGAAGAGCCCCCTTGGATCAGCTGGAATCCAGAGCACTTGCCGGCTACACCGAGTACATCGACCCGGCCTTAGTGCTGGCGTACCACACCCAGGGGGAAGTGATCTACTGGCAGTTCCGGGATTATGAAGTCCCCGGCGCCCGGGCGCTGGCGGAAACCTTTTCCACCCTCAGCGGCTACGCCCTGGAAGACACACCTTACGAATCCAGCTTCGCCGGCTATAAGGATTGGTTCATCCAGCAGTTCCGCCGCCCGGGCTTCACCATTGAAGCGGGACTGGGTGAGAATCCCCTGCCCCTGGAGCAATTCGACAAGATCTACGCCGACAACCTGGGAATTCTGATTACCGCCGCGACCGCGCAATCATAAGTTAAGCATTTCCCATATGAATATACAGTTTTTCTGATGTTTCTATTGACAAACCGTCCGGGATATACTAAACTTATGATTAGAACAAAACATAAGTTTAGGCGGTGATCGTGTGACACAACGAGAACGACAGATCCTGCAATTGATCGAGTCCGATCCTATGATCCCCCAGCAGGAACTGGCAGATGCCCTGGGCATTACCCGCAGCTCCGTAGCGGTGCATATCTCCAACCTGACAAAAAAAGGATATATCGCCGGTAAAGGCTATGTGCTGCGCACCGGCAGCTATGCCGTTGTCGTCGGCGGCGTAAATATCGATATCGGCGGGAGATCCTTCGGGCAGCTGGTAGCGGAGGATTCCAACCCCGGCCGGGTATCCGTCAGTCTTGGCGGCGTTGGCCGCAACATTGCCCACAACCTGTGCCTGTTGGGCAGCGATGTGCGGTTTCTCACTGCCTACGGTGACGATGTCCACGGCAGTCGCATTGCGGCTTCCTGTTCTGAGCTGGGCATCGATATCAGCCACGCGCTGAAAGTGGCCGACACCCCCACCTCCACCTATCTCTACATTGCCGACCCCAACGGAGAAATGGCCCTGGCTCTTTCGGATATGGAAGTTTGCAAGCGGATCACCCCGGGGTATCTGGCCAACAATCTGCCGCTGCTGCGCAGCGCCCGGGTGGTGGTCACCGATACCAACATTCCCCAGGAATCCCTGGTGTATCTGGCGGAAAACTGCACCGTTCCCCT
Organism: Faecousia sp.; assembly: GCA_045542575.1. Classification (GTDB taxonomy): domain Bacteria; phylum Bacillota; class Clostridia; order Oscillospirales; family Oscillospiraceae; genus Faecousia. The sequence continues at coordinate 5,299 of JAZQLG010000018.1, forward strand.
GTTCTGCGACCCCGTTTCCACCACCAAGGCAGGAAAGCTGCTGCCCATCCTCCATAAGATCCACACCCTGAAGCCCAACCGTCTGGAAGCGGAGCTGCTCTCCGGCGTTCCCATCCGCAGCGATGCGGATATCCCCAAGGCTGCCGAAGCGCTCCTGGATAAGGGCGTGCAGCGGTTGTTCATCTCCCTGGGCAGCAACGGACTCTATGCCGCCGATCAGGATCAGCAGCTTTGGCTGCCAAATCTCCCGGCCACCATGGTCAATACCACCGGTTGCGGCGATGCCTGTATGGCCGCCCTGGTATGGTCCTGGCTGGAATCCCTGGATCTGGAGCAAACCGCCCGCACCGGTCTGGCTGCCGCAGCCATCGCCATGGAAAGCAGTGAGACCATCAACCCCGCAATGAGCGCAACGGCTGTCAGAAGCCGCATAAAATAAAAAAGGATAAAGGTGATACAAATGATTCTCAATAAATATCTCGATGTTAATCCCGAAGTAGCCCAGGCTCTGGCAGAAGGCAAGCCCGTTGTCGCTCTGGAGTCCACCATCAT
>JAZQLG010000019.1:0-14697 GCA_045542575.1 Faecousia sp.
AGAAAGCCCGGTCTTTTTGCATAATGCGCAGAAGCGTACACTGTTTTAGAACAAGTGTTCTAAAATTGGAAAAACTCCGAAAAAAACGAAAAAAATTATCAAAAAACTGTAAAAAAGTATTGCTTTTTGTTTTTTAATCCGATATACTGTCATCAAAGGGAGCAAAAGGGTAGAAAAGTGGAGCAAAAGGGAAGGAGGCGACCGCAAATGATCGGAAAGTACCCGGCGAAATTAGACGAAAAGAACAGATTGTTCGTTCCCGCCAAGCTGCGTGCAGAGCTGGGTCAGGACTTTTATGTTACATTAGGTGTCAACTGCGGTCACAGGTGCCTCACCGTTTACACCACTCCTGACTGGAATACCCTGGAGCAGAACTACAATGCGCTTCCCATTTCCCAGCGGGGCGCAGCAACCAGCCTGATTTTTATGAGCGCCAACCAGTGCGCACCTGACAAGCAATTCCGTTTCAGCCTTTCCCAGTTCCTTTTGGATTATGCGGGCATTGGCCGGGATGTAATGATCGTTGGCCGGGCAGGTCAGGCAGAAATTTGGGACGCCCAAGAATTTGCCCGGTTCGAGGAAGAAAACCTCACTCCGGAAAAGCTGTTGGCTTCCCTTGAGGCAATTGGTCTATGAGTGAATTTTTCCACATCTCCGTTCTGCTGCAGGAATGTTTGGACGGATTGGCTATCAAGCCGGATGGCATCTATATTGACGGCACATTGGGTGGCGCAGGCCATTCCAGTCAGATCGCCAAGCGGCTCACGACCGGGCGGCTCATTGGCATTGACCGGGATCCGGTAGCGCTGAAGGCCGCAGGAGAGCGGCTAAGCGTCTACAGTGACCGGGTAACCCTGGTGCACAGCAATTTCTGCCGGATGGCAGAGGTGGTGAAGGAGCTTGGCCTTCCCGGCGTGGATGGGATCCTGCTGGATCTGGGCGTGTCTTCTCCCCAATTGGATGAAGTAAGCCGGGGATTTTCCTATATGGCAGATGCCCCTTTGGATATGCGTATGAACGGCAAGGACGCACTTACTGCAAGGGATGTGGTAAACACCTGGCCTCAGGAGGAGCTTCGCCGTATTTTGTGGAATTATGGGGAAGAGCGGTACGCCCCCCAAATTGCCGCCGCCATTTGCAGACGGCGGGAAGAAAAATGCATTGAAACGACCCTGGAATTGGTGGATGTGATCCGAAGCGCAATGCCTGCTTCGGCTCTGCGGGAAAAGCAGCATCCGGCAAAGCGGAGCTTTCAGGCTATCCGCATCGCAGTAAACGATGAGCTTGGCTCTGTGGAAAAAGCGATGGAGGCAGCCATTCCTCTGTTGAACCCCGGCGGACGGCTGGCAGTGATTACCTTCCACTCTTTGGAAGACCGGATCGTAAAGCTTGCCATGGCAGAGGCAGCAAAGGGCTGTACCTGCCCACCCCAGTTTCCTGTCTGCGTTTGCGGCAAGAAACCTATTGTGAAACTTATCTCCCGGAAGCCCATTGTGGCCAGCCCGGAGGAATTGGAAGCAAATCCCCGCTCCCGCAGCGCAAAGCTGCGTGTGTGCGAAAAACTATAAGCCTGCTTTAGTCGGGCAATTTAAGGAGGGAACGGATATGGCAAACAGAGTGGATATTCAATATGTTCAGTTCTATACGGACGGCTCTGCTGCAAAGAAGGTTGCCGCTCCGCTCCCCAAGAAGCGGGTAGCTGAAAAGCCTGCTGCAAAAAGAGCCAAGCGGAAGATCATTCGCATTGATCCTGTGGCGGTTCTGAGTCTTGCAGTCTGCCTGGCACTGGCCATTACTTTGGGCCTGGGCATCGGTAAAGTACAGCAGGCAAAACAGGAAAATGCCCGTATGGCCCAGTACGTAGAGCAGCTCGATCAGCAGAGCGAGCGCTTGGCCCAGGAATATGCGGCTGGGTATGACCTTCACGAGATCGAAAAAACAGCCATGGCATTGGGTATGGTACACAGCGATCAGGCCAGCCACAGAGGCGTGACCATTCAGCTGGAAGCGGAAGCACCTGTGCAGCCCCAAATGAATTTCTGGCAAAATCTTGTGGCATTTTTTAGCAGCATTTTTGCATAAAGCATAGTCCCACCAATAAACTTCAAATAGAGCTGCAATGGGCGGCGAGGGTTTCCCTTGCTGCCCATTCAAGGCTTTGTGGAAGGGGTGGGCTTATGGGGAAAAAATCAAACGGAAAAGAGCTTGGTCGTATCCGGGGGGACAGCGGTCAGCGAAGACGGGTACTGATCGTAAGCTTGGTTTTGGGGATTTTGGCCTTTTTGCCGGTGACGGCCCGACTTGTACAGCTGATGGTGGTGGATTACGACTACTATACCCGCCTTGCTCTGGATAACCAGACCCGCATTACCCGGGTCACCGGGGAAAGAGGGCTGATCTACGACCGGAATATGAATCTTCTGGCGGGCAACACCTCAGTGGAGCATGTGTACTTAGATCCCCACGAATTAAAGCAGTCACAGGCGGATATGGAAAAGGTTTCCACATTCCTGGCGCAAACCCTGGAATTGGACAAGGAATGGGTTTTGCAGCAAGGAAAGGACCTGACCAAACGGTATAAGCAGGTGGCGGCGGGTATTTCTACGGAAACGGCGGCGCAGATCCGCACCTTTATCAATGAAAATACCATTTCCGGTATCCATTTGGAGCCGGGGATCAAACGATATTATCCCGGTGGCACCCTGGCAAGCCAGCTTTTGGGCTTTGTGAATGCCTCGATGGAAGGCTGCGAGGGGGTGGAAGCTGCCTATAACAGCTTCCTGGAGGGAAAAACCTCCCAGGTGATCACCACCAAGGGCAACAATGAAATGGATATGCCCTTTTCATATGAAGACTATCTTTCCGGCAAGCCGGGCTATGATGTGGTCCTGACCATAGATGCCACCGTACAGGCTTGCCTGGAAAATCAGATGGAAGCAGCCATTTCCCGCTACGATGTGCAAAACGGCGCATTCGGTATGGTTATGAATGTAAACACCGGGGAAATCCTGGCGATGGCGACCCTTGGAGGGTATGATCCCAACAATTATCTGGAAATTGCGGACCCCTCCGCAGCGCAAATGCTATTGCAGCTTGAGCAGTCCTATAAAGCTCTGGAACAGGGAACACAGGCCTATGAGGACGGCAAAACCGCTTATCAGCAGGCTTTGGAAACTCTGCGGCTAAAGCAGTGGCGAAACCGGTGTATTTCCGATGGCTATGAGCCTGGCTCCACCTTCAAGGTGCTGACAATGGCGGCGGCGCTGGATTGCGGCGCCATAGATCTGCAAACAAGCTTTTACTGCAAAGGAGCAGAGCATATCCCGGGCCGTTCCCAGCTGCTGCATTGCTGGCGCTCTGCAGGCCACGGTGCGGAAAAAACGCCCCAGGCACTGCAAAATTCCTGCAATATTGCCTTTGCCCACATTGCCCTGAAGCTGGGGGGCGAACGGTTCTATTCCTATGTAAAGGACTTCGGGATCTTAGAAAAAACCGGTATTGACCTCTATGGGGAAAGCAAGGGCGTATTCTTTGATAAGGCCCTGGTAACCAATACGGATAAGTGGGGGACAGCCAGCCTGACCTCCGGCTCCTTCGGGCAGACCTTTAAGCTCACACCCTTGCAGCTTGTCCGTGCCATTTCCTGCGTTGTAAATGGGGGATACCTTATGGAGCCCTATGTAGTCAGCCAGGTGACTGACAAGGACGGAAACACAGTGCTGGAGCAGTCTCCCACGGTTTTGCGGCAGGTGATCAGGGAAGAAACCTCCCAAACGATGTGTACGCTCCTTCGCAGTGTTGTTACGGAGGGAACGGCCAAAAATGCCAACACCTATGGCTTTTCCGTAGGAGGAAAGACCGGGACCAGTGAGAAAATCGATGTACTGGATGCCAACGGAAATCCAACACTGGATAAAATTGTGTCCTTTGTGGGGGTTGCGCCAATGGAAGATCCGGAGTATATTGTACTTGTGGCTTTGGATACCCCTTCAAGAAGCACCGGCATTTATATTTCCGGCGGCGTAATGGCTGCACCAACAGTGGGTGCGGTAATGGGGGATATTCTTCCTTATTTGGGGGTTGCCAACAGCTACGCCCAGGAAGACCCGGCAGGAAAGCTTGTGGATATTCCGGATTTTACGGGACTTTCCAAAAAGGAAGCGGAAAAGAAATTAAAGGAGTTAGGACTAACGGCTGTGCTGGAAGGAAATGGCCCGGCAGTGACTCACCAAATTCCCTACCAGGGGGCTTCTGTGCCGGGAAACAGCCAAATGATACTCTATTTTGTAGAGGAACCTGAGAATAAACCAAAGGAGTAAGGATTATGAAACTGAGAGACCTGCTAATGGATGTAGATGTGATCAGCGTGAATGCTGATTTAGATATGGAAGTAAGCGGTGTGGCCTGTGATACCAGAAAGCTGCAGCCCGGAGAACTGTTTGTGGCGGTGGTGGGTTATGCCACCGACGGTAACCGGTTTATCCCCAAGGCAAAGGAATTAGGGGCAAAGGTGGTCGTTTCTGCACAGCCCTGCCAGGAGGATATTCCCTCCGTGCTTGTCAGCTCCGACCGTCTGGCCCTTGCCCAGATCGGCGCCAATTTCTTTGGACATCCTGCTGATTCTATGAAGCTTGTGGGTGTGACAGGCACCAACGGCAAAACCTCTGCCACGATCCTGCTCAAGCACATTTTGGAAAACACCATTGGTGCGAAGGTGGGCCTTGTTGGCACAATGGAAAATTACATCGGTCAGGAGGTCATTCCCACCGACCGTACCACCCCGGAAAGCCTGGAGCTGCAGCGCTTGTTTGCAAGAATGCGGGATGCCGGATGTACTTATGCCATTATGGAGGTGTCTTCTCACTCCATAGCTCTGAACCGGATCAAGGGTCTGCACTATGAGGTTTGCGGTTTTACCAATCTGACAGAGGACCATCTGGATTTCCACAAGACGATGGAATCCTATGCGGAAGTAAAATCCCGCCTGTTTGGGCGGTGCAATAAAGCAGTCATCAATGCCGATGATTCCTGGGCGGAAACAATGATCCGGGCGGCAAAGGGCGCTGTGCTTACCACCTCCTACGGCGGCAAGGCAGATCTGCGGGCTGAGGATGTGGAGCTGGGTGCCGGCGGCATCCGCTACAAAGCGGTCTTTGGCGACCAAACAGCACAGGTGCAGGTGGGAATCCCCGGTAAGTTTACCGTGTATAATACCCTCACTTCCTTGGGCCTTGCCCTGCAGCTGGGGATCGGCCTTGAGGAGGCTGCCAATGCACTGAAGAGTGCAAAGGGCGTTAAGGGCAGAGCGGAGGTAGTTCCCACACCCACAAAGCCTTATACTGTGATTATCGACTATGCGCATACACCTGACGGTATGGATAATATTCTTTCCACCACCAAGAGCTTCTGTAAGGGCAGACTGATCACCGTGTTTGGCTGTGGTGGCGACAGAGACCCCATCAAGCGCCCCATTATGGGAAAAATAGCCACAGATATTGCCGACTTTGTGGTCTTCACCTCCGATAATACCCGGACAGAGGACCCCAATAAGATCCTGCAGGATATCGTGGCGGGCGTGGATAAGGATAAAAATAATTATGCCATTGTGGTAAATCGTCCCGAAGCCATTAGATATGCTATGGACATTGGCCAAAAGGATGATATAATTGTATTGGCCGGTAAGGGCCACGAAACCTACCAGGAAGTATTTGGTGTAAAGCACCATTTGGATGAACGAGAGGTTATCCGGGATTATTTGGCAGAAACGGAGAATTGATATGGGCGCAATCACATTAGCCCAGGCGGCAGCCTGGTGCGGCGGCAAAGTGTCTGAGCAGTTTGCGGAAGTGAGCTTTGCCGGTGCCAGTAACGATACAAGAAAACTGTTGCCGGGGCAGCTGTTTGTAGTGCTGAAGGCAGAGCGGGATGGCCACGCCTATATCCCCAATGCGATGGAAAAGGGCGCTGCTGCGGTTTTGTGCAATCACGCGCCTGCTGATGTGCCTGCTATCGAAGTGGAAAACACCCGGGATGCTCTGGGAAAGATCGCCAACGCTTATCGCAGGCACCTTGCCTTCCAGGCTGTTGGCGTAACCGGGTCTGTGGGTAAAAGTACTACCAAGGAAATGATCTGCACGGTGCTGTCCGGGGGCTTGCGCACAGCCAAGACCCCTGCCAACTTTAATAATGACATCGGTATGCCTATGGCGATTCTGGATATGCCGGAGGATACCCAGGCAGCGGTCCTGGAAATGGGTATGAGCCATTTCAGGGAAATTGCCTACCTGTCCCAGGTGGGCCAGCCGGACCAGGCGGTCATTATCAATGTCGGAACGATGCATATGGAGAATTTAGGCTCCCGGGAGGGGATTCTCCAGGCAAAAATGGAAATCCTGGAAGGCTTGAATCCCCAGGGAAAGCTGTTTCTCAATGGAGATGACAGCCTTTTGTACGCACAAAGAGAAGCCCTGGGTGATCGGGCTGTGTATTTTGGTACAGATCCGGAAAAATGCCAGGTTTGGGCAGATGGGATCGAACAGGGCGACGGCACTGTGTCCTATGTAGTCCACAGCGGGGAAGCTTCTTTTTCTGTTACCCTTCCTGTGGAAGGCCTGCATTATGTGATCGATTCCCTGGCGGCAGTTGCGGTGGGACTGCATATGGGCATTTCACCCGAAAAAATTGCTGAAACGCTGAGCCGCTTCCAAAATATGGAAGGACGGCAGGAAATTTTCCAGGCAAAGGGCTGCACGATTATCAAGGACTGCTATAACGCAGGTCCTGAGTCTATGGCTGCAGCGCTGGCAGTGCTGGGTAACCGCTCCGGCAGAAAAATCGCAGTGTTGGGTGATATGCTGGAGCTGGGTGTCACCACCCAGGCAGAGCACTATAAGGTGGGAAGAATTGCGGCAGAGCACGCAGACATCCTTCTTTCCTATGGCCCCAACAGCCATAGGATGCGCAGCGGCGCTGTTACCGGCGGTATGCACGGAAACTACGCAAAAGCATTTACCGACAGAGAAAAGCTTGCAAACATCCTTTGCCAGATGGCTAAGCCGGGAGATACCATTTTGTTTAAGGGTTCTCACGGTATGCACATGGAGCTGGTGCTGGATGTATTTTTGAAGACACAAGAGTAATTGGAGGAAACATCCATGACAAGAATTATCGTAACCGGGGTCGTTGCCGCTGCACTATCCGGTATCCTGGGCTATTTTCTGCTGCCTGTACTGCGGGCACTGAAGGCCGGTCAGTCTATTCGCGAGGTGGGTCCTACCTGGCATAACAACAAGGCGGGAACCCCTATGATGGGCGGCTTGATGTTCATTTTTGCTACGATTTTGTGCCTTTTAGGCAACATTCCGGCTATGAACGGCTCTTTTACGGTGTTCTATGTGTTGGCCCCTGCCCTTTGCTTTGGCCTGGTGGGCTTTTTGGACGATTTCTTCAAGATCAAGTTTAAGCGGAATTTGGGACTGACTTCCATTCAGAAGGCAGCACTGCAGATGGCGGTGTCTGCCGTATACCTGTATGTGCTTTTCCGGGAGGGCACCCTTGCGAACGATAACAATCTTTGCAACCTCTACATTCCTTTCTGGAATGTGACCTTTGAAATCCATCCCATCGCCTATATTTTCTTTGCGATGTTTGTGATGGTGGGCTGTGTAAACGCGGTCAACCTGACCGATGGCGTGGATGGCCTTTCCAGCTCTGTTACCGTTCCTGTTATGGTGTTCTTCACCGCGGTTGCCGTGCTGAAGGGGGAGTATGCCATCGCGCTTCTGCCAGCCAGCCTGGTGGGCGGCCTGATCGCTTACCTGTTCTATAACTGGCATCCTGCCAAGGTATTTATGGGCGATACCGGATCGCTGTTCCTGGGCGGCGTGGTCTGTGCTTTGGCCTTTGCCTTGGATATGCCTATGATTTTGCTCCTTGTGGGCCTTGTGTACATTGTGGAAACTCTTTCCGTTATTTTGCAGGTGGGTTATTTCAAGCTGACCCACGGTAAACGCCTTTTCAAGATGGCCCCCATTCATCACCATTTTGAGATGTGCGGCTGGAAGGAAGTAAAGATCGTTTTGGTGTTTTCTGCCGTTTCCGCCATTATGTGCCTGCTTGCCTGGTTTGCGGTGACCGGCTTCTGAAATCAGTAAAAGGAGGGTCTTATGGCTGGGCAGAGGATTCTGCACGGCAAAGAGGACCGCTTTTGGTGTCCCAAAGGCGAAGGTATTGACCGCCCCTTTCTTATTATTCTGCTTGTTTTGCTTGCGGTGGGCTTGGGTATGCTGTATTCTGCCAGCTCGGCCCAAAGCCTTTATGATACCCGCTATACAGTTTCCACCCGGTATCTGCAAAAGCAGGCCGCCTGCGCCCTTATTGGCTTGGCGGCTATGTGGATCTGCAGCCGGATCGAGCCTTCCTTTTGGCTGAAGGCGGCCTGGCCCCTATACGGCATCAGTATTGCCTTGCTTTTGGGGGTGCTGCTTTTCGGACAGTCCGTAAATGGAGCCAAGCGCTGGATCAATATTGCGGGCTTGCAGTTTCAGCCCTCTGAAATTGCCAAATTCACTTTGATTTTACTTTTTGCCCGGCTTACAAAGGGCTTTGGCAGTCAGGCAAAAGAATTTCGCTACGGTGTACTGGGTTTTGGTGCCGCCCTTTTGGGGATTTTGGTGCCGCTGGCTCTGGAGAAGCACCTTTCCGCCATTTTGCTGATGGGTATGGTGGCGGTGATCATGATGTATGTTGCCGGTACAAATGTGCGTTGGCTTCTTATAGGGGCCGGCGTGGCAATTGTGTTTGTGATTGTGTATATCAGTTTTATGGGATACGCAGGAGACCGGGTAACCGCCTGGCTCCACCCGGAGGAGGACCCCCGGGATACCGGCTATCAAATTTTGCAATCCCTGTACGCCATCGGCTCCGGCGGTGTGTTTGGCCTGGGCCTGGGCAGGAGCAGACAAAAGTATTTGTATCTGCCCTTTCAGTACAACGATTATATATTTGCCGTCATTTGTGAAGAGGTGGGCCTTTTTGGAGCTTCTCTGATCATCGGGCTTTTTGCGGCGCTGATCATCCGGGGATACCGGATCGCCCTCTATGCCCGGGATAGATTCGCTACAGTCCTGGGGGCAGGCCTTGTGACCCTGATCGGAGTTCAGACTGTGCTGAATTTAGGGGTCGTTACCAATCTTCTGCCTTCCACCGGGATCGCTCTTCCGTTCTTTTCTTACGGCGGCACCGCTTTGGCGGTAAATCTTGCCCAAATGGGCGTAGTATTAAGTATTTCCAGGCAGCGTTACCGTCCAATGCCTGATTTCCGGGAGGATGTAGTATGAATGTAGTATTTACCTGCGGCGGCACCGGTGGCCATGTTAATCCCGCCATTGCCGTTGCGAACATATGGCGTGAACGCCACCCGGACAGCAATATCCTGTTTGTGTGCGGTGAGGATGCTTTGGAGAAAAAGCTGGTACCCCAGGCAGGCTATAAAATGGTAAGCGTGAAGGCCCTGGGCTTTATGCGGTCGAAGGCCTGGTGGGCGATCAAGTATAATTTGAACGCCGTCAACTGTGCCCGTAAGAGCGTGGCGCAGTGCAAAAAGCTGTTCCGTGAATTTAAGCCGGATGTGATCATCGGCACCGGTGGATATGCCTGCTTCCCGGCACTGATGGCCGGCGCAATGATGAAGATCCCTACCTGCGTTCACGAAAGTAATGCAATGCCCGGTCTGACCACAAGAATGTTGGCATCCTCTATTGACAAGGTGCTGGTTTGCTTCCCGGAGAGTATTCAGCACTATAAAAAAAGTGTAGCCCATAAGATCCAGGTGGTTGGTATGCCTGTCCGCCGGGAGTTTGTGTATACGAATAAGGAAGAGGCCCGGGCAGAATTGGGCCTGGATGAGAAGCCTTTGGTCATTTCCGCTTTTGGGTCTCAGGGCGCCAGCGAGATGAACAAGTTTATGGCAGAGCTCTTCCGCTTGGAAAAAGAAGCTGGATTCCCATTCCGGCATATCCACGCTGCCGGTGCCTGGTCTATGAAATTTATGCCGGATCTGGTGAAGGAAAAAGGACTTGACCTGGAGAATGAAAAGGATATTCAGCTGGTAGAATACATTTACAATATGCCTACCGTAATGGCGGCTTCCGATGTGATGATCAGCCGGGCAGGCGCTTCTACCTGTAACGAAATCGCCGCCGCCGGCAAGCCCAGTATTTTGGTGCCATCTCCCAATGTGTCAGATAATCACCAGGAGAAAAATGCCCGGGCCCTTTCGGATAAGGGCGGTGCGGTGCTGATGCTGGAAAAGGAAGCGACTCCGGAAAAAATGCTGCAGGAAATACTTGCGCTTTTGAAGGATAAGGAACGCTATAGCAATATGCGAAAGGTGCTGCAGAGCATTTCTGTGCCGGACTCTGCGGAGCGTCTTTGTGATGTAATGGAGGATTTGGTAAAGAAAAAGGCCAAATAAAGGAGAATACCATGGAAAAGAAAAACGAAAGATCTGCAGATTCCACCCGCCGGAAGCGGCAAAGGCAGCCGGACGATGTGGTGTACACCCAGCCGAAACCCTTTCTTAGGAGGCGCTTTCTTCTTCATATGGCAACCGTAGTGGCGGTCGTTGTGGCCCTTGTGCTGGGTATGTCTTTGTTTTTTAAAGTAGAAACTGTTACCGTTAACGGTATGGAAAAATACACCGCCTGGGATGTGCGCGAGGCCTCCGGCATTTCTGAGGGAGAAAACCTTTTGGGCATCAGCAAGGCAAAGATCAGCGACAGGATTTTGAAGAATCTGCCCTATGTCCAATCTGTCCGTGTAGGTATCAAGCTGCCCGGTACGGTGCATATTGAAATTACGGAGTTTCCTGTAGTATATGCCATTGAGGATACGGAAGGGCGTTGGTGGCTGATGGGTGCTGATGGCCGTGTGGCAGACGCAACAACTGCGGCTGAGGCTATGGACATCACCAAAGTATTAGGCGTGCGGATCGTAAATCCTCAACCTGGAAGCCAGGCAATTGCGGAAGAACCGGAGCCCCAGGTGGACGAGGAAGGAAATGAGATCCCTGTTACTGTCTACGGTCGGGAACGGCTGGCACTGGCGTTGGAGATGGTCAGTCTTTTGGAGGAAAACGGTGTTCTTGGCAAGATGGCTTCCGTGGATGTAAGTGACCTCGGCGCACTGACTATGTGGTACGGCAGCCAGTACAAGGTCTTGCTGGGGGACAGAAACCGCCTTTCCTATAAAATTGGTGCTATGGTCAGCTCCATTGAACAATTCGGCAGCTATGATTCGGGCGTTTTGGATGTGCGCTTCACTGTTTCTGCCACTGAAGTGATTTTGTCTCCCTTCAAAGAGGAATAATTTTGAAAAAAACCGAAAATCTTTGTAGAAAAGTACGATTTTTCTATTGACCTAAGGAGATTTTCAAGGTAGAATATAAAGGTAATATTGTAATTTATGCGGTCGGGGATACCCCAACGCAAAATGCACATAGGAGGAATCGCAAATGTCTGAAGAGCGTGTAGTAAAAATTAAGGTAATTGGCGTTGGTGGCGCCGGCAACAATGTTATCAACCGTATGATTGGTAGTGGTGTCAGCGGCGTTGATTTTGTTGTTATTAACACCGATAAGCAGGATCTGAACAAGTCCAAGTGTGACAATAAGGTTCAGATCGGCGAAAAGCTGACTAACGGTATGGGCGCAGGCTCCAAGCCTGAAGTTGGCCAGAAGTCCGCTGAAGAAAGCAGAGCTCAGATCGCCAAGGTCCTGGAGAACACCGATATGGTATTTATCACTGCCGGTATGGGCGGTGGTACCGGCACCGGCGCAGCTCCCATCGTGGCTGACCTGGCCCGGGAAGCCGGCATTCTGACTGTTGGCGTTGTTACCAAGCCCTTCAAGTTTGAAGGTGCCAACCGTATGCGTCAGGCTGAAGAGGGCATCGCTGCTCTGGCTGAGAGAGTGGACTCCCTGGTCATTATTCCCAATGACCGTCTGAAGTACGTTACCGACCAGAAGATCACCTTTGCCAATGCATTCGGCATTGCTGACGATGTTCTGAAGCAGGCTGTTCTGTCTATTTCCGAGCTGGTTGGCGACAACACCAATGTTGTTATCAACCTGGACTTCGCTGACGTTTCCGCTGTTATGCGTGATGCTGGCCGTGCCCATATGGGTGTTGGCACTGCTACCGGCCGTGAGAAGGCTGAGCAGGCTGCCCATGCTGCTGTTTCCAGCCCCCTGCTGGAGACCTCCATCAATGGCGCTACCGGCGTTCTTGTGAATGTTACCGGCTCTTCTGAGCTGACCCTGGAGGATGTGGAAACCGCTGCCGGCATCGTGCAGGAAGCCGCCAACCCCGAAGCTAACATCATCTTCGGTGCTACCTGGGATGAGAACTTTGAGGATGAAATGCGGGTTACTGTTATTGCTACCGGCTTCGAGCCCAAGCGCAGTGCAGAAGAGGAGAAGGAAGAGAAGAAGTCCGGCGACAACGCTGAGATCGACGATATCTTCGCTATCTTCAACCGCTAATCAAACCGTTTTTGCATCCCGGACAGATCCTGTCCGGGATGTTTTCTATGGAGTGGAGTATGAATGCCTATATAAATCTGGCCCAAAGCTATGATGTGCTGACTCGGGATGTGGACTATGAAGCCACCGTCGCCTTTTATAATGAAATACTGTTAAGCCTGGACTTAAAGCCCCGCACTGCCGTAGATCTGGCCTGTGGTACAGGTTCTGTAGCCATACTGCTTGCAAAGCAGGGGCTGAAGGTAACTGGGGTGGACCTTTCTGAGGATATGCTTTGTGTGGCAAATCAGAAGGCTCAGGAACTGTCCAATCCTCCGAGATTTGTGTGCCAGCCGCTGCAGAAGCTTTACCTTCCCAGAGGTGTTGACCTGGCCGTGTGTGCCCTGGACAGCCTGGACTATATCTTAGACCCGGATGAATGTAAAGAGGCTATAAAGCGGGTCTATAGGGCTCTGAACCCTGGTGGCATCTTTATCTTCGATGTGAATACGCCGGAGAAGCTTCGCGCAATGGACGGCCAGGTTTTTTTGGATGAAGACGAGGATGTTTTCTGTGTCTGGCGGGGTGAGTTTGACGAGCAGTCCAATATTTGCACCTATGGAATGGATCTGTTCCAGCGGGTAGGCAACTGCTGGAAGCGAAGCATTGAAGAGCATCAGGAGTACGCCTACAGCCGGGAGATGCTGTCCGGCTACCTTAAGGAGGCGGGCTTTACCCATATCCACTGCTTTGGGGATCGCTGTATGACACCCCCGAAAGCAGGGGAGCAAAGAATGTATTTTTACGGAAGAAAGGGAAAAATCCTATGAACGATTATTTGGTGCGGGGTATGAGTATGGATGGCTTTGTAAAAGCCGTAGCCATCCGTTCTACCGATCTTGTGGGAGAGGCGGCTCGTATCCACGGCACATCCCCCAACGCCACAGCGGCCTTTGGACGGGCGCTGACAGCAGCTTCAATGATGGGCAATATGCAGAAGACTGAGAACGGCTCTATGACCCTGCAGATCAAGGGCGGCGGGCCTATTGGCACGATCGTTTGTGTATCCGATGCTACCGGTAATGTCCGCGGCTATGTGTACGAACCTAACGTACCTTTTGAGGAAAAGCACCCCGGCAAGCTGAATGTGGGCGCAACTGTGGGAACAGACGGCACCTTGACGGTCATTCGTGACCTGCAGATGAAAGAGCCTTATGTAGGCTCTGTGCCCCTTGTGACCGGCGAGATCGGAGACGATGTAACAGCATATTTTGCACAAAGCGAGCAGACGCCTACAGCCTGCGCCTTAGGTGTGCTGATCGATACAGACTGCAGCGTTAAAGTGGCAGGCGGCTATATTTTGCAGCTGCTTCCCGGCGCACCGGAGGAGACCATTGATAAACTGGAAGAAGGTATCCGCAGAGCCGGTGCAGTCACGCCCATGCTGGAGCAGGGGATGACCCCTGAGGATATCCTGGGACAGGTGTGCGGAGACCTGGGGATTCTGTTCCTGGAGACCACAGAAGTTTCCTATAAATGCTATTGCTCCAAGGAGCGGGTAGAGGCCGCCCTTATCAGCCTGGGCAGAAAAGAACTAACAGAAATTATGGAGGAAGGAAAGCCTTTTCCGGTAGAATGTCAGTTCTGTGATACCAAATATATTTTCACGCCGGAGGACATCAAAAAGCTCCTCAAAAAAGTTTGATGCAGCAAGGAAAAAGGTGGGAAAATACGGGGTTTTCAACCCAATAAATTCTGTCAAAAAAATTGAAAAAATCCCTTGACAAATTGGGGCCGCTTGTGTATAATAAGACCCGTCGCTGGTGAGAAATAGCCAATGCGGCGGTTCGGGAGCATAGCTCAGCTGGGAGAGCATCTGCCTTACAAGCAGGAGGTCACAGGTTCGAGCCCTGTTGTTCCCACCATACAATCTGGCCCTGTGGTGCAGTCGGTTAGCACGCCAGCCTGTCACGCTGGAGGTCGACGGTTCGAGTCCGTACGGGGTCGCCATAAACGCATCTTGCGTGTTGAGGAAGCATGTCTTCCTCAATATGCCTCTGTAGCTCAGTAGGTAGAGCAGCGGACTGAAAATCCGCGTGTCGTTGGTTCGATTCCGACCGGAGGCACCAGATGCGGGTGTAGCTCATCCGGTAGAGCGCCACCTTGCCAAGGTGGAG
>JAZQLG010000020.1:0-10237 GCA_045542575.1 Faecousia sp.
CGATCTGAACCAGGCACTGGCCCTGGGCGACCGGTTCTTTTTCCTGAAGGATGGCGTTGTGGAATACGCCGGCGGGAAGGAAATCTTCACTCCCGAGATCATCAAGGATATTTTTGACGCGGATGTGGAGCTTTTAGAAAAGGACGGCCGGACAGTGATCGTCAACAAATTTTGAAAAAACAACCTATCAGGTAACTGCTGAGCAAATCGTCTGCGGTTACTGGCGGCTCTTTTGGCCCAACTTTTCAGTTCATAAAACTTGAACTACCCAAAGTTTTCCTTGGTTTTCTGAACTTTGATTTGTGCCCAAATATCTCGCCAGTAATTCTTGCCGATTTGTTCATCAGTTACCCTGGGGGCTTCCCCCGGGGGATTTTTCTTTGTATCATAGAGAAAAAACAAAGGAGATTGCATATGAAAAAGCTTTTTGCCCTGATCCTTGCTTCTTTGCTGATCCTCAGCCTTTGTGCCTGCGGTGTGGCAGATGCCCCCAAGGGAGATGTGACCGTCACAGATATGGTGGGAAGAACCGTTTCCGTTACCCCCGGCAGCTATAAGCGGGTCGTCTGCATCGGCGCAGGCGCGCTGCGGATGTACTGTTATATTGGAGATGTGACCAACCTTGCGGCTGTGGAGGATATCGACAACGAAAGCCTTTCCCAGCGGCCTCAGATGTTTGACAGCGTGGCCCGGCCCTATATGCTGGCATACGGTGATGTGTTTGAAAGTCTGCCCTCCTGCGGCGTAGGCGGCCCTATGGCCCAGGCACCGGATGTGGAAAAGATCCTTTCCTGCAACCCGGATATTATTATCTCCGAGTTTGAGGATGTGGAGGTAGCCACCAACCTGCAGACCCAGACCGGTGTGCCGGTGATCACCCTCAGCAGCGGAAAGGACGGCGTATTTGATGAGATTTTTGCCGATTCTATGAAGCTTTTGGGCAAGATCTTTGACAAAGAGGAAAAGGCAGAGGCTCTGATCGGTTTTATTGCCGACGAAAAAGCCGCCATTGAGGCCCGGGTGGCGGATATCCCCGAAGAAGGCAAGCCCTCCGTGTATATCTGCGGCCTGGGCAACTGGGGCACCACCAACCACCGGATGACTGCGGAGGACTATGTTTCCTTCCGGATCGCAGGGGTAAAGAATGTGGTTTCCGGCCTGAGTATGAAGGGCATCGGGGAAATTGAGGAAGAAAAGTTCGTGGAGCTCAGCGAGAAGATGGACATCCTCATTATGGATGCCGCTGCGGTAAAGAACATCAAGCCCCTCTACGCAGAGGACAAGGGAATGTTTGATACCTGCAAGGCCTGGCAAAATGGGGAAGTGTACCTGGAAATGGCCTACAACGCCTATTACACCAACTATGAGATCGCCCTGTGCAACACCTGGTTTATCGCCAAGACCGTCTACCCGGCTGCCTTTGCCGACATAGACCTGACTGAAAAGACAAACGAAATTACCAAAGCCTTCCTGGGACAGGAGCTGGCAGAAGAAATTTTTGCCTGCCCCAGCAGCTTTGGCGGCTACGGCAAGATTGACACCGCAGACTTCTTCGGTTAAAATAGCAGAAGAAAATTGCGGAGGAACAGAATGGAAAAGAAAGATATTATTGACTTTTTTGACCGCTGCGCTCCTTTCTGGGATGCGGATATGATCAAAAGTGACCGGATCATCGGCAAAATTCTGGACAATGCAGAGGTAGGCCCGGATATGGATATCCTGGATGTGGCCTGCGGTACCGGCGTGATGTTTGACTACTATTTGGAGCGAAATGCGGCATCTGTCACCGGTATCGATATCTCTCCCAAAATGGCAGAAATCGCTAAGGAAAAGTATGCGGATAACCCTAAAGTAGAGGTCATTTGCGGTGATGTGGAGGAATATGCCTTCAACCGGAAATTTGACCGGGTGGTGGTTTATAACGCCTTTCCCCATTTCCCCTATCCCAAGCGGCTCATTAAGCTCTTAGCGGGCCTTCTCAAGGAGGGCGGCAGACTGACCGTGGCCCACGGAATGAGCCGGGAAGCCATCGACAATCATCACAGCGGTGCCGCCAGCAAGGTTTCCAACGGCCTGATGAGCGCAGAGAGCCTGAAGCGGATCTTCGATGCCCACTTTACGGTGGAAGTCACCGTTTCCAACGGCTATATGTACCAGGTCAGCGGTGTGAAGCGGGATGTGCTGGCAAATTCCCACAGCGGCACTGCCCATTCCCACGGTGGACTGACCCACAGTCACACCCACGGGGAAGAGCTCCACGATCATACACCCCGGGAAAATGCCACCCCTATGGAAGAGCTGCTGGTGATGATGAAGTACCTGGTGACCCATAACGATGCCCACGCCCAGGAAGTGGCGGACTTAGCCCGGGAGCTGATGCACTCCGGCAAAAATGTGGCCTACGATGAGATTATGGATGCGGTCTCCGACTTCGATATGGCAAATGCCAAATTGGCGGCTGTGCTGGAAAAACTCCGGGCAGATAATTAATAGAATACCTATTGACAGCAAAAGGACAGAGATCGTTTCTCTGTCCTTTTTTTGCTTATACGCATTGTGGTTGCGGTGCAAATGGGAATACTGTGAAGTTTTAGCTGCCGCAAAAGTGAAGTTGCTGTGCAGTGAAGTTTGTGCTATGCACAAGTGAAGTTAAGTTTGCCTGCTTCGCCGCAGGCGAAACTTCACTATCCGAAGGATAACTTCACTTGCGAAGCAAACTTCACTTGGCCTATGGGCAAACTTAGTTGCTTTGCTTATTGCAAAGATGTCTGGGTTGTGTAGAGGTCGGCGTAAATGCCGCCCCTCTCTAAAAGCTCCTGGTGGGTGCCACATTCTGCGATCACGCCGTCGGCAATGGAAACGATCCGCTGAGCATTGCGGATGGTGGAAAGCCGGTGAGCAATGATCAGGGTGGTCCGTCCCTGGGCCAGGGCATCGAAGGCCCGCTGGATCTTGGCTTCTGTCACACTGTCCAGAGCAGAGGTAGCTTCATCCAAAATGAGGATGGGAGGATTCTTCAGTAAGATCCGGGCAATGGCGATCCTTTGCTTCTGCCCGCCGGAAAGGAGCGTACCCCTTTCACCCACATAGGTGTCAAAGCCCTGGGGCATTGCCAAGATATCCTCTAAGATCTCCGCCTTCCGGGCGGCTTCCACCACTTCCTCCATAGAAGCATTGGGCTTGCCGTAGCGGATATTTTCAAACACGGTGTCCGCGAACAGGAACACATCCTGCTGGACGATGCCGATGTTCTGATGCAGGCTCTTTTGGGTCACATCCCGGATGTCCAGACCGTCAATGCAAATGCTGCCTGCATCCACATCGTAAAACCGGGGAATGAGCTGGCAAAGGGTGGTTTTGCCGCCGCCGGAGGGGCCTACGATGGCGATGGTCTCTCCGGGAGCAACGGTGATGGAAACATCCTTCAATACATCCAAATCTTCCTTGTAGGCAAAGGAAACATCCTTTACTGCGATCTCACCCTTCACATCCGTAAGCACAGCGGCATCCTCTTTGTCCTGTAGGGAGGGCTCTGTATTCATCAGGGCGTGGAAGCGGTTTAGCCCTGCAAAGCCGTTGGCGAACATTTCCGAGAAGCCGGAGATCTTCCGCATAGGGTTAATAAAGGCGGTGATGTACAGGGTGAAGGTGAGAAGATCGGTGTACTGCAGCTGGCCTTCCATAATGAGGAAGCCGCCGTAGCCGATGATCACCACATTGAGGCTGCAAAGGAAGAATTCCATGGAGCTGTGGAACATACCCATTGCCTTGTGGAAGGAGCGTTTTGCATTCACATACTGGCCGTTGGCCTTGCGGAACCGGGCATTTTCCTGGTCCTCATTGGCAAAGGCCTTGGAGGTGCGGAAGCCGGAAAGGCTGGATTCGATCTCTGTGTTGATGTGGCCGGTCTTTTCCTTCACACCCTTGGAGACCTTGCCCATATTCCGCCGCATACCCATCACCACAGCTAAAAGGATGGGGATGGTGATGCCTACCACCAAGGCAAGCCGCCATTGAATGGTGGCCATTACGATCAGCGCGCCCACAATGGTAACGATGGAGGTGATCAGATCCTCCGGGCCGTGGTGGGCAAGCTCCGTCAGGTCAAACAGGTCGGTGGTCAGCCGGCTCATCAGATGGCCTGTGCGGTTCTTGTCGTAGAAGTCAAAGTTCATACTCTGCATATGGGTAAACAGGTCTTGGCGCACATCGCCCTCCACCCGGATACCGAAGGTGTGCCCGAAGTAGGCGACCACGAATTGCAGTCCCGACCGGATGAGGTAACCGATGACACAAACGGCGATCAGCCAGAAAAATGCCGTATACAGCCCCTGGGGCAAAAGCGCATTTAACGCATACCGGGTGGCCAGGGGGAAGCAAAGGTCGATGGCGGAAATGGTGATGGCGCAGGCCATATCCACAGCAAACAGCCCCTTGTGGCGACCAAAATACCCAAGGAACAATCTCAGCGGGGATTTTTTCTTTTTCTCTTTCATAATTCTCCTCCGTTCAATAAAAGGATTATATAACAGAAAGATTTTTTTGACAATAAAGGATTTTCTGATATACTGAAAAAAAGGAGAAAATTTATGGAAATTTTACATTTGAATGAAGATTTCGTGGTGTGCATCAAGCCTGTGGGCGTGGATTCCCAGCAGGGAATGTGCGCCCTTTTGGCGGAAGCAGTGGGGGGCGAGGTTTACCCGCTGCATCGGCTGGACCGGAATGTGGGCGGCGTGATGATCTACGCCCGCAACAAGAAGGCAGCGGCAGAGCTGTCCGGCCTTATCTCCCGGCAGGAAATGCAGAAGGAATATGTGGCCCGGGTGTGGGGAACACCCCCGGAAAGCGCCACCTGGGAAGACCTTTTATTTAAGGACAGCAGCAAAAATAAGGTCTTTGTAGTGAAAAAGCGCAGAAAGGGTGTAAAGGAAGCTAAGCTTTCCTTTGTCCGGTTGGAAGCGGGGGAGCAAAGCCTGGTGCAGATCCGGCTTCATACCGGCAGAAGCCACCAGATAAGAGTCCAGTTTTCCAGCCGTGGGTTTCCCTTGCTGGGTGACGGCAAGTACGGCGCAAAAGATAACTTGAAAGCCCCTATGCTGTTCTGCGCCCGGCTGAGCTTCCCTTATAAGGGGGAAAGACTGCAATTTTCCGCACTGCCTGATTGGGCGGAGGGGCATACCCTGGAGGACGTTTATGAAGAAAGCAACGGCTAAATTCTTAACCAGTATGACGATCTTTGGCACCATCGGCCTGTTTGTGGATGCCATACCGCTGCAGTCCGGGGCGATCGCCCTGTTCCGGGGCGTGGTGGGCCTTGTCTTTTTGCTTTTGGTGATGGCCCTTACAAAGCAGAAGCTGCGCTTTGATGTGATCAAAAAGGAGCTTTTGCTTTTGTGCATTTCCGGCGGCGCAATGGGCTTAAACTGGGTGCTTTTGTTTGAAGCCTATCGGCATACCACTGTGGCAACTGCCACAGTCTGCTATTACTTAGCCCCGGCCTTTTTGATGCTGGCAAGTCCTCTTTTAGGAGAAAAGCTGACGGCCAAAAAGCTTCTGTGCCTGCTTACCTGCCTTGTGGGTATGGTGCTTGTTACCGGCATTGACGGCGGCAATTTTGCAGGCATCGCCTTCGGCATCGGTGCGGCTATTCTGTATGCTTCCGTGATGTTTATGAACCGGAAGCTCCGCTTCGTCAGCGACTATGAGCGGACTATCACCCAAATGGCTACGTCCATTCCGGTGGTAGGGATCTATGTGCTTATCTGCGGCGGTATCGACTTTGCCGGAATGGGAGCTGCCCAGTGGCTGCTGATGGCAGTGGTGGGCATCGTCCACACAGGCTTTGCCTATTTTCTCTACTTTGGAGCGGTGGGCAAGCTGCCGGCAACTACCGTGGCGGTGTGCAGCTATTTGGACCCGGTGGTGGCAGTTTTGCTGTCTGCCATTCTGATCGCGCCTATCGGTATACCCGCAGTGTGCGGCGCTGTGCTGATCTTAGGCAGCACCCTTGTGGGACAACTAAAGATGGATAATTGTTAGAGCAATATGCCGGAGGCATATATCATCTGCAAAGCAGATATCATACCGAAGGTATATCATATCGCAAAGCGATATATCATGAAAGCCGGGTAGCAAAAAGCTACCCGGCTTTGTGTTATACAGAAAATCGATAAAGGTACTCATAAAGGGGAAGAAGGGCTTTGAGCAGCTTTTCTGCCCGCTGGCCCAACTCCGGGCCGAACATACTTTCTTCCACCGGCTCGTCCACAGTGCAGGCAATATAGCCCTTCCAGGCAAAATAGGGAAGCAGTTTGGGGTCTTCCGGGGTTTGGGGCGGCCGCTTATAGGTTTTTGCGCTTACCTCCAGGCCGGTGTCCTTTTTCAGCTTGCGCAGGATCTTCAAAAATTCCTTGCTGTCGGCGGAAATACCCTGGCGAAAGGCCTTCAGCGCATCCACCTTGGGCTGCAGCCAGATAAGACCGTAGCTGACCCCCTCCGGGCGGATCTCAAAGTACAAACAGGGATGCTCTGCCCACCACTGCACATCTTTGCGGATGCAGATCCAAAGGCTTTCCTTGTAGGGCAGTGGATGGTGCAATCTTGCGTCCCGGTAGATCCGGGAGACCTTCAGAAGATTGCCGGGCCGGTCCTCCAAAACAGAAAACAGATCCTTGCCCAGCTCCTTCATAGGCTCGTAAAGATAGGTCACATACGCCGGCTTGTGGACAGTAAACCACTCTTTGTTATTGTTCATTCGTATGCCCCAGAGAAAGTCCACCGTCTCCGGGGAAAAGCCCTTAAAATACATAGGGAAGCTCTCCTTTCAGAGTGCAGGGCGTAAAGCTATGCTCATCGATCTCAAATTCATACCGGGAGCAGGCGTTGATGATGGTGGTGTCCCCGCATTTGTGGACCCGCTCCATAGTGTGATCGTAGCTTTTGTGCACATGACCGTGGATCCAGTACCGGGGGTGATAGGCTTCGATGAAATCCCGGAAGCATTCAAAGCCCTTGTGGGCCGGGTCCGGCAGATCGCCGTAGCCTGCCACCGGGGCGTGGGACAGCACAATGTCCACACCCTTATATTTTTTCAGCTTCTTTTTCAGCTTGCGGATCCGCTTGAGCATCTGCTTTTCCGTGTACTGATGCTCTCCGGGACGGTATTTGACACTGCCGCCCAGACCCAGGATCCGCAGACCCTTGTACACGACGATAATATCTTCCACACAGTCGCAGCCCAAAGGAGGCTTCGCCTCGTAGCTTTCGTCGTGGTTGCCGTGCACATACAGCACCGGGCACCGGGCCATGGTGACGATAAAGCTTAAATAGTCCGCATCCAGATCGCCGCAGGCCAAAATGAGGGTATAGTCCTTCAGCATACCCGGCACATAATGATCGTAAAGTGCCTTACAGATCTCATCAGACAAAGCCAAAATTTTCATATAGAGCCTTCCTTTTCCGGCGGGATGGTATCCCGGTAGATACCCAGCTCCCGCACCATAGATTGAGAATAGGGGAGAATCTGCTGAAAAGTGGGAATTTCGCCTACCACATTGTCACACAGCCAGTCCATATGCAGAAGATCTCTGGGGTAGAAGTGCTGGGTGCCGTCGTTTATCACGCTGCCATCCTGGGCGGTGATCTTGCGGAAGAAGGGGTCGATGGCACCGCTCTGCAGACCCTGCCGCAGATGGTTTGCCAAGGTCAAAAGTCCCTCCGGCAGGTTGGGAGAAAGGGCCACATCGATGACCCCGCTGTCCATACCCCACCAGTAGTTGACGGCACGGGTAACGTTTTTGCCGCTGTTCCAGGTGCCCTTCAGCACGGAGCGGACAACATGCTCATATAGCTTGCCCCACATCCAGCACGGAGACCCCAGGTGCATCAGACTGCCATCGGGCTGAATGGTGTAGGTGCCGTAGTTGCCGTGCTCTAAGTAGCCGGCGGTGGGAGTATCCCGGTTGGAAATCACCGTAATGCCCATATCCCGCAGGCTTTTCACCGGGTCAAGCTCCTGGCAGGACCAGCGAAGCACCACCTTTGCCCGGGGATTGGTCAGCTGTGCGCCTAAGGCAAAGGCGTTGATGGAAGCAGGCACACCGAAAATGGGATAGCTGCCCACATAGCCGATCTCGTTGTTATCCGACATGGCGCCGGCGATGGCACCGGTGATGAATTTGCCCTCATACACCCGGCTGTAATAGGTGCGCACGCTACTGTAGGGGGCATCCACGGAGCAGTTCAAAAACCGTACCTTGGGATACTGTAAAGCGGCCTTCAGCGTAGGACGGAGCATTTGGGGAGTGGTGGTGAATACAATGTCCGCGCCGTTTTCCACCGCGTCATTCAAGATGGCTTCCGTCAGCTCCGGGGTATCGGCGTGGAAGTAATTTTGCACTGTCACCCGGTTGCCCAAAGCCTGCTTCAGATGCTCCACACCTAAGGCGTGGCCCTGATTCCAGCCGCTTTCGGCAATGGTCTTTTGGAAAACAAAGGCCACATACAGATGGTCCCTGCCGGTGGGTAAAAGAATGTTCAGAAGATTGCTCTTCCCTTCGGGGGCAGGCTGGGTCTCCACCTTCGTGGGCTGCTCTGTGGAAACCATATCCTCCCAAAGGCCGGCAACGGATTTTTGGAGGGTATCTGCGTCCATTTCCGTCAGCTGCCGGAAGGAATACACCTGCAGCCACAGCAGCAGCGCCTCTCCCGGAAGCATATCCAGCTCCGTTTTCCTACAGGAGAAGAAGGCTTCCTTAAAATACTGGAATGCGGAATTAAAGGTTTTTCTTTCCCGGTCAGACCATGGCTCCCGGAGGGACTTTCCCAGCTTTGCCAATAGCTTTGCATAGCTGCCGGGGGTGCGGAACTGAATTTCGTACATACGGGAGACCTTGTAGAATTCCAGAAACTCGTAGTAGGCCTCAACCTCAGGGCTGCCGTCCCGGACGGGCATCACCCGCTTGACCATACCGGGGATCCGGGGAGCGCCAAACCAGCGCAGAACACTGAAGCGCTTGTTGCCCTCCTGGATATAGAATTTGCCTAAATACTCGTAGCACACAATGGGGTCCCGGATGCCGCCGTCAGAAAAGTGGGCATGGCACAGGTCCATCCACTTGGCGGCAAATTCTGTGCTGTCATCCAAAAGGGGAAGAAAGCTGGGGGTAAAGGCGTGGATCCGACCGGCAGTTTTAGTGCCAACGATCTTATCCGTGGGGATCTCCACCAGACCCACATCCACCATACTCAAGGTGGATTCTTCCCCAATAATTTCATCCAAAACCGCAGGGTAGGGGGTAAGCTCCTTTGCGGTGCAGTCTTTATATTCTTTTTGGGCTGATTTATAGGCTTTTTGGTATTCAGCCTGGATATCTTCTAAAAGCATGGGATCACCTCATACATTACATTATACAAAAAATGAGGGATTTTGCAAGTTGAAATGGACAATGACCGCGTTAAAAAGGGCGCTCTCCATTGAGAGCACCCTTTTCTTACAGATGAGATTCGTTGATGAGGATGTGCACATCGTCCAACTGCTTCTGAGAAACAGTGGTGGGGGCATCCATCATCAGGTCCTGTGCGTTCTTGTTCATGGGGAAGGTGATGACTTCCCGGATGGATTCCTCGCCGGTCAGAAGCATCACCAGGCGGTCCACACCGGGGGCAGCGCCTGCGTGGGGAGGTGCGCCATAGGTAAAGGCATTGTACATTGCGGGGAACTTTGCCTTCACAGCTTCTTCGCCCAGGCCAACCATCTGGAAGGCCTTTACCATAATTTCCGGGTCGTGGTTACGGACAGCACCGGAGGCGGATTCGTAGCCGTTGACCACCAGGTCATACTGGTCGGCATTGATGGCCAAAAGCTTTTCTGTGTTGCCTTCCGCATCCAGCAGAGCCTGCATACCGCCCTGGGGCATGGAGAAGGGATTGTGGCAGAATTCCAGCTCTCCGGACTCCTCGCCCATCTCGTACATGGGGAAGTCCACGATCCAGCACATTGCGTACTGCTCTTCATCGAAGTGACCGGGAACGCGGCGGCCCAGCATGGTGCGGACAACGCCTGCGGTCTTCTGGGCAGCAACCTTCTTCTGGGAGGCGGCCATGCAGACGAAGGAGCCGGGCTTCAGGTTCAGCTTCTGGGTCAGAGCTTCGGTGTAGTCGGTGAGGAACTTGGAAACGCCGCCGGTGAGGTTGCCATTCTCGTCAACCTTGACCCAGCATGCCTTGTTGCCGG
>JAZQLG010000021.1:0-2694 GCA_045542575.1 Faecousia sp.
TTTTGCCCTGCGGCAAAATATTTCATAATCCAAAGGATTATTTCATATTGTATGGCAATATCTCATTTATTATGATATAATTCAAAATGAGGTGAGTTGGAATGAAAGAAAATAAACTTGTTGACTTATCGATGGATTTTGATCGCTTCTATCAATACCGCCAAGGAGAATCAAAAATGATTTCGTTGCGACCTGTGGCACAAAACGACAGGGAAATATTTGTGGAATCTTCTTACGGCATATATCCTGAAGAAACGCTGCGGCGTATGCTTGAGGACTCCATTGCCGGAGAGCATGAAGGTAAGTATTATCGGTTGTTTGCAGTTTTAAATAAAGATAACTGCGTTGGCTTTATTAGTCTTTATGGGCAAGAAGAGAATGCAATCAGCTTGGGACCCGAGATTAAGCCCCAATATAGAAAACAGGGGGTTGCCTCTGCTGCTATGGGGCAGGCAATGGCATATGTAAAACAAATGGGTTTTACGAAAGCGGTTGCCCAAGTACGAACAGATAATATTGCAAGTATTGCGCTTCATAAGAAGCTCGGCTTTCAGGTGCGCAAGGAATACGTAAACAAGAAAGGCAATCCTGTCTTTTGGCTTGAAAAAGAATTATATTCTGAATAATTAAGGAAAACACAAAACAGGCGGCAGAGCGCAGTCCGTAGGACTGTGAACTGCCGCCTATTTTGTTGCCATTGAAAATTGCTCCCATCTATGTTACAATAAGCAAAAACCCTCCCGGAGGTGACATCGATGAAAGAGCTTCTGAAGTCTGTAAATTCTCCCCTTTTTGCCGGAATGACCCCGGAGGACCGGGTCGCGGCTTTGAACTGTACCGGCTATCGGGTGAGCACCTATATCAGAGATCAGGTCCTGGTTTTCGAAGAAGACGATGTGAAGCATATTGGCATCGTTTTGGAAGGCTATGTGGATATGATCAAGGAGGACCATTGGGGCAATAAGACCCTTCTTTTGCGCCTGGGCAAGGATGAAATGTTTGGAGAGACCTTTGCCTGCGGAGCAGACAGCCTTTCTGTTGTGACCTTTGTTGCGCCCTACGGCGCCAGAGTACTGCTTATTCCCTTCCACCGGGTGATGCACAACTGCGCCAATGCCTGTGCCTTCCACCAAAAGCTTATTGAGAATATGGTGAAGGTGATCGCGGGGAAGAATCGGGAGCTGATGCGCAAAATCGAGGTGGTGTCCAAGCGGACCATCCGGGAAAAGCTGCTGGCTTACCTTTCCTTGCAGGCCCAAACCAAGGACTCCCCCTATTTTGACATTCCTTTGGGTCGGGTGGAGCTGGCAGAGTATTTGTGTGTGGACCGAAGCGCTCTGACCCGGGAGCTTGCCAAAATGAAAGAGGAGGGCATTTTGGATTATGACCGGAACAGCTTCCGGCTGTTACAATAAGATAAAACCGCCTATGTGATTTTTGCAACATCACATAGGCGGCATTTTTTATATAGTTATGGTAAGAAAAGGAAGGAGTGATGACTATGTTAGAAGGATGTCAGGGGAAACCCCGTACCCCAACCATTATTGAAAAGATCTGCCCTAACTGCGGCGCAGAGATTGAAATGTTTTCCATCGATACCCAAATGGCTTGCGAAAAATGCGGCTTTGTTGCCTATAACGATACTTTAAGCTGCGTGCAGTGGTGCGCTTATGCCAAAGAGTGTGTGGGCGAAGAAATGTATGAGGCAATGATGAAAATTGCCCAGCAGCAAAAGCAGCAGAGGAGAGGAAAGAATGCTTCGTAAAATTATTACCATCGATAAAGCCCGTTGTAACGGCTGCGGTCTTTGCGCCAAAGCCTGCCACGAAGGGGCGATCGGCATCATTGACGGCAAGGCTGCCCTTTTGCGGGAAGATTACTGTGATGGCCTGGGTGATTGCCTTCCTGCCTGTCCCATGAACGCTATTTCCTTTGAGGAAAGAGATGTTCCCGCCTACGATGAAGCGGCGGTTCTGGCAGCCAAGAAAGCAAAAGTACCCAAAGACGAGCAGCCAAGCGCACTGCGCAACTTCCCCATTCAGATCAAGCTGATGCCGGTAAACGCGCCCTACCTGAACGGCGCCCATCTGCTGATCGCGGCAGACTGCACTGCCTATGCCTACGGCAACTTCCACCGGGATTTTATGGCCGGCAAAATTACCGTCATTGCCTGCCCCAAGCTGGACATGGTGGACTATAGCAAAAAACTGACGGAAGTATTCAACAATAACGATATTTTATCGGTCACAGTGGCCCGGATGACCGTGCCCTGCTGCGGCGGCCTTCCCTTTGCGGTGAAGAATGCCGTGGAAGAAAGTGGGAAGAATATCCCGGTACACATTGTGACCATCGACCCCCGGGGTCAGATTCAGTAAAGGAGTGTTTAATATGGCAAATTTGAAAGGAAAGACTGTTTTGATCACCGGCGGTGGCCGGGCGGTCCTGGAAAACGGAAAATGCGGCTCCATAGGCTACGGCATCGCCACAGCCTTTGCCAAAGAGGGGGCAAATCTGGTGCTGACCGGCAGAAATATGCAGAAGCTGCTGGATGCTAAGGAAGAATTAGAGCGGCTCTATGGCGTAAAGGTCCTGCCTGTGCAGGCGGATGTTTCTGCGGGGGCTGACAACGAAGCCGTGGTAAACAATGTAGTAAAACAGGCGGTGGAGGCATTTGGGGATATCCATGTGCTGATC
>JAZQLG010000022.1:0-3175 GCA_045542575.1 Faecousia sp.
TGCTACGCAAGGCTTTTTGACTTACTGCGCAACTCTCCCCTCTCGAGTATCCACATACACTTCGGGGTCGAGTTGCTTGTCTTGGCGGCTTTGGTGACCTCTGCCAGTCTGTCAAAAACGAGTTTTTTGACAGACTGAAAAAGAGCATTGTGGATTACCACAATGCTCTTTTGTTATTCTGCATTCAAAGGATCCAGCCGAATATCCGGATAGGGATTGACGATAACCGTCTTGTAAGTGTGATAGATCACCATCCCCGGTTTGCCTGCCGGGGTCTTTTTTACCTGCTTGACAGGTGTTACATCCACCGCCACATTCTGTCCGCCGGCGGTTTCTGCGTAGTGAGCCGCCAACTGTGCCGCCTGGGTGATGGTGTTATCCGGGGGTTGCTTGCCGGCACAGGCGATGATCACATGGCTGCCGTGGACCTTTTGGGCGTGGAGCCAAAGGTCATCCTTGCGGGCAAGCCGGAAGGTCAACTCCTCATTCTGATGGTTATTCCGGCCCACATAAATGGGGTAGCCATCGGTGGATTCAAAGCGCATAGGCTGGCTCTTGGCGGTTTTCATCCGCTTTTGGGAATTGTCCCTTTTCAGATAGCCGCCCTCCTGCAATTCCCGGCGGATTTCCTCCAGGTCCGCTTCCGTATCTGCCCGGTCCAGCTCTTCCAGCACACTTTTCAGGTAGCTAAGCTCCACCTGTCCCAAGGACAGTTGGTTCTTCAGCTCTTTTTCCGCATTTTTCATCCGGGCATAATCCTTATAATACTTTGCCGCATTCTGCTGGGGAGAAAGGGTGACCGACAGGGGGATCTCCACCATAGCCATATTCTCGTCATAAAAATCCTCTGCCTGCAAAACAGGCTGTCCCTTTTGGATGCGGTGCAGATTTGCCGTTACAATATCTCCAAACTGGCGCAGTCGCTCCCGGTCGTAGGTAGCCTCCAGCTCCTTTTCCTGGATCGCCAGCTTCCGGCTGATCCGCTGGCAGAGATTGCTGACGGTCTTTCGCACCGCCTGGCTTTTTTGGTGCATAGCATCCTTGCGGTCCTTCACCACATAGAAGCCATCCAAAAGGGCAGTAAAGTCCTCTGCCCTTTGGCAGTTGCCGTATTGATAAATGGGGCAAAAAGCAAACTGCTTCCAGTTGCCCCGGTCGTCGGCATAGTAATAAGGGCCGGGATTTTCCAAATGGGTACGGAAAAAGGCATAAAGCTTTTCCGGTGCATTTTGCAAGCTTTCCATCCGGGCATCCGTATCCCCACCTGCTGCAAGTGCCGCCTCCCGGCACACCAGCATAGAAAGGCCACCCACCTTTTCCATCAGCCGCTCAGAAAGCAGATCGGGGCCTGGCTGGGCGCAAAGGGCCTCCCAGTCAGAAAGCGTCATTTTGGCGGGGTCAAGCTTTTCGACAGGCTCCGGGCTTTGATAGTAAAGACCGGGCAGAGCAGGCCGCTTCGCTGTTTCGTCAAAGCCGATCCGCCGCAGGCAATCCAATATCCGGCCTGTTTCATCCAGCAGATACAGATTGCAGGTCCTGCCCATCAGCTCTGCCACCAACCGCCGCTGTACCGGGTCACCCAGCTCAGAAATGCAGGAAAAAGTAAATTCTGCCACCCGCTCCATAGGCAGCTGGCTGATTTTGATAAGCCGACCGCCGGACAGGTGCTTGCGCAAAAACATACAGAACATGGGTGGCTGGGCAGGATTTTCCGGGCTGGCCTCCGTTAAGTAAAGCCGGGGGCTTGCAGGACTGATGCCGAAAAGCAGCTTATATCTGCCGCTGTCGCACCGAAGCTGCACCAAAATGCTGTCCCTGGCAGGCTGATGGATCTTTTCGATCCGTCCCCCCAGGGCTTTTTCCCGGATCTCAGTTAATACAGCCCCTAAAAAGCAAGCATCAAAGGCCATACAGCTCCTCCATTCCCAAAGTAAACAGCTCGTTCACTCTTTCCTGCTCCCCCAAAAGGTACAGCGCCCCAAACAGTGCCTCCAGGCCGGTGGCCTTGGCATACTCCTGCCGGGTGGCTGCACCGGGGGCGGTATGGGTGTGGGTATTCTTTCCCCGGCGATAATAATCCTGCTCCTTTTCCGTTAAATGGGGCAAAATACAATCGGCAAATTTTGCCTGGGCGGGGGCGTTGACAAAGCCTACCGTACTTTTATGCAGATTCTTTACTGTAGTCTTTCCCTGAACACACAGGTAGCTTCGGCACAGCAGCTCAAAAACCCCATCGCCAATATGGGCAAGGCCCAGGCTGGAAATGGCCTTCACCTTATCTTCCGGCAATTGGGGGTGCAAATAGTTTTCCATAAAACATCCTCGCGTAGATTTTTTCTTATCTTACCAAATTTTACAGGCACTGTCAATCGTTGGCAGGTGGACAGAATATCCGTTTACATAACCTTCAAATTATGGCTTTTTTCGCCCTTTAGCGACCTAAAGTTTTCCCCACATTCCACAAGTTATTCCACAGGGTAGCGCCAAAAAAAGCCTTGCAGGCCGGGGTCTGCAGGGCTTTTTCGGGTTTTTGTGATTATTATGTTAAAAAATGGGGATTTTGCAATTGGTTTACAGAAAACCGATCTGTGCGGAGAAAATCCGCCCTCCATCCTCCCCTGTTTTGTGGCCGTCCACCGTCAGCTCGCCGTTACTGCCAAGCTCCCACTGCAAGGAAATTTCCTGTCCCTCCAGTGCCTCCGCATTATAGCAAACCACCGCTTCCTTGGGCTGGTGGATGCCGTAAAAGCCGGAAGGCAACAGGTCTGCTACCCAATCCAGATACCGGCTGTTGTTCATATGGCCGTTTCTGTCCAGGTCCATATAGCGCACCTGCCGAATTTCCTTGCTGGAAAGGCCCTGGGGCACCAGTGCCCGGGGCGCAGGCAGCTCGTTGCCAAATTCCACACCCGGCACCATAATGCCGCTTTTGGCAGGCAGGATCATCCCTCTTGTATTCCTGTCCATAATCACCCAAAGGCTAATAGAGCGAAACAGCTCCCGGCCCATTTCATCATAGGCCACCGTGGACCGGGGGTATGCCACCCTGGTAGTGGGCATAGGCCAGGTTTGCACCCGGATCTTCTCTCCCTCCTTAGGCAAGCGGGTAATTTGGACCCGGTGACGGATCACCGCCCAGAACATTTGCTTTTGGGCCATAGTATCCCAATCGCAG
>JAZQLG010000023.1:0-5570 GCA_045542575.1 Faecousia sp.
GAAGCCCCCTCTCCTGGGCGGGAAAAAAATAAAAGAAACCCCCCCCCCCACCCTCCTTTGGGGCGGCGTTTTGTTATTTGGAGAGGTTTTGGATCCAGGAGCCCTTTTTTATTAAGAAATGACCGATCACGCATTTTAAGATGTCAATGGCCTGGCAGCAGGCATAGACTGCCAAAATGGGCCACCCGGTAAAGCGGGTCAGCAGGATGGAAACAGGAATGGTGATAAGCCACAGCACACCGCAGTCAAAAAAGAAGGTGATCCAGGTCTTGCCGCCGGAGCGCATAGAGAAGTAGGCAAAGTAGATAAAGCCCATCAGAGGCTTATGGCAGGCCAGCACTAAGATAAGGGTAGTGGCCAAAGACCGGACGGAAGGCTCTACCTGGTAAAGCATAGGGAATACCGGGCTGATGCAGGCAAGGAAAATGCCGAAAATAACGCCGCAGGCGATGGACAGATTGCGGATCTTTCGGTTGCAGTCCAAAATCTCCTCCCGGCTTTTTTCCGCGCCCATCATCTGTCCCATCAGGATGCCCACTGTATGGCCCAGGGCCACGATGGCAACACTTATCAGATTATTGATGGTTTCTGTAATGTTGAGAGCAGGCACCACATCCAGGCCGCAGGTGGAGTAGCTTTGGGCCAGCACCGCCATGGCAGTAGACCACATACACTCATTGACCAGCAGGGGCATACCCTTAACAGAGATCTTCTTTACAAGGCTGATTGGAATACGCAGACTGCGGTACACACCCTTTATGTAGGGATATTGGGCCTTGTGGGTGTGGTTCCAGATCACCAGGATGCCAAGCTCCACATAGCGGGAGATCACCGTTGCCAGGGCAGCGCCCTTGGCACCCAGTGCAGGCAGGCCGAAAAGACCGAAGATCAGAACGCTGTTCAGACACAGATTCACAAGAACGGCAGTAATACCTGCTACCATAGGCACAACAGATCTGCCGTTTTCCCGCATAGTGCTGGAGTACACGTTGGAAATGGCAAAGGGAACAAAGCCCCAGCACATGATCAGCATATATTCATAGCCGAAGGCCAGGATCCGCTTGGCGGCGAAGGGGTCACCCTCACCCTGCAGATAAAGGCCAATGAGATTGTGCCCCAGCGGGATCACCAGGGAAATGAAGCCCAGCGCTAAAAAAGAGCAGATCAGCAGCTTGTAGCGGAAGGCGTGGCGTACACCCTCCATATCCCCGGAGCCGCAGAACTGGGCGGAGAAGATGCCTGCGCCTGCGTTGGCACCCAAAATGCAAAGATTGAAGATCAGAATAATTTGGTTGGCAATGGAAACGCCACTCATTTGCAGCGTGCCCACCTGACCTACCATAATGTTATCCAGCAGGGATACAAAGGTGGTGATGCCGTTCTGTATGATAATAGGGATGGCAAAGGCGAAGATCCGGCGCAAAAAGGCCCGGTCGCCAAAGGTTTTGGTTAGCATAGTGTTCGGCCCCCTCAGCTCAAGCCTCGAAAGAAAGATGACCAAATCATATCATAAAAAGCGGACAAGTGCAAGACTTGTCCGCTTTGGGCAAATAAGAAATGTCAGATGGCTTTGCCGCCGATATAAACGGTCTTTTCAGTGTAATCGGGGCTGCATACCACAAAGTCGGCATATTTGCCGGTGGAAATGGTGCCGATCTTATCCTGCAGGCCCAGGGCGCAGGCGGGATTGTAGGTGGCGGCCCGGAGGGCATCCTCCTCGGGGATGCCGAACTGCATCGCCAGGCACATACATTTATACAGATTGGTGGCAGAGCCGGCGATGGTGCCGCTTGCCAGCCGGGCAACGCCGCCTGCCAGGAAGATGGCCTGACCGCCCAGCTCATATTCACCGTCAGGAAGGCCGCAGCAGCGAACAGCATCGGAAACCAGCACCATTCTCTCCTTGCCGAACATAGTAAAGGCCAGACGCACAGCACCGGGGTGGGCGTGAAGACCGTCACAGATCAGCTCAGCCCGGACATTTTTGTTCTCTGCGGCAGCAGGAATAACGCCGGGGTTCCGGTGATGAATGGAGGGCATAGCGTTATACAGGTGGGTCAGATGGGTGGCACCTGCCCGGAAGGCCATTGCCGCATCGTCATAGCCGGCATCGGTGTGGGCTACGGAAACGGTGCAGAGTTCTTTTGCTTTCCCGATAAATTCTTCGGAACCGGGCAGCTCCGGTGCCAGGTCCACAATGCGGACAAGGCCGTTGCAGCCATCGTAAAGGGCCTTGAAGCCCTCAAAGTCGGGATTTTTCAGGTAAGCGCCGTTTTGAGCGCCCTTTTTCTTTTCGCAGAAGTAAGGGCCTTCCATATGCACGCCCACCAGCCGGGCGCAGCCTTCGGGCCGGTTGTCAGCGACCTTTCTGCCGTTTGCGAAGGCCTTTTCCAGCACATCGTAGGGCAGGGTCATGGAAGCGGGAGCAACGGAGGTGACACCTGCTTCTGCCAAATACCGGCACATAGAAACAAGGCCCTCATAGTCACCGTCGGAAAAGTCAGAACCCATAGCACCGTGGATATGGACATCTACCAGGCCGGGGATCACCGTTGCGCCCTTCAGGTCGATGGCATCTTCGGGGATGTTTTCGGGCAGAACTGCACCGAAGGTTCCTTCCACGGTCACTTCAAAAGCGCCCATACGGAAGGTTTGGTCTTCACAGAAGATTCTGGCGTTTTTGTAAAACATAGGGTTTCCTCCTTAAATAATAATGATTATTTACGCAGGGCGGGCAGGCTGGCTGCGGCGGCACTTTGACCTACCCGGCGGGTGTTTTCATCCGGCAGCATAACCTGTACCTTTTCGTAAATGGCGGGGAATTGGTTTTTCAGCACTTCCTGGCAGGTGGCGAGAATGGTGTCGCCGCCCTTGCCGGACATTACCCGGCCCAGGAGCATCAGATAGTGCATATCATAGAATTGGCAGTACTGCTCCACAGCATAGGCAAGGTAGATGCCGATATCCCGGAAGACAGCCTGGGCTCTGGGATCGTCCTTTTCCATAAGGGCCTGGACTACCTTCAGCTTTTCCGCAGGGCTTAAGCCTTCATCCAGCTCAATTCCCGCCCGGGGGGCCAGCTTATTGACGGCATCCTGGGAGAAGTATTTACAGCCCACACCCACATCGGTGGACCATTCATCAGCCATAGCCTGTTCATTCAGGTCCACAGGGGCGAAGGCCAGCTCGTTGAGCCAGCCAAGGACATTCTTGTCCTTGTCCACATAACCGACAGCTTCGCTGGTACCCATAGCCAGGCCCATAATGGAGCCCACATTCATGCCCATAGCGCCTGCCAGGGCAGATACGTCGCCGTCGTTGGCGACCACGATGGGCACATCTCCAATTTGGGCGGCGGCCCGGTCAAAGACAGTCTTTACTTCCTCCCAGCGGTCCCGGGGTACGCAGTAGAAGATGCTGGAAACCATAGGGGCGTTGCCAACAAACACGCCGGCAGAGGAAACGCCGATGGCATCCACCCGGGGCATCTTGGAGGCGGCCCGGCGGAAGGAGTCCAAAATTCCCTCGTACTGGTAGTTGGGATCCGGATTCTTCTTGGGGTGCCAAACCACTTCCTCAGAATAGATACATTCGCCGTCAATAACAGCAGAAACCTTCCGGTCAGAGCCGCCTGCATCGAAGCCGATGCGGCAGCCGTCCAAGTGGCCTCCGATGGGCTTGGGACATTCGTTGGGAGCAGGGCACTTATCCAGGGGCAGATCCACAATTTCCAGCTTCTGCTCGTAAATCTTCTCAATAAAGTCGTAGTCAAAGGCCCGCTCACCCTGGGGGCTGTAAGCCTTTTGCAGTCGGGCGGCAATTTCACTGCAGCCGCAGATGCTGACCCGGAAGCCGCCGATGGCCCACAGAAGGAACTTCACATACCGCTCCACATAGCGATAATCCGCTTCTGCCATTTCCGGTGTGCCGTGGATAAAGGTGTTTCTGACGGAAACATAGCCTTCGTTGCGCTCAACAGCAATGGCGATAGGCTTTTTTGCGCCCTTGCGGTAGGCATTTGCCCAAACGCCTAAGGGGATAAATTCCGGATCCAGTGCCGGTACATACTGTAATTCGTAGTTTACGCCCAAGTAATTCATTGTATACCTCCGATAAGTCAGATCCTCCAGCCCATACGGGCGGCTTCTTCTGCAACGATCTTATTCATTTGCGCCCACTTTTCCTGCATATCCGCAACCAAAGCCATCTGGCTTCTGGCGCGGACCAGGTTGTGGTCGGGGTAGGCGATCTTGAAATACAGGTCGCCATCTAAGTAGTCGGTCATAAACCGCACCGCAAGCTCCAGGGTCATAACGATGGCACCCAGGGGCAGAAGGGATACTTCTAAGGCGGTCAGAGAGGGAGCTGCCTCCAGGAAGCCTTTGGTGTAGACCTGGAACAAGTGCAGATCCAGCTTCATTTTGGAGGTGTCCTTTTCGTCCTCCTCTGCGGTGGCGGCACCGAAGCGGATGGAGTCACCGAAGTCGTAAAGGCTTAGGCCGGGCATAACCGTGTCCAGATCTAAAACGCAAAGGCTCTTTCGGGTGGCCTTGTCCAAAAGCACATTGTTCAGCTTGGTGTCGTTGTGGGTGACCCGCAGGGGCAGGATGCCTGCATCCAGCATCTTTTGAAGGGTGCTGCCCAGGGCTTCCCGCTCTAAAAGGAAGGAAATGTCTTCCTCCACTTCCTCCACTCTTGCCACACCGTCAATGCGGATGGACTCTTTGAACTTTGCGTAGCGGTCCACGGTGTTGTGGAAATTGGGGATGATCTCAAAAAGGGAGTCCGCAGGGTAGCCGGAGAGCATCTCCTGGAAACGGCCAAAGGCCAGGGCGCTCTGATAGAAATCCTCGTCGCTTTCCGGCAGATCCAGGCTGAAGCCGCCTACGAAATCGGTCATCCGCCAGAATTCACTTTCCTCGTCCTTGTGATAGAACTTGCCGTTGGCGGTGGGGATGAAATGCAGTGTCATCCGGGGATCGGAGACCCGCTCCCGCAGATAAGTGGTGACCGCAACAGCGTTTTTCATAACCCATACAGGGTTTTTGAACACATATTTATTGATGCGCTGCAGCACATATTCTTTGCCGGTATCGGTGCAGATCTTAAAGGTATTGTTGATGTGACCGTGGCCAAAGGGCTCGCAGGAAATGGGGGTGCCGTCAAGGGTAAAGGCAAATGCCGCTTTTTGAATAGACATTGGGAACCTCCTTATGTACACTTCTGTTTACATTATAGCATATTCTTCGGGAAAAGCAATCAGAATAGGGCAAAAACCGCAACTTAATGCAGTAATTTTCCAAAAGATTTTGAGGGGCCGTTTTATAGGCCTCTGCCAGGCAAAGCATAATCTCCAACACGCAGAGCGGTTTGTGCCGATTTGTTGTTTTTCGCACATTTTCGCCGAAAAATGGTGGTTTTTATGGGGACAAGGGGACGGTTCTGCCGTCCCCTATTTCTCTTGACAGGAGCAGGTAAAATATACTACTATAAAACAGGGCGACAACGATGCCGAGGCAAGCAAGAAAGAAATCGGAAAGTGGTATATACCATATAATGCTCCGGGGGAT
>JAZQLG010000024.1:0-17048 GCA_045542575.1 Faecousia sp.
CCTTAAAAAAATGGGGCTCCTGAACCCAAACCCCCTCCAAATAACAAAACCCCGCCGCAATGAAAGTTCCGGCGGCGTCAGTCTGTCAAAAACCTCTGATTTTTGACGGTTGGCGGCTTTTTGGACCCTCTGACGCCGTCGCAAAAGCGGCGGCGTTTTCCTTATATTGCTTCCCGGCAAAGAAGCTGCGCTTCCGGATATGCCTCATTCAGCGCATCCACAAAGCTGCCGGAATAACTGCCGCTGCCGTAAAGGATCAGCAGGCAGCTTTCCACCTTCAGGATCCGCAGGCCACCGGGTCTGCCGCAGGCCCACTGATTTTGCAGGATCCGGTCCTTGATCTCTGCGGCAAAGGCCTCATAATCCGTGTCTGAGCCCAAAGCGATCGCACCCACGGTCAAGTTGTTTGTGTTCAGGCCGTGCATCAAGGAGGCCGCCGCTGTTACCTTCTGCAGCTGCTTTTCCGAAAGAAACAGCGCCCCCTGTAAAAAATCTGTATCTGACAGTGCTACCTGCCAGGGTGCCCCTGTTTGATACTCGGCTCCGGAACCGCCTACATAGTCATCCTTTGTCCCCTGAAACTGCTCCCAAATATTCTGCAACACCGCCAAAGCCGGGTCATCTGTTACATCCTCCGGGCCTTGATCAGGTGTTTCCTGAGGGATAGACGGCTGGGTGGGGTCTGCCTGCTTTTCGCCTTCACAGCCAGCGAAAGAAAACAGCAGAATAACCACCAACAAAAGCACAAAAATCTTGTTCATCTCTATTCTCCTTTAAGCTGTAGTCATATATATACTACCGTTTAGGAGATCTTTTCTTACAAAAAGGCGCAAAGGAATTTTTCCTTTGCGCCTTTTCATTACTTGAGCTCCACACTGTTGAGGACCAGTGCACTGTACAGGAACAGCACATCCTGGTTTTCAAAGGTGATATGGTTCTGCAGCATATAGGTACCGCCTGCCAGCCAGCGGGTATCCAGAATGGTCACCTTGGCATAGTCCTGGACAAGCAGGGGGATGAAGGATCTGCCGAAGGAATCCCGGAACACCACCAGCTCTTTATCGGTGGTGGCATTGGGGTTTTCAATGACGATCTTGCCGCTTTCCTTGCTCAGGAACACCTCGTACATATCGCCGTAGACCTCGTACTTGCCGTTGGCCTTTTCCACCAGCTCCACCTTGCTGCGGTCCCAGTCGTAAACGCCCTTCACCGCTTCCGCGCCGTCGTAGCTTACCAGGCAGTTATCCAGCACATCGCTACGCAGCAGGTACATATCCTCCCCTGCTACCGGCAGAGCGATCTGTCCGTAGTAGACACCGTAGAAGGTGTCTTCCAGCTTCTGCAGTGTAAAGTCCTCTTCCTTGGGGCCCTGAACACCCATAGCATTTGCCACCTTTTGGGCTACATCCAAAAGCTTTTCCTGCCGCCAGTGGGTATCCGTGCGGTAGAAATCGGAGATCTCCAGCTTATCCAGCAGGCTGATGTGGGTCGCCCAGGGAGCATTGGCCTGCACATCGGCAAACAGCTTGTTATAGTCTAAGGACATATGGCCGCTGGGCTCTGCCAAATAATAGTTCTTGTCGGGAATGACCGCCATATACACATTGCAGCCCTGCGCGTCCTTCAAATACTTTTCGTAAACTCTCTGAATGGATGCCAGGTTCTTTTGGAACACCTTTTCATTGAGAAGGGCCATTTCCGCAATATAGCCGTCGTGGATATACTTGTCGTTGTTATCGCTTTGGTTCAGCGCATACAGATGGAACATTGCCTTCAGCTGCCGGAAGGTATCCCGGAGGGGGAACTGATCCAAAGTATAGCTGTTAAACTCGGACATAAAGGAGCTGTCGCCCTTTTCCAGAATGTTCTCCACTGTCAGCTCCGGGAATTTATCCAGATAGCTGCGCTCGGTAAAGGAATAGACCTGATCGGGAGAAAACCAGGTGAATCCGGTGAGGATCAGCCAGAGGCCTACCACCAGGGCAGCGCCAATGGCTCTTATTTTCTTGCTCATTTCGCTGCCTCCTTAGAATCTGAAATACAGGAACGGACTGAATGCGCCGTCCACCAGGTAGCCGGTGCAGACCAGCAACAAAAGGATCAGTACGATAGGCTCCAAAATCGCCACCACAGAACCGGTCTTCTGGCTGTCTGCCAGCCGATTGGCCGTGTTTTTCACCAGGCTGGTAGAGCCAACGATGCCCAGGACGAAGAGTACCGCAAAGCTGCCCAGGTAATAAAGGGTCGCTTCACTTACAAGGGGCAATCCCGCAAAGCCGAACATACCGGCCAAGTCCTTGCCCGCCTGGGAAAGATCGGTGGCATTAA
Organism: Faecousia sp.; assembly: GCA_045542575.1. Classification (GTDB taxonomy): domain Bacteria; phylum Bacillota; class Clostridia; order Oscillospirales; family Oscillospiraceae; genus Faecousia. The sequence goes on from JAZQLG010000024.1 coordinate 2,329, forward strand.
AGAGGACAAAGCCCAACACCACCACCAGCATTGTATAGAAATGGCGGAAAACCGCAGGCATCTTCTTAAGCGCCGGCACCCACTTTTCGATCAGCAGGCAAACAGCATACAGCAGGCCCCACAAAATGAAGTTCCAGGCCGCTCCGTGCCAGAAGCCGGTGAGCATCCAGACCACCAGGGTGTTAAACAGCCATCTTGCCTTGCCTACCCGGTTGCCGCCCAGGGGGATATACACATAGTCCCGGAACCAGGAGCCTAAGCTCATATGCCAGCGGCGCCAGAATTCGGCAACGGACTTGGACATATAGGGATGGTTGAAGTTCTCGATAAAGTGGAAGCCGAAAACTCTTCCCAAGCCGATGGCCATATCGCTGTAGCCGGAGAAATCAAAGTAGATATTCAGGGCAAAGGCGATGGCATACATCCAATAAAACAGCACACTTTGGTCGCCGCTTTCCCGGAACAGCCGCATTAAGAGGGCAAAGTTATCCGCAATGATGATCTTCTTGGCAAGACCGATGATAAACCGGCGCAGACCCAGGGCAATTTCATCCCAGCTATGGGTGCGGTCGTTCAGCTCCCGGGCCACATCCACATAGCGGACAATGGGGCCGGCGATCAGCTGAGGAAACAAAGCAACATAGGCGCCGAAGTTAATGGGGTTTTTCTGTACTTCCGCTTGACCGCGGTACACATCGATGGTGTAGCTCATGGCCTGGAAGGTGTAGAAGCTGATGCCTACCGGCAGGGCCAGCCGCAGAAGGGGTGTGCTCAGGCCTGTGAGGGCATTGAAGTTCTCCACGAAGAAATCGGCATATTTGAAAAGAGCCAGCAGTGCAACGCTGGTAACCACGCTGACGCAAAGCCAAATCCGTTTCCAAAGCTTCGTGCTCGCTTTGCCGATGGCCAGGCCACAGCCCCAGAACATCAGAATAGAGCCGATCATCAGGAACACATAGATAGGCTCGCCCCAGGCATAAAACACCAGGCTGAAGGCCAGCAGGGTCAAATTCTTTGTAAAAAGGCCCGCCTTCCTACCGAAGGATGCCTTCCCCCCTGCCCGGAACAGACCTTCCACCGCCCAGGAAACCAGAAAGTAGGAAAGGACCACCGCCGGCAGGAAATAATACAAAAAGGGAATACTGGAAAAAAGCATTTGTATCTTCCTCCTGAATTATTTTGTGTGCATACAAATGAAAACGAGTGTCGTTTGCATTTGTTCGCACACATTTTTTCGCAAAACGGGGCAGTGGCAATGCCACTGCCCCATTCGCTTAATGAAATTAGCCCTCAATAGCCTCGTTGTAGTAGATGGGCGCGCCGGCATAGGTCTCGCCAATGACAACGTTGAAGTTTTCAACCAGCTGGCCATTGCCGTAAACAATGATCAGGCAGTCACCAACATTGACGATCAGCAGCTTTTCGGGGAAACCGCACATCCAGCGGTTGCCCTGGATGGCTTTCCGCACAGCGGTAGCAAATGCGTCGTAGTCAGCGCCGTCAACCAGGTTGTAAGCACCGGCGCAGAAGGTGTTGGTGTTCTGACCGTGCATAGCAGAAGCAGCAGCCTTGATGTTGGAAACTTCAGCTTCGGGAATCACCAGGGTTTGGGTCAAGTAAGCTACGTCAGAATTCAGCACAGTAGCGGGGCCTTCCCAGTTGGTGTTTTCATAACCACCGCCCACCAGGAACAGCTGGTAGTCAGTATCAGCATGCTTGGTGTTGTAAGCCTCATACAGAGTCTGGATAGCGGTCAGTGCCTCTACGGGGGGCAGCTTGTCTTCTTGTTCTTCCTTCTTTTCGCAACCGGCAAAGGCCACAACCAGGGTCAGAGCCAGCAGCAGAGCAATCAGTTTCTTCATTGTTTTGTCTCCTTCAATTTTTGATTTTTTATGGTTAGGATTAAGGTTATTATTACGATGCCCAGGGTACAACCCAGGGTATCGATACCTACATCGGATATGCGGCAGGCTCTGCCGGGAACGAAATACTGAATGGTTTCGTCCACACTGCCAACGGCTATGCCGCCAATCAGGGGCAGCGCCAGATGCTGCCAGGTTTCTTTCAGCGTCATTCTTACGAGCCAGCTTAAAAGAACGCCCAGCGCACAAAACTCCGTTAAGTGCCCCACCTTTCGCAGAAGGCGGTGACCTTCCTCACCGCTTTCTACATTTGCATCCGGCACCACATCGTTTACAAGCCCGCCAAAAAAGCCGCTTATTTTTTTGGACAGCTCTCCGTGGAGCAAGGAATTGCCCCAAATCACTGCCAGCAGCATAAGAAGAAGCGCCAGGCACAGGTTCAGCCGTTTTCGGGTACATACCATCACAGCACCCCCAGATGTTCCAGGAGGATCTTCAGACCCAAAAGGATCAGCATCACACCGCCTAATATCTGGGCTTTCTTTTCAAACCGGGCGCCGAACAGGCTGCCGATTTTCACGCCCAGACCGGAAAGCAGGAAAGTAACGGCTCCGATCAGTCCGACTGCCAGCCAAATGTTTACACCACCGGTCATAGCCAGACTGATGCCCACAGCCAGTGCGTCAATGCTGGTGGCTACTGCCAGGGGAAACATTGCTTTAGGAGAAAGGTCCACTTCCTGACAGCCGCAGCATTCTTCTTTTCCTTCAAAGGCTTCCTTCAGCATATTGCCGCCGATGAACGCCAAAAGGCCAAAGGCCACCCAATGGTCGGCACTTTGGATATAGCCTGCGAACAGGCTGCCCAGAAAGAACCCCACAAGGGGCATCAAAGCTTGAAAAAGGCCAAACCAGCCGCCGCAAACAAAGCCCGCTTTTAAGGAAGCTTTTTGCATGCTCAGGCCCTTACACAGACTCACTGCGAAGGCATCCATACTCAAACTGATTGCCAAAAGCAACAACGCAAAAAATCCCATTTGGTCTTCTCCTGTGCAGCCGTTATTTCTCAAGCCCGGCGTATTATAGCAAGGGGCATCCCCTTTGTCAATAGATGTTGCAAAAAGTTCACAATTACCCTTTCAGGCTTCGCTCCGTCGGGATTTTCTTGTTTGTTTTTTGCTTTTTACACCCCTGCGGCCTGACGGCTCAGCTCTTCAAAGGTGGCATCCTTTTTAGCCTCCCCGTTGGGAGCCGGATGATAGGTGGGCACCATTTTTGCCACCATTTCCACAATGTTCTCCCGGTTTTCATAGGCTGCTTCCATAAGATTTCGCAGCTGCACCAGGAATGTATCCACATCGAAGGGGATGGGGTTGCCGATATGGATCAGCTCATTGGGCGTGGTCTGCAGGCCCTCTTCTGCCATCAGCTTCTCTTCGTAAAGCTTTTCACCGGGCCGCAGGCCGGTATAAACGATAGGGATATCCACATCGGGCTTAAAGCCGGAAAGCTTGATAAGGTTACGGGCCAGATCGTCGATCTTTACAGGTGCGCCCATATCCAAAACAAAGATCTCGCCGCCCTTGGCATAAATGCCGGCCTGCATTACAAGGCTCACCGCCTCGGGAATGGTCATAAAGTAGCGGATAATATCGGGATGGGTCACCCGCACCGGTCCGCCCTTGGCGATCTGTTTCTTAAACAGAGGGATCACAGAGCCGTTGCTGCCCAAAACATTGCCGAACCGGACTGCTACAAACTGGGTCTTCAAATTATGGGGCGCTTCAACGGCTACCAGCATTTCATCGGCACATTCCTGATGGGTAAACAGCTTGGGCAGACCGTCAGTCTTGCCGGTCTGTACTGCCCGGGCAAAGCTCTGGACCACCATTTCACAAAGCCGCTTGGATGCGCCCATAATATTGGTAGGGTTGACTGCCTTATCGGTGCTGATCAGCACAAACCGGTCACAGCCGTGGATCATCGCCGCATAGGCCGTCTTATAGGTGCCGATAACATTATTTTTAATGGACTCACAGGGGCTTTCTTCCATCAGCGGCACATGCTTGTGGGCTGCCGCATGGTACACAATATCCGGTTTATAAGTAGCAAAAATGCTGTCAATGCGCCGGCTGTCCCGGACAGAGCCGATAAGCACCTGCATATTCAGGTGCGGATACAGCTCCTTCAGCTCCTGCTGAATTTCATAAGCGCTGTTTTCATAGACATCCAAAATAAGCAGCAGCTTCGGTTCCCGCTTTGCTACCTGTCGGCACAGCTCACTGCCGATAGAGCCACCGCCACCGGTAACAAGGACTGTCTTGCCATGGATCTGGTTGCGCATTTGGTCCATATCCACCTGCACCGGCTTTCTGCCCAGCAGGTCTTCCACTGCAACTTCCTGCATATCCCCCAGCCGCACCTGGCCGGACACCAGCTGATACACGCTGGGCAGGCTCTTGATCTCGCAGCCGGTTTCCTTGCAGATATTCAGGATTTCCCGCTTGTCTTCCTGGGATGCGCTGGGAATGGCAATAAAGATTTTCTGAACGCCATATTCTTTTACACTTTCGGCAATGGCCTCCCGGCCTCCCACAACGGTCACGCCCTGGATCCTTCTGTGCCATTTATTGGGGTTATCGTCAATAATGCAAACCACACGCATTCTGGTTTCCAGCATAAAGCCGATCTCCTGCATGATCATCTGGCCCGCGTTGCCGGCACCAACCAGCATTACCCGGGTAACCTTGCCATCGTCCAGGTGGGCCTGCCGGTTGCTGCGCAGAAGCAACACAAGCCGATAGGAAAACCGCATACCCAGCACAAAAATGGCCTGCAGGATAATACCCACAACATAATACACAACGCCCATATTGGTAATAAACCCTTGCATCGCCACAATGTGGACAGTGCCGGTAATGATCGTGGCCAAGGCCGTACGGAGCAGCTCATTGTAGCTGGCAAACCGCCAAATGCTGTTGTAAAGGCCCAATGACCAAAACACGCCTACGCAAACAAGGCCGTAAATGGGTGCAAAAAATGTGAATGCCATTTTCTGCTCAATGAGTATAGCCGAATAGGCACAGTTATACTGCAGCCACAATGCCAGGAAGAAGGAGGCGGACACCGCCACAATATCATAAAGTGCCAGAAGGAGAGAAATGATATGCCAGTGTTCCAACACTTTCCGCGTTGTTCTGCGCTTTCCCATAAACTATCCTCTACTTTCTTTCTTTGCAAGGGAGAAGATCCCCCAACTGATTTCTGTAATACGGTCCAGTTCCTTTTGCAGACCTTGCTTCTGCAGGCTTTCCACCGCTGTGGGCAGATTGGGCTTGCGGCTGCGCAAATTATGGCAGTCAGACCCCAAAAGGTGGCAACGGCCAAGCTTCACTTCCCGGCAGGCTCTTCTTTCCCCGAAAAAGCCGGAGAAAGCCTCTGCATTTTTTTGAATAAGTACATCCTGACGGGCCATTTGGGCATACATCTGCCGACTTTGCAGAGTGCGGTATCTTTCATAATGGGCCAAAATGGGAAGAATTCCCCGGGCACAGCCAAAATTACTTACCTGCCGCAGCTCTTCCTTGCCCCAGGCCCGGAAGGGCAGCTCCAAAAGAAGATAGCCGGAGTTTCCCAGGCAGAGCTTTTCAATACCTTCTGCGCTGCTGATGCCGGGACGGTAGGCTACTTCCGCCCCCAAAACGATCTGGGGAATGTCTGTAACTGCCTGCTTGTTTATTTCTGCTTGCAGCAGCTCCCAGGCGCACTGCCGGCGGGCAAGGAAGCTTTCCACCGATTCCACCGGGTAGTAGTGGGGCGTGGCAAAGATGACTCTCACGCCCTGGGCATAGGAAAGGCGGAGCGCTTCCACAGACTGGGCCGCTGTCTTGCAGCCGTCGTCCATGCCGGGAAGAATGTGACTGTGGCAATCGCAAAGCCCCTTCATCTTCCTCGCCCCTTTCTGTCTACGCTTCAATGGGTTCACCGCAGAGCATACCACTTTACCATACAATATAACACATTCTTTCACTCTATGCAAGGAATTCTATCACAAATGTACTGTCTTTTTCTGTCAAAAAGGGAAAAATCGGCATTTTTCACAAATATACATAACATATTTCCGCACACAGATCCGGTACGGCGCATATAATGAAACGGCACCATCCCATAGAAACAAGTGTCAGATTTTGTAAAAAAGCGTATGCTGTAATGTACCCTAATAATGAGGAGGAATTCTGTTGAACCGATACAACTGCTACGACGGAGGAACCCCCGAGCCACAATTTGATGACAACGCCTGCAAACGGTATCCGCAAAATGACCACGGCTGCCCGGATCTCGGGTATGGCTGCTGCACCGGCCCCGCCGGTCCTCAAGGACCGGTTGGGCCAAGAGGACCGGCAGGACCACAGGGCATTCCCGGTCCAAGAGGCCCTGTTGGCCCCCGGGGTCCTGAAGGTATTGCCGGACCGGTGGGTCCTCAAGGGCCTGTCGGGGAACAAGGTGCGGTAGGACCGCAGGGTCCCGGCGGCGTAGCCGGACCTGCTGGTCCTGCCGGTCCTGCGGGAGTAGCGGGGCCTGTGGGCCCCCAAGGTCCTACCGGAGAAGCCGGACCCATTGGTCCGCAGGGTCCCGCGGGGATTGCCGGACCTGCCGGTCCGCAGGGACCTGTAGGTGCTACCGGCCCTGTAGGTCCACAGGGTCCTGCAGGAGAAGCCGGGCCTGTTGGCCCTCAAGGCCCTGCCGGTGTGGCCGGCCCCGTAGGCCCCCAAGGGCCTGTAGGTGAAACCGGACCCATGGGTGCAACCGGACCTGCCGGTCCCCAAGGACCTGTTGGTGCTACCGGACCTGCAGGTCCACAGGGGCCTGTTGGTGAAACCGGGCCTGCCGGTCCACAGGGGCCTGTAGGTGAAACCGGACCCGTGGGTGCAACCGGGCCTGCCGGTCCTCAGGGTCCTGTAGGTGAAACCGGGCCTGTCGGTCCTCAAGGTCCTGTAGGTGAAACCGGGCCTGCCGGTCCTCAAGGTCCTGTAGGTGAAACTGGGCCTGCAGGTCCTGCTGGCGGTGTGCTGGGCTATGCAGATTTCTACGCCCTTATGCCCCCGGACAACGCCGACACCGTTGCCCCAGGTGAAGATGTCAGCTTCCCCCAGGACGGTCCAAACAGCGGCACCGGCATCACCCGGGCAAGCGAAAGTTCTTTTACCCTTGGTAATATTGGCATCTACCAGATCCTGTTCCAGGTTAGTGTCACAGAAGCCGGGCAGCTCATTCTGACCCTGAACGGAGCAGATCTGCCCTATACGGTGGTCGGACGCGCCACCGGCACATCCCAGATCGTGGGTATGGCCATCGTAGAAACTACTGCTGTAAACTCTTTGCTGACTGTCCGCAACCCGGAAGGCACCGCCGCAGCACTGACCATCACGCCGTCTGCCGGTGGCACCCGCCCGGTCTCTGCCCACCTTGTGATCACCCAGCTGGCATAACCAAAGCGCGGCTTGCCGCCTGAACACACGGGACGCACATTCCTGCGAAGTGCGTCCCGTCAGAGTGTCAAAAAAGCCGCCAACCGTCAAAAAGCACTATGAAGTGATGATTTTTAACAAAGCCTTCTCCTGTTGCAGTGCCCAGCGAATGTCCCCGGTGGCAAAAATCTCTGATTTTTGACGGATGAGGGGTAAATAAAGCTTGCTACGCAAGGCTTTTTGACTTACTGCGCAACTCGCCCCTCTCGAGTATCCACATACACATCGGGGTCGAGTTGCTTGTCTTGCCGGCTTTAGTGACCTCTGCCAGTCTGTCAAAAACAAGTTTTTTGACAGACTGACGGGACGCACATTCCTGCGAAGTGCGTCCCGTAATTTTTGCAAATATTGATTCAATAAAACGCCTGAATATCCTCCAGCCGCAGCAGCATAGGCCTTCCTAATTATGCGGTGGCTTACTCCACAAAAAGGCTGATGCCGCCGGATAACTGGGCACATATGCGTGGTGCCAGCTTGGGAATATCCTTCAGGGGCATTTGCCCCGCAACCACGATCTGCTTGCCCCGCTCCAAATGCCAGTCCAGCATACCGTAAAGATACTGCTCTGCGCTCTCCTTTCCCGCAATGGCATCTATCCCATCCAGCAGGAAAACATCTCCCCGGAGAGCTTGCTGCCAGGCAGACACATCCCCATATTGGATGCCGCTGATAAGCTCCCGGCAGAATTCCGCCCCTGTTGTTTGGGCCACCCACCGATCCGGGTTTTGGGCTTTTACTTCCTCCAAGATCCGGTCCATCAGCTTCCCGGTCCCTTCAGCTGCTCCGTAAAGGTATACCACACGGTAAAGACCGTTCTCATTTTTCAAAACCGCATTCAAAATCTTCTCCGATGAGATTGCTGCATTACGCATAAAGCCCCTCCTTTTACTTTCTGTCGCAGTATATGATACAACAATCCTTCCCCAAAGGCAAGGCTGTATAAAGCAGCACCGTACAAAACGGTGCTGCTTTGTCTCGATGGGCGCAAGATGACATCCCGCGCTTTTATGTGCAGACGGTCAGGTCCTCGAAGAAATCACGGATCGCCTGTTGGGCAGAAAATTGCCTTTCCTGCAAAACCTCGCCGGCAGTGTTTTTGCGAACTTCGCCGGTACAGATCATATGCCGAATAACCTTCACGCTCCCACACCCGGGGCAGGGATAATGGATGCGAATATCCGCATAGGTTGTGGCAACGATCTCACTGCAGGTGCTGTTTGTGCGGGTCGTTGTCCACCGGGAACACGCTTCAAAGGTAACTCCGTCGTGATAAGCCATACCCTTTCCGCAACCGCAAATCCCGGCTCTTTGCCGTTTAACCCTTTGTGCTGTACGGCACCGTAAAAAAGCAAAGAAAGCCCCGGCTATGCACGCCAGCGCTCCTAAAGCAATCGCCCCATTCCATATGAACACCGCAGCCAGGACAAAACAGCAAAAAAAGGATGCTGTATATACCCTTTTCCTTATAATCGCGCCTTTGAAGGGCGTGGATCTATGAAAAAAACAAATCGGCATAGACTATTCTCCAACGAGATATAATATTGTCCCGCAATTAATTATAGGTCAGATTCACCCTATTGTCAATAGGTCAATATGCCATAATTATGGTGAGGTGATAAGATGAGCAGGCTAAAAGAACTTCGAAAAAGCAAGCGCTTGACCCAGGTCCAAATGCAAATGCTCACCGGGATCGATCAAAGTGATTATTCCAAAATTGAAAACGGAAAGAGATACTATACCTTCGAGCAGTGCAAACGGATCGCAGTTGCGCTGAACACAAGTATGGACTATCTTGCAGGATTAACAGACGAAAAGAAGCCCTACCCCCGGGCTTGAACCAACCTCCCAACTAAAGCAGCACCACTCCAAAGAGCGGTGCTGTTTTGCGTATATGCGCAAAAAGAACGGCCCATAATGCAAGCTGTAATATTTGCCAGCAGTCAATCTCCCAGCTCCTCAAACAGGCGCATACCCACCTGGATGCCTTCCAAAAATGCCTGCCGCTCATAAGTCGAGCACAGCTTGCAGGTTAAAGAAAATACAGCATTATTATCCGCCAAAGATAAATGACACAAAATATTATCCAGCTCCTTAAACCGGCAACGAATAACCGCACTGTCTATAGGATTTTCTTCGCTGTAATAACAGTATAGCAGCTCCAAGACGGAGTTCGCATCTGTATCTCCGCAACGCAAAGGCCGCTCTATTAAAAAGGTTTTCAATTTCTCTATATATCGATTCATACTCCCACTCCCGCTCGTGTTTTGGCACATTTATGTGTTAATGATATAATGACACAAATTTGTGCCTTTGTCAACACAAATTTGTGTCATCTGTTATTATGAAACAGGGTGATACTATGGAAACATATGAAATACTAAGAAATTTAAGAGAAGACAGAGATCTTACTCAGCAATATATGGCCGACCTGTTAAAGATTGGTCGCACTATGTACCGCAGATATGAAACAGGTGAAACAGAGCTCCCTGTTCGTCATTTGAAAGTGCTTTGTGCTTTTTACGGCGTTTCCTCAGATTATGTTCTCGGTCTTTCAAAAAAAGAGAAGAAATAACTGCATTCATATCCGGATGCGCGCACACCGGAAGGGACTCGTTGCAATTTGCTGCGCAAATTGCAATGTTTGCCTGCGGCGGCAACAGTCCACAGGACTGTTGCGAATTGATCTTTCGAGTCCCTTCGCGGAGCGAAGAAAAGAGCAGATACCCCTTGTGGGTATCTGCTCTTTTCTTGTATTTGGGCGTATACTCTGATAGAAACCCAAAGGGGGTGCAAGTATTAGCTTTGCGATATTTTTCGTTTTAGTTCGCCTATCCTTTGCACAAGGCTTTCGTATTCAGTAAATGCTTCAACAGTTTCGGCATCATTTTCAAACTTGGGGCGCACAGGATACTTTTTGCTGATAATGAACATCTTTTCTCCTGCTTCGAATTTTACCGTGATACGGTTGCCTTGTTGGGCGATAATGACACCTTTTCCGTACATATTTTGTGTCACTTCCACATCCAGCAGCGATATTCCGTTGATCTGCTCCAAACGCATTTCCAAGCCGTGCAATTCATCGGTTAGTTCTGCGATCTGCGCATCTCGGGCAGCGCGTTCTTTCTCACGTGCTTCTGCTTCAGTATACGCTTTGATGCTCTCCTTTTTGGATGTATGCGTCATACCCTTGTAATAGTTATAGGTTCGGCAGCAGTACATTAGATCAAAAGCCAGCAGGTGTAAACTCTCGTCGCGATAACATTTATCGCTTAGGAATGCAAAGTGCTTTTCCAGTAGGCTGGGGTGTTCTTTCAGTGCTTCAACAATCAGATCGCACATTTCATAGTAATGATCCAACCGGAATGATGCGCCGGAACCAAGATCCTTGCCAAACTCGATATTTTGCGCAAAAGCTTCCGCTTCACTGTATCGATAAATGTAATTGCTATCCGGCGCAAAGAATGCCAAATAGCAAGATGCAGAGTGCCGGTCCTGCTTAAATTTGAAGCTTTGCGGATAATACTTAATTCGCAGCTTATCAAATTCCGCCAGGAATGTGTCCATATTGTTTTGACGAAGCACTAGATCTCCACCATCGTCTGCAAACAAATAGTTCTCAAACAAATATGCAACAGTTGCCTGATCGTGTTCTGCGATTTTTACAACACCATTGGAGGGAGAAACATAACTGTTATCCATCAAGATGGAAAATTTCTTCTTTGCCAATGCGAACTTTTCGGAAAAAGGTATAGTTTTTGATTCTTCTGAAAACCACACATCACGAAACTGTTTAGCTGCGCGCCACTTGAATATTTCATCATGCTTGGAACCATTCAAAACATAGAACTTCTCTTCATATTTGTCGATGAGTCTATGTAAGTTCTCTCTGTTCATCTTTGTCCCTCGATTCGTTTTACAACAATTTTTTGGATAATTCGTAAAGTTCGTCAAGCGCCGTTAAGGCTTCGTCTACTGCTGCTAATTTTTCTTCGAAACGATTCTCAAACCAAATCGGTGTAACTGCGATACGTACAGATGCGGACTTTCCGGCTTGCACGACATTCATTCGTTCCGATAGGTGATCCTTAACACGACCATACAAATCTTGCGCCAAGGTATGGCCAAATTGTAGATCACAAAATCCTTTGTTAGCCTTGAATACTACCTTTGTATCCTTTAGCAATGTGGGATATTCAGGCCACCACGCAGTTGTACCAATTGGTAAGCTAGGGTAGTTATCCTTTTGATATGCCGCCATAGCAGCACAGAAACGTACAACGCCGGGGTTAGCTTCGTACTGATAGCCGTTCTTTTGCTCATAGATGGCAAGATTAATAAGCGCCAGCTTATATTTTGAACGAAGATCCGATTTGGCAAGGAAATGCTCTAGCATCTGCTCATAGGTCACACGATTGGCATACTTTTGCGCTTCCTTGTTGTTGGCTAGATATTTTTCGGGTGCGACTATTAAAACGGAATAGGAATCGTACTGACCGTCGGCAATATCCTTCTGCGCTCTCAAATCATACCGATCGTGCTGCCGAGGCATAGCGATTGCATCGATCTTGTCCTCGATGTGCAGCGCATGCCGCTTTCCGGCGATATTCAGAATAAAAACAATGTCAGACTCACCCAAATCGGCATCAGTTTTTGAATGGATAGCTTCGTCAATAACATATGGATTGCAGATTCCGACAGTATCCAAGAAGATTTTTGCAAAGGCTTCATCTGAGATAAATTCCTCCATAATCAAGAGATCGATATCCCGTTCAAGCGTTGTATCCAACCGAATTTCCATTGTATCACCTCTTTTTTGAGGATTATATCAAATTATCACTAATATTTCAACACGAGCATAGCGCAGCAACTCGTTGTTAATTTGAAAATAAACCCATTGACGATAGTCCACCGAACTGGGGGATAATCCGTCGAAATGGGGATAGTCCGTCGAACTTACCGAAAATTCTTTCTGTTAAAATATGCGTCTTTCTACCCGTATTGGCGTATATTTTGCGGAATAGCTTTTGATAATCCTATTAAAAGCTAGAAAAACACCGGAAAATGAGGTCTTTTCAGGTAAAAACAATAAGGACGGTTACTCTATCAAAGTAACCGTCCTTTATTGGTACGCCGGAAGGGACTCGTTGCAATTTGCTGCGCAAATTGTAATGTTTGCCTACGGCAGCAACAGTCCAGCGGACTGTTGCGAATTGATCTTTCGAGTCTTTATCTGCGCCGGTGGGACTCGTTTGCATTTCTGCTTTCGCAGAAATAATTGTAGCCACCAGTTTTTGAACCGGTGGCAGCAATATGCCACTGGCATATTGCAAATTAATCTTTCGAGTCCCGCGGCGCAACAAAAAATGAGAGAGGGCAAAAGCCCTCTCTCATTTTTTGGTACGCCGGAAGGGACTCGAACCCCCAACCCTCGGAACCGGAATCCGATGCTCTATCCATTGAGCCACCGGCGCGTGCTTTGACATTATAGCAAGGTTTACTAAATTTGTAAAGAGGTTAAAAATAAAAAAATCTTGGGCTTTTTCCCCCTTCCATTGGAAAAAGGTTGTTTTCCGGAAAATGTTGTGCTATAATCGGGAAAGAAACCGGATATTTCCATTTCAGGAGGTTGCTTTTATGTCTGAACTGAAGAATTTTCGCAGTGCCTTCCGGGGTTTTAACCGGCAGGATGTTGTAAATTACATTGAATATATCAACAACACCCACAACGCCCAGGTGGAGCAACTGAACAATCAACTGCAGGCTGCTCTTTCTCAGCCCACCGACGAGGAGCTGAAGGCCAAGCTGGAAGCTGCCGAAGCAAGAATTGCCGAATTGGAAGAAACCCTTGCCCAGCAGGACCGGGCTGTTCTTTCTGACGGTGCCAGCTGCACCGAGCAAGAGCTGGAAGCCTACCGCCGTGCCGAACGGGTAGAGCGGGTTGCAAAAGAGCGGGCTGAGCAGATCTACGCCCAGGCAAATGGCGTACTGGCAGATGCCACCTTGAAGGCCGAGTCCGCCTCTGCGCACATCGGTGCCATCGCCGATCAGGTGAGCAATCAGCTGAAGGAATACCAGGATTCCGTGCTGGAGACCAAGGCAACCTTCCAGGAAGCCGTTGCCACGCTGTACGCCATCAAGCCCCAGGAAGAAGAATAACAGAAATGGGAAAGCAGCCGCTTTCCCATTTTTTAGGAGATCTTATGAAATTAGTAAAACCCGATTTTTATGACCGCTTCCGCTGTCTGGCAGGTGCCTGCCCCGACGGCTGCTGCCACGAATGGGAAGTGGATATAGACGACGATACCGCCGCCCGATATTTAGCCCTGGAAGGGCCTTTGGGCGACCGCCTGCGGCAGGTCCTGAAAGGATCCCTCGGTGGATACACGATGACCATCGAGAACCGCCGCTGCCCTATGTGGCGGCAGGACGGCCTTTGCGAGATCCAGGCCCAACTGGGCCACGACGCCCTTTGTCAAACTTGCCGGGAGTTTCCCAGGCTGCGCCATGACTACGGCGACTATCTGGAGCTGGGGCTGGAGCTTTCCTGCCCGGAAGCCGCCAAATTACTGTTTTCCCCCTACCATTTTGTGGAAGAAGTCCTGCCCGGCGGCGAGCCGGAATGTGATGCCCGGCTCTTCGGCCTGCTATTGGCAAGCCGAAAGCAGGCGTGGGATTTCTTGGAGACCTCTCCCCTGCCCATAGGCGAAAAGCTGGCTGTTTTGCTGCTCTATGCCTACGATGTGCAGGCCGCTTTGGATGAAGACGAGCTTTTCCCCTTGGATGAAATACTGCTGGAAAGTGCCAAAAAGTACGCCACACCCGGAAATATATCCGGGTTTTATCCCTTCTTTTTGGACTTAGAGCTCCTGACTCCACGGTGGAAAGAGCGCCTTACCGCCCAGCCTACTGCACAGAAATGCCGGGAAGAATTGGGCTTTTTGATGAAGTACCTGATCTGCCGTTATTGGCTCCGGGCCGTAGCCGACGGAGAACTGACTGTTTGGGTGAAGTTTATGCTCATCGCCTGCCTGCTGGTCAATGCCTTGGGCGGTGATATCGTATCCACCGCCCAACTGTTCTCCAAGGAAATCGAAAATAACCCGGATAACCTGGACGCCATCCTGGACGCGGTCTATACAGAGGCGCCCTTCACCGATGGCAATCTGCTGGGGCTTTTGCTGGGAAATTGAAAAAAAGTGTTGACAAACCACACTTCGGTTGCTATAATACGAAGGCTATCGAACGAAGCAACCGAATATGGGGGTATAGCTCAGCTGGGAGAGCGCTTGAATGGCATTCAAGAGGTCAGCGGTTCGATCCCGCTTATCTCC
>JAZQLG010000025.1:0-3011 GCA_045542575.1 Faecousia sp.
ATCTTCTCGTCCGTCCACAAAAGAAAAAACGGAACCATCCCAAGGGATGCTTCCGTTTTTTGGTGCCGGTGGCCGGACTCGAACCGGCACGCTGTCGCCAGCGGTGGATTTTGAGTCCACTACGTCTACCAATTCCATCACACCGGCAGGTGTGCATAACATTTTGCTTTGTCTAACTGCGTCGTACGATCGTCCGTTTGCGGTGCCCGACCCTCTCCTTGGCGCTTTCCGCCAGCGTCGATGGTCGACCGCGGCACACGCTACGCCCTCGCTCCTCCTGCCACAGGCAGCGCACGGGCTCCCGGCCATCACACCGGCAGGTGTGATCTTTTTGCTACTGAGGTATTATACACCATCCGCATCAAAATAGCAAGGGGGAATTTGTTTTTCTTTTCTGCCTTTTCCTTTGCTTTTCTCAGGGAGGTATGGTATGATAAGACAAAAGCTTCAAGGAGGCGGGTTTATGAAGAAAAGGATCGGTATTTTGCTGGTTTTGGCCCTTGTGCTGCTGAGTCTTGCAGCCTGCGGTGAAGAAAAGACCAAGCTGGAGGATATTTCTAATTCTGTTGTGTATTCCGCACAGGGCGGTTTCGTGACGGTAACCGGCTTTGAAGGAGATGCGCAGCATATTTCTCTGCCGGAGACCATTGAAGGGGAACCGGTAGGAATGATCACGGATTCCTTTGCGGAAAATAAAACCCTGAAAACCGTGGAGCTTCCCCAGTCTATCAACGCGTTTGCCCGGGTGGAAGGGAAGCTGGTGCTGTGCGCAAGCACGGTTGATAATTCCGTTTTGCTTGACAGCGGCAACCAGGCAGCGGTGTTCTGCAAGTTCTTCCAGGCAGACGAAATTACGGTAAATGGCGTGGCCTGCACGGTCAGCAGCCAACCGCCGGAGGAAAGCCTGGACCTGAGCGGGGAGTGGAAGAACACCGATATCATTGCCGGTGTGCGGCACACCCAGGTCTATACCTTTGCAGATGGCAAGGTTACCTGCGATGCAGAGGGAGATATTTTTGAAGGCACCTATTCCTTCAAAAATGAAAAGCTCTGTATTTCTTTGGGCGGTGTAACGGTTGAATTTGAAGTGGTGGGGGATATGCTGATCTGCTGGGAGCAAAACATCACCCTTTCCACGAAGGACCTGCTCGACGATGCGCAAACTGCCGATTCCGGCTGGTCCTACATCCTGACGAAGAACGGAAACGCCCAGCTTACCGGCTACCACGGAGAAGAAGCGGTGGTGGAGATCCCCTCGTATGTGGATGGCTATGAGGTGAGCAGCATCCATTCCTGCGTTGCAGACACCTATGATTTTACCAACATTACCTTCCGGGGACACGGCGGCATTGACTTTGTGCGAAACTTTGGCTGGCTGTACTACGACGAAGCCACAGGCGCCTACATTCTGTACAGCGATGCCAGCGACAATGACTACCTGGGGGATATCCGCATCGTAAACCTGGAGGATAAAAGCTACGGGAGCATGAGCGGGGGCAATTATGTGACCTCCACATCAGGTAAAAGCGGCAGCTTTACGGCGGCGGTTTATTGCCGGTTCTTCAAGCAGCCTAAAATAGTGATCGATGGCAAGGAATATGCCAGCCCGGTGGTCACCGATGTGACAGAAGAAAAACTGCTCGGTATGTGGCATCACCAAGGGGACCAGTATCATGTGGATATGGTGATCTCCATCTATGGCTCCGGTGTGGCAGAGCTGCATTATATGGGCGGCGAGTATGAGGAAGACTGCGTAAAGTGTTACCGGGGGCAGTACAAGATCGTGAAGGACCAGGTCCATATCACCTTTGAAAAAGGCACCCTTTCCCTGGATTTTATAGAGAATAAGGGCATTTGTTGGCGTGGAAACGCCTGGACCAGCGCTCCCTATCCCGAGGAAATTGCATTGGATTTCCACAAATACAGCCTGGATGGCCGGGAATTTTTGATTCCGCCGTTTTTGCATATTTCCCAGTATATGCTCCTGGATACTTACATCGTTGAGCCCCAGGCCAGGGGAGAGAATAAAAACAACTATCTGAAATTTGCAGAGGACGGCACTGCCGTCGTGACAATAAACCTGCTGGGGTGGAAGGATAAAACAGTCAAGTATTATTATTTGGGCTCGACGGTGATCCTTACCGACGACACGATTTCAGAGATACTGACGGTGGATGACTTCTGGCTGACCGACGGCTACGGTCATGTGTACTATCCTTCCTGGTTAGAAGAATAACACCAAAGGGGGGCACTTGCCCCCCTTTTTGCCTGCCTAAAAACACCTTGACTGAATGAAAAAAGTGTGGTAACATAAATTGCACGCCGGCATGGGGAGCGATGGGAGCGCTGCCAGTGGCAGATGAAGCGACCTGAGCGAGTGGCCGCGGTCAGCGAGGGACGAAGGCTTTTGAAAGCCGAGGGCATTCGCTGGGCACCGCAACAGGATGCCGGCAAACAGCAAAATTTAATATATGCCGGCATGGTGGAATAGGTAGACACAAGGGACTTAAAATTCCTCGGAGTAAAATCCGTACCGGTCCGATCCCGGTTGCCGGCACCAAAAAAGGACACCCCGAAGGGTGTCCTTTTTTTGGTGCCGTGGAATCGAACCGGAGGTGAGATTCTGGGGAGCGACCCGACCGCCGCCTGTGGCAAAAAAACGGGGCCCCCGCAAAGCCTGCTTTGTGGGGAGAGGAAAAGCCAAGATACGGGTGGAATTTCCTGCTTGCGGGAAATGGAACAATGTATCTTGTGCTTTGACGAAGCGAGTGGCTGTGGCCGGCAGATGACGCTGCCGCACCGTCGGCAAGGAATATGCCGGGTGCCACAACAGGATACACTTGCAATTCGGGGGGCTTTCCCCTGAAAAAGAGCAAACGCCGGGAGGGGGAGCGATGGGAGCGCTGCCTGTGGCAGAAATATCGGGGCCCCCACATAGGCGAACGGCCTTTGTGGGGAGAGGAAAAGCCAAGATACGGGTGGAATTTCCTGCTTGCGGGAAATGGAACAAT
>JAZQLG010000026.1:0-2660 GCA_045542575.1 Faecousia sp.
TTACGATACTTTCTGTTCATTTTGCTTATCTCCTCTTTTAATCAAGCAGTAAGGACCGAGCCTCGCCAGTTCTTACTGCTCTTAAATTTAATACATTGTTTCGATGTTTTGGCGGAGTTATTTGCTTTCAAGACAAGCAAAATGCCGCAGGGAATACCCGTTGGTATTTTCAAGGCATTTTGTGCAGTATTGAGAGCAAAGAACCCGCAAAAACCTGACGAGGTCCGGTGCTTACTGCTTGTCTTGCAGGCAGGCGATGCCGGGCAGCTCCAGACCTTCCAGGAACTCCAGGGATGCGCCGCCGCCGGTGGAAATGTGGGTGATCTGGGAAGCAAAGCCCAGCTGCTCGCAGGCAGCAGCGCTGTCGCCACCGCCAACGATGGTCACGGCTTCGCTGTCAGCCAGTGCCTGGGCAACAGCCTTGGTGCCCTTAGAAAGAACAGGGTTTTCAAACACGCCCATAGGTCCGTTCCAAACAACGGTCTTGGCAGCCTTGGCAGCGGCAGCGAATTCAGCGCAAGCCTTTTCGCCGATGTCCAGGCCCATCTTGCCATCGGGAATGGAAGTGGAGTCTACGGTAGAGACAGCGATCTGCGCATCGATGGGGCTGGGGAAGCCATCGGCAACCACAGTATCGGCAGGCAGCAGCAGGTTTACGCCCTTAGCCTTTGCCTTAGCCAGCATTTCCTTGCAGTAGTCCAGCTTCTCATTGTCTACCAGGGAAGCGCCAACGCTGTAGCCCTGGGCAGCCAGGAAGGTGAAGGCCATACCGCCGCCGATGATCAGGGTGTCTACCTTTTCCAGCAGGTTATTGATAACATTCAGCTTGTCGGAAACCTTAGCACCGCCCAGGATAGCGACGAAGGGACGCTCGGGATCGGCCAGAGCCTTACCCATAATGCCAACTTCCTTCTGAACCAGGTAGCCGCAAACAGCAGGCAGGTAATCAGCAACACCTGCGGTGGAAGAGTGGGCGCGGTGAGCAGTACCGAAGGCGTCGTTTACGAAAACGTCAGCCAGGTCAGCTAAAGCCTTGGAAAGCTCGGGATCGTTCTTGGTTTCGCCCTTGATGTAACGGGTATTCTCAAGCAGCATCACATCGCCGTCGCGCAGAGCAGCGGCCTTGGCCTTTGCATCCTCACCGGCAACATCGGAAGCCATAATAACTTCCTTGCCCAGCAGCTCGGACAGGCGGTCTGCCACGATCTTCAGGCTCAGCTCGGGCTTCCATTCGCCCTTGGGCTTGCCCATGTGGGAGCACAGGATCACCTTAGCGCCCTTATTCACCAGGTATTCGATGGTGGGCAGAGCGGCTACGATGCGCTTGTCAGATGTAATCTTGCCTTCCTTGGTAGGAACGTTGAAGTCGCAGCGGCACAGAACGCGCTTGCCGGCTACTTCGATGTCTTCAATGGACTTCTTGTTGTAATTCATAAATCATCCTCCATTTATAAATCGGGTCAGACCCGCATTTTTCCGTAATCCTGCAAATTGGGGAAATTTTGCTGGCGCAGTGCTTCATAAACTGCGATGGCAACGCTGTTGGAAAGGTTCAGGCTTCTTGCCTCGGCACGCATGGGGATGCGGACACAGCTTTCCCGGTGTGCATCCAAAAAGTCCTCCGGCAGGCCTTTTGTTTCCTTGCCGAAAAACAGGTAGCAATCGCCGGTCAGGTCTGCTTCACAGTAGCACCGGGGCGCTTTGGTGGAAAGGCAGAACATCTTTTCCACAGTATTCTTGGAAAAGAAGTCAGCCAGGTTTTCATATTCCCGGACATCCACCAGATGCCAGTAATCCAAGCCTGCACGCTTTACCGCCTTTTCGGACACATCAAAGCCCAAAGGATGGATAAGATGCAGCCGGCTGCCGGTGGCAGCGCAGGTGCGGGCGATGTTGCCGCAGTTTTGGGGGATCTCCGGCTCAACAAGCACGATGTTCAGCATAAAATCCCTCCAATTTTTTCAGTCGCCCAACTATTGTATTCCAAACGACCCATAAAATCAATCCAAAAATGCGAAAAAATATAACTTTTTTCAATTTCTCCTATAAAACAGAGATTTTTTCGGAAAATATGTGAATTCTAACAAGGCGTTGGAAAAACAACCGGGTGAAATAGGCGGTTTGTGTTGACTTTTTTCCCCATTTGTGAGAAAATAGAGCCGCTAAACTATATACCCAGAGGTAATTTTTATGATGCAATCCAGAACACATAATTGCGGCGAGCTTCGCCTTGCAAATGCCGGTCAGGCTGTCACCGTTGTCGGCTGGCTGGAAAATGTCCGTGAAGTTGGCAGCAACTTCGCCTTCCTGGTTCTGCGGGATTTCTACGGCACTACCCAGGTGGTGGTGGAAACGGAAGAGATGATGAAGATCATCAAGTCCGTCAACAAGGAAACCACCATCTCCGTCACCGGCACTGTCCGGGAGCGGGAAAGCAAGAATCCCAAGCAGCCCACCGGTGAAATTGAAGTTGTGCCCCAGAAGATCGAGATCCTGGGCAAGTGCCGCCACAGCCAGCTGCCCTTTGAGATCAACAAGAGCAAGGATGCAGACGAAAATGTCCGTCTGAAGTACCGGTATTTAGACCTGCGGAATCCTGCTGTTAAGAGTAACATTATCCTGCGCTGCCAGGTGGTTGCGGAGCTGCGCCGTCTGATGAC
>JAZQLG010000027.1:0-8028 GCA_045542575.1 Faecousia sp.
CCATCAGTTCTTTGGAGAACGGGCGGTACAATCCGTCTATCATGCTGGCATATAAAATCGCAAGGTATTTTGAATTGTCCATTGAAGAAGTTTTCATTTTTGAGGAGGAAACGGTATGAAGATCACCGGAAGGCTTATTTACTATATTCTCACCATCGTTATAGGCGCCACACTGCTCACCCTGGCAGTTGCCGGTGTGCTGGATACCTTTTGGAGCGGTATGGGCGCGTCCTTGCTTACGATAAGCATTTTGCGGCTGGCCCAGCTGTACCTGTACAAGACCGACAAGGCCTATCAGGAGAAGATGGATACAGAAGTATCTGACGAACGAAACCGCTTTTTGCGTAACAAAGCCTGGGCCTGGGCGGGCTACTGGTTTGTTCTCATCGCCGCCGTCTGCACCATTGTTTTCAAAGTAATGGAGCAAGAGCTTCTGTGGCAGGTCACAGGCCTTGCCATGTGCCTGATCGTGACCCTTTACTGGATCTGCTTTATGATCCTGCGAAAGAAATACTAAAAGCAACTCCCCCGCAGCGACTGCTGCGGGGGTTCGCTTACATATCGTCTAAAATTTGGCGGAGCTGGGTCACCTGGGCAGGGTCAACTGCTTCGTACTTCTCCGGCGTGCCGTCCTGCCGGTAGGCATAGGAAACGGCATTTCCCATTACCGTATGGTCCTGCAGGAAGCCTGCACAGGCGGTGTGGATCTCCTTGGCGCCTGTAGCCTGAAGCAAGCGCTCCACATTTCCGGCACGGATGCCGCCGCCTAACAAAAGGGTAATATCCTTCCCATAGGTCTTAATAAGGTAGGCCAAATGGTCTGCTTTATCAAGGGCCGCCTTGCCGCCGCCACTGGTCAGCACCCGGTCAACCCCAAGGGCGATCAGCTCCCTGAGGGCCTGCTCCTGGTCGGCAATACAGTCAAAGGCCTTGTGGAAAACGGCTTCTTTGCCATAGCTGTGGGCAAGGTCCGTTAAGACCTTGGTTTTTTTCACATCCACCTGCTTGTCCGGGGTCAAAAAGCCAAAAACGATGCCGTCCACTCCTTCCTCCAGGAGAATTTCCCCATCGGAAAGCATCGTTTGATATTCTTCCTCCGTGTAGCAAAAGCCGCCTGCCCGGGGGCGCACCATGGCCACCATAGGTAGCTTGCAGACCTTTTTCGCAAGGCGCACCAAACCCACAGTAGGGGTCAGCCCGCCCAAGTAGAAGGCGCTGTTCAGTTCAAGCCGGTCTGCCCCGGCCTTTGCCGCCGCCAGCACATCGTAAAAGGTAGCGCAGCAAACCTCTAAGGTCACTTTCATTTTCCATCCTCCTGCTTCACTGTTTTATTTATTGTATCAGCCCTGGGGGAATTTTGCAACTTTTGTCCTTCTTGCCTTTACCGCCCGGCGTTTTTGTGCTATGATAAAGAAAAAATCACAGGAGGCCCTTATGGAAATTCGTTTTGCAGAAAACAAAGATACTGCCGGTATTCTGTCCCTGCTGAAGCAGGTTGGGACGTTGCATCACGAGCTGCGGCCGGATCTTTTCCGGGCAAACGCCTGCAAATACGGCCCTTCCCAGCTGTTTTCTCTGATGGAAAGCAGTGACACCCCCATTTTTGTGGCAGTGGAAGAAGAAAAGGTCCTGGGCTACTGCTTCTGCCAGATACAGGTAACGGAAAGAAACCCTGTACTTGCAGACCGGCTTTGCCTGTACATTGACGATCTGTGCGTGCTGGATGGCTGCCGGGGCAAGCGCATCGGCTCTGCCCTTTACAACGAAGTGGTGCGCTACGCCAAAATGCGCAAGTGCGATGCCATCACCCTGAATGTATGGGAGGGCAACGATGCCGCCAAGGCCTTTTATGAAAAAATGGGCTTTGCGCCCCAAAAAACCGTAATGGAAAAGGTACTGTAATGCTTATAAAAAACCAAGTTTATGAGGCCCGGATCGTAGATTACACCGCCGATGGGCAGGGCGTAGCCAAAATCGAGGGCTGTGCAGTCTTTGTTGCCAACGCTGTGGTGGGCGACCTTTGTAAGATCGCCATTTTGAAGGCAAACAAGACCTGGGCCCTGGGGAAGATCACCCAGGTGCTGGAAAAATCTCCCCACAGAGTAAACCGGGAGTGCCCTGTTGCCAAGCTCTGCGGCGGCTGCGATTTCTGGCATATGACCTACGAGGAGGAGTGCCGGCTGAAGGCCGACCGGGTAAAGCAAAACCTGAACCGGCTGGCAGGAGAGAATTTGGAAGAACTATCCATTCTGTCCGCGCCTACCTGCTATGGCTACCGGAACAAAGTCATTTTCCCTGTGGGAAGCAGCAAAAACAAGGCCTATGCTGGCTTTTACCGGGCAGGCAGCCACCAGATCGTGGAAAACGAGGGCTGCCGCATCGGCTTCCCGGAAGCGGATAGGGTTAAAAAAGCGGTCCTTGACTATATGAACCAGTACCGGATCAGTGCCTATGACGAAGCCTCCCACAAGGGCCTGGTGCGCCATATCTTTGTGCGCCAGGGAGCCGTCAGCAAGCAGGTTTTGGTCTGCCTTTGCGTCAACGGCACTGCCCTTCCCCACCCGGACGCCCTTTTGCAGCGGCTGCAAAAGATCCCCGGCTTTACCACCCTGGTGCTAAGCATCAATAAAAAGCAAGGGAACACCATTTTAGGAGAAGAAAACAAGGTTCTTTATGGCCCGGGGTACATTGAAGACACCCTTTGCGGCCTTACCTTCCGCATCTCTGCCCAATCCTTTTATCAGATCAACCATCACCAGGCACAGCGGCTTTATGAGGCCGCTATCGCCCAGGGGCAGATCACCAAGGAGGATTTGGTACTGGACCTGTACTGTGGCGTAGGCACTATTACCCTGGCAATGGCAAAGGCCGCCAAAAAGGTCATCGGCGTAGAGGTGGTGCCGGAGGCTGTCGCCGACGCCCGGGAAAATGCCCGCCGCAACGGCATCGAAAACGCGGAATTCTTCTGCGGCGATGCGGGCAAGGCCGCCCTTGAGCTGGAAAGCCGTGGCGTGCGGCCTGATGTAGTGGTAGTCGACCCGCCCCGGAAGGGTCTGAATGCGGATGCCATCGAGGGCATTTGCCAAATGGCGCCCCGCCGGATCGTGTATGTGTCCTGCGACCCGGCAACCATGGCCCGGGATGTGGCGATTTTCAAGGAAAGAGGCTACCGCCTTCTTTCTGCCCTGGCCGCCGACCTGTTCCCCCGCTGCGCCCATGTAGAATCTATTGTCTGCCTGTGCAGACAATAGATTCAGCGATATAAATTCCTGACGGAATTTGCGATATGCGCCAGCGCACGCGATATTCCGCTTCGCGGAGCGATATGCGCTGTGGCGCGTTAGGAATTTATATCATATCGCATGCGAAGCATATATCGCATTTGCCATGCAAATATATCACGTTGCGAAGCAACATATCGCATAAAGGTGAAGGTATGGAAAATAAAACAATTAAAGAAATGGCAGTCGCGTTAACTGTTGAAATCACTGCAATTTGTGACGATATTAAAGGTCGCTCTGTTTTTGTAAATCAATTATTGCGCTCTTGTTCATCTATCGGCGCAAACGCACATGAGGCCAAATATGCCCAAAGCAAGGCAGATTTTATAAGCAAGTTAGAAATTGCCCTAAAAGAATGCTATGAAACGGAATACTGGCTTGAGATTCTGTTTCGAGTCAATGCAATTACCAACAGTATATACGAACCCGTGGCAAACAAATGCGGTACAATCCGCAGAAAGCTGATTGCCTCCATCACGACTGCGAAAGGGCGAGAATAAAACCGCGAAATTTACAAGTCCTTTCCAAAGGGCAACCGCCTATAAACATATAAGGAGAAAGAAAAATGGCGAACAACGAGAACATGAAGGAAAAAGCAAAAGAAGGCTTTTCCAATCTGTGGAAAAAAGCATCTGACCTTGCAGGGAAAACTGCCGACAGTGCCAAAAACCTTGCTGAGCAAACCAAACAGAGTATTCACGATCAAAAAGCCAAGCGATATACACCCTTAACAGAAAAGGACTTAAAGGCCAAAGGTTTTCGGTTTCCGGATATTATACGGATTGAGGATAACCTTGCCAACAGAGAATTTGTCACAGATAAAAAAGCCATCGGTTGGTTGGAAAACCACAAGGATGAGCAGGTTTTCCATATGTATTTGGATTACGCAGGAAAATCCGGACTGACCTTTTTGCCCTTACCCCAAAAAGGATCTACTTTCTGTAAGGATAAGTTTGACCCCAGTAAATACCTTGATATTAAAGACATTTTTGATAGGGCAACAAAGGAAAAACTGGCTGAACTTATGCATATCGCTTATTGTTTAGGTGCCAAGTTTTGTGAAGCCATCATTATGGAAGCCGATATGCAGGCCGAATTCACCGGTGGCAAGTTGAAGCTTCCGGGATTGAGCGGCAGTGCAAGTACCGGTAACACAGCTGCAAAGAAATTGGCCCACAAGGATTCTTCTCGCTATGAAGGTCATAACAACCCCCAACAACCTAACCTAAAATGGTTTGCACACGATGACATCATTATAGGCTTCATCGAACAGCGTCTTAATCAGGGGATTAGAGCTAAGGAACTGGTGTTGGCAGGCTCCTACTCAACAACCATGACAAAATCTGTTGCTTGTGCTATAGATGACTTGCTGGGTCTTTCCGGAAAGACTTCTGTGGAAGCGCGTTTTGCCGCAGAACATAGTAGCGAACTGATTTTCAAAGTAGAATTCTAACACAGAAAAAGGGGGGTATGCCTGTGATTTGTTACGACCCTTTGTGGGAAACGATGAAAGCTCGGGGCGTTAGCACTTATACGCTCATAAACCAGCACGACATAAACCCCAGAACTATCCACCAGTTAAAGCACAACAAATCTATCACCCTCTTTACCTTGGAAAAGCTTTGCCACATTTTGGATTGTGGCCCACAGGATATTGTTTGCTTTACAAAAGAAGATGCATAATATAAGCGCCACCGGGTGAGGAACACCCGGTGGCTTTTTGCATACATTATAGATTAAGCGCCTTAATGAGGTCGGGAATAGCGGTTTCAAACTTCACGCCGTACCAGTGGGACTTATCGCCCATGGTGTTTTTCATGGAAGCGACCACATAGTCGGCAGCGATCTTCGCGGCCTCATAGGTAGAAGCGCCCTGCATATAGGCGCCGGTGAAGGCAGAGGCGTATACATCGCCTGTGCCGTGGCAGCTTTGGGGCAGCTTGGGGTGAACATAGTGGGCGTGAACGCCGTTTTCATAGACCACCACGCCGGTTTCTTCCGGCTTATAGCCCACGCCGGTAAGTACCACTGTCTTAGCGCCCAGGGCCGTCAGCTTTATAAGCAGGCCATCCACATAGGCCTTGTCGTAGGTTTCCTGATAGGGTGTATCCGTCAGGAAGCAGGCCTCTGTGATGTTGGGCAGGAGGATATCTGCCTTTGCGCAAAGCTTTTTCATTTCCGCAACATAATCCTCGTCAAAGGCGGGATACAGCTTGCCGTTATCCGCCATAGCCGGATCGACGATGTTCTTGCAGCCGGGGTTGCCCAGAGTATCCATAATGTCCGCCACATAGGCGATCTGCCGGGTGCTGCCCAGGTAGCCGGTATAGATAGCATCAAAGCCGATGCCCTCTTTTTTCCAGTGGGCAGCAATGCCGGGTACATCGTCGGTCAGGTCACGGACAGTAAAGCCGGTAAAACCGGCGGTATGGGTGGAAAGGACCGCAGAGGGCAAAATAGCAGTCTCCAGACCGCAGGCCGACAGAATGGGCAAAGCCACCGTCAGGGAGCACTGGCCTACGCAGGAAATATCCTGGATAGTCAACACACGCTTATAGCTCATAAAAAACGCCTCGCTTCAGAATATGATTTTTCATTTTAGCACTTTTTCCACAAATTGCAATAGGGAAAAAAAGAAAACTGTTGAATAAACTGCCCGGAAATAGTATAATGGATAAAAAACAAGGAAAGGGGCACCAAAATGGGAATTTTGATGCTTTCAGCCAATACCGGCGAAGGCCATAATGCCACCGCCCGGGCCATAATGGAGGTCTACGAGAGCCGGCAGATCCCTTGCCAGCTGGAAGACTGCCTGGCCTTTTTGTCCCCCGGCTTTTCTAAATTTATTTCCAACTGGCATGTGCGGCTGTATCGCCACGGCCCTAAGCTCTTCGACTGGGGCTACCGTTTTGCCGAATACACCTCCGACCCGGATGAATTTAACCCCATTTACGAGCTTTTAAGCCTGGGCGCAAAGAAAATGCGGGACTGGATCTTAGAGCGGGATTTTGACGCCATCATCTGCTCCCACTCCTTTGCCGGCGCCATGGTAACGGAGATCCGCCGGTCCTGGGGGCTGGATATCCCCTGCTACTTCGTGGCAACGGACTACACCTGCCATCCTGTGGTGGAGCAGTGCCAGTTGGACGGCTATTTTATCCCCACGCCTGACCAAAAAGGAGAGTTTGAGGCCGCCGGTATTCCGGAGGAGCTGCTCATCCCTGTAGGCATTCCTGTCCGGCAGGCCTTTTATAAAAAGATGCCCAAGGCCCAGGCCCGGGAAAAGCTGGGGCTAAGCCAGGAGAGCACCTATGTGCTTCTGATGTGCGGCAGTATGGGCTGCGGCCCCATTGAAAAAACCGCAAAAGACTTGGTGGAAAAGCTGCCGGAAGACGCAAAGGTCATCGCCGTCTGTGGCAGTAACACCGCCCTTTTGGAATCTATGGAAAAGATCCGGGGCCCCAGGCTCACAGCATTGGGCTTCACCCCCAATATGGATGAATATATGGACGCTGTGGACCTGATGATCACCAAGCCCGGCGGCTTAAGCTCCACAGAGGGCGCCAACAAAGGGCTTCCTATGGTGTTTTTTAACCTGATCGGCGCCTGCGAAAGCCGGAACTTTAACTACTTCCTGTCCAAAGAGTATGCCCTCGGCAGCGACACCGAGGCGAAGGTGGTTGAACTGGCGGTGGAGCTGGCAAAGGATGCGCCCCGCAGAGAAAAAATGTCCTTGGCTTTGCAGGAAAAATTCTGCACAAACAGCACAGAGGAAATCATTTCTGTGGTCACCGCCCAGGTGGAAAAACGGTGGAAAAAAGTCCTTGCCGGGGTGCTTTGACCGGCTTCCGGGATTGACAAAGGAGTGTAACCTTCGTATAATTATACTACCCATATAAATAAGGAGGAAACTTTTTATGGCAAAGTTCTGTTTTAACTGCGGCACGCCCTATGAAGAGGGCACTGCCTTCTGCGCTAACTGCGGCACCAACCTGTCCGGCGCAGCGGCTCCCAAGGCCAAAAAATCTGCCATCACCGTGGCTTCCCTGCGGGAAGTGGCTAACAAGCGGGCAAAGGCTATGATGATCATCGTTCTGGTTGTCTCCCTGCTCATCGGCCTGGCTACCATCAGCGGCTCCTACGATGTCACTGTTTCTCAGGTGTCCGACGGTAAGGTCGTCAGCGTGGGTGAAGGCACTGTGAAGGAAGCCTACGCCTACACCGGCAACGATCCTGTGGATGCTGCCCGCACCAGCGTTAAGATCCTGAACATCGTTTACGGCATTGCCCTTTTGGGTGTTGCAATTCTGACTGTTCTTTCCATGCTGGAAAACGCCTGCGGCGGCTGCGGCAAGGGCAGCTTCAAGCTGGCCACCATCATTGCACTGGGCGCTACCTTCCTGTTTGCCCTGTTGTTCCTGATCCTGGGCCGTCGTGCCTCCGGTACTTACACCTTCATTATTGAAGTCCCTGTCAGCGCCTGGTTTAACCTGGTCCTGTTCGGTGGCATTACCGCCCTCACCTGGCTCCCTGAAAAGAAGGAAGCCTGATCTCCCTACATATTCCCCTACATATAAAAGCCGACGGAGAAATCCGTCTTCTTTTTCAGAGTGTCAAAAAAGCCGCCAACCGTCAAAAAGCAGAATGAAGTGATGATATTTAGCAAATCCTTTCCCCTGGGGGGGAAGGTGGCAAAAATCTCTGATTTTTGACGGATGAGGGGTTAAAATGGCTTGCTACGCAAGGC
>JAZQLG010000028.1:0-2307 GCA_045542575.1 Faecousia sp.
GATGTACACCCTTCGGCAGATATGGTCTATGCCCATCTGAAGCCGGAAATTCCCGATTTATCTCTGGGAACGGTGTACCGCAACCTGTCTATGTTCCGGCAGCAAGGAACGATTGCCAGCGTAGGGACGGTAAACGGTGTGGAGCGTTTTGACGGAAATACCAATCCCCATGTCCATTTCGTTTGTTCCGATTGCAGTGCGGTGATCGATATGCCCCAGCTTCAGGTTCCGGAGCAAATGACCCGTTCGGCGGAATGTCAGATCGGCGGACGGGTGGCAAGCTGCAGCCTGACCTTTACCGGTCAGTGCAATCAATGTATTAAAGGTGGTGAAACAGCATGAAAAAGTATGTCTGTGTGGTATGCGGCTATGTGTACGAGGGTGAGGAGCTTCCCGAGGATTACGAATGCCCCCTCT
The DNA here is from genome assembly GCA_045542575.1 of Faecousia sp. Lineage (GTDB taxonomy): Bacteria > Bacillota > Clostridia > Oscillospirales > Oscillospiraceae > Faecousia. The sequence goes on from JAZQLG010000028.1 coordinate 418, forward strand.
GCGGCGTAGGCCCCGACCAGTTTGAAGAAGAGGAATAATTGAAAAGTCAAATCAATAAAAATAAAACATTAAATAACATTTTGGAGGATAAGATTATGAAAAAGTTTGTATGTTCTGTTTGCGGTTATGTTCACACCGCTGAGTCCCTGGACCCCGATTTCAAGTGCCCCGTCTGCAAGGTTCCCGCTTCCAAGTTCGTGGAGCAGAAGGGTGAGCAGAAGCTGGCCGCCGTTCACGAGTACGGTGTTTACGGTCAGACCGTGAAGAACAACCCCGACATTTCCGAAGAAGACAAGAAGTATATCTTCGATCAGCTGATGGCCAACTTCAACGGTGAGTGCAGCGAAGTGGGTATGTACCTGTGCATGGCCCGGATCGCTCACCGGGAAGGCTATCCCGAGATCGGCCTGTACTGGGAAAAGGCTGCCTGGGAAGAAGCTGAGCACGCTGCTAAGTTTGCAGAGCTGCTGGGCGAGGACCTGGAGCCCAATATGAAGGCCACCACCAAGGATAACTTAGCATGGCGCGTTGACTGCGAATTCGGCGCAACCCAGGGCAAGTTTGATCTTGCTTCCTGCGCTAAGAAAAACGGTCTGGATGCCATCCACGACACTGTTCACGAGATGGCTCGTGATGAGGCTCGCCACGGCGTTGCATTAAAAGGCCTGCTGGAGCGTTACTTCAAGTAATTAAAAGGAAGCAGGCAGATAAATCTGCCTGCTTTTTTATAAAAAATTCAAAAAAGAACAAAATAAGGACAACAACAATCCGACAAAACGAGAGGAGCAAAAAAATGAACGTTCGTTTATTTGCCGCCTTGCTGATTGCCCTGTTTAGCCTGTCCCTGATGACGGGCTGCGCCCCCGGCAATCTGGAGGCACAACCCACAAAAACCAATGAAGCTGCCCAAAATCCGGTGGCAGATCTGACCGCCCAGGAGGCGGAAGCCATTGCCACAGCCCACGCCCAGGTGGAGCCTACACAAGTGACCCGGCTCCATACGGAACTGGACTATGACAACGGTGTTTACAAGTATGAAATTGAATTCGTAAGCGATGGAACGGAGTATGAATACAAGGTCAATGCAAAGACCGGCGAGATCCTCCATTCCAAAGTGGAGACAAAGCCTGCAGTCCAGGAGCCGGCTGCGGAAAAGCTGACTGCTGAGCAGGCCCGGGAAATTGCTCTGAAGCACGCCGGTCTGACGAAGGATCAGGTCACCGGCCTGAAGGCACAGTTTGACTATGACGATGGCCTCCCTGAATACGAGGTGGAGTTTTTCTATAACGGCACAGAGTATGACTATGAGATCCATGCCCTGACCGGTGAGATCCTCCGTACGGAAAAGGAAGCAAAGCCTGCATCCGCACCCCAACAGCCGACACCCACGCAGCCACCTGCCACCGAAGAAAAATTGACCCGGGAGCAGGCCAGAGATATTGCTCTGAAGCATGCGGGCCTTTCCAAGAGCCAGGTTTCCCGCCTGCAGGTGGAATTTGACTACGATGACGGCAGACCTGAGTACAGCGTGGAATTCCGCCATAACGGCTGGGAGTATGACTATGAGATTCACGCCCAGACAGGAAAGATCCTGGATTGGGATAAGGAGTACGACGACTAATGGAAAATAACCCCTTTGCATCCTTGGTGCAGAAGGCAGGAAAGGAATGTGACGTATACTGTCCCATTTGCCATAAAGTCCTGCACCTGCAGCCGGGGCAAGCTATTCCCCGCTGCTGCGGAAAACCAATGGAAGAAAGATAAGCAACCGGCGCTATCCAATTTGGATGGCGCCGTTTTTCTATGCAAAATACTAATCTGGCAAGGTTTTGGCAGGTCGTACCTTTTTTAGCTTGTAAAGCTCTTCTGCTGCCATTCTGGTCTTAGCCA
>JAZQLG010000029.1:0-7522 GCA_045542575.1 Faecousia sp.
CGATCTGGATATGCCCCTGCGTCAGCGCGTTGAGCTGATCGCTAAGGAAGTTTACGGTGCTGACGGCGTTATCTGGCAGCCCCTGGCTGTGGAGAAGGCTGAGCGCTTCGAGTCCGATCCCAAGTACGCTGACTACTGCACCATGATGGTTAAGACCCACCTGTCCCTTTCTGACGATCCCACCAAGAAGGGCGTTCCCACCGGCTGGAAGCTGACCATCCGTGACATTCTGGAGTACGGCGGCGCCAAGTTCCTGTGCCCCATGGCTGGTACCATCTCCATGATGCCCGGTACTGCTGCTGACCCCGCATACCGCCGTGTTGACGTGGACACCGAAACCGGCAAGGTCTCCGGCCTGTTCTAATTCCTAACAAATATGGGTCACCCCCTCAGGAGGGTGACCCATATATCATACAGCGAAAAACTGCCAACCAAAACCGGTTGGCAGTTTTTATTATACAGTTACCAATGCTTTCAGCTTTTCAGCCAGATCCAGCTGTTCCCAGGGAAGGTCCTCCACACCGAAGTGGCCCTCCATAGCGGTCTTGCCGTAGATAGGACGGCGCAGGTTAAGCTTGGAAATGATGCCGCCGGGGGTCAGATCACAGGTCTTGCGGAGCAGAGCGGTCATTTCCTCGTCGGAGATCCTGCCTGTGCCGTGGCTGTCCACCCGGACGGAAACTGGCTCAGCCACGCCAATGGCGTAGGCAAGCTGCACCTGTACCTGGGTGGCAAGGCCGGCAGCAACCAGATTCTTAGCCATATACCGAGCCATATATGCGCCGCTTCTGTCTACCTTGGTGGGGTCTTTGCCGGAGAATGCGCCGCCGCCGTGGGAGAAGTAGCCACCGTAGGTGTCCACGATGATCTTTCTGCCGGTCAGGCCGGTGTCGCCGTTGGGGCCGCCGATGACGAAGTTGCCGGTGGGATTGATGTGGATATTGGCAACATCGTTGATATCAAATCCGTACTTTGCAAGAACGGGGGCGATCACGCCCTCTTTGATGTAGCGGCGCAGCTCACGCATTTCAAATTCTTCGCTGTGCATCACGGAAACAACAACGGTGTCGATACCCAGCACATTGCCATCTTCGTCAAATTCCACACTGACCTGGGTCTTGCCGTCGGGACGGAGCAGATCGTTGCTTCTTACGCACTCGGTCAGCCGGTTGGAAAGGGCTCTGGAAAGAGCCACAGGCAGGGGCATCAGTTCCGGCGTATGGGTGCAAGCACCGCCAAACATCATACCCTGGTCGCCGGCACCGCCAACGGTGTCGTTGGTACCCAGGGCAATGTCTGCAGACTGGGTGTGGACCTTGCAGATCACTTCCACGGAGTCGGCATCAAAGCCGCAGCCGGGGTAGGTGTAACCGATCTGAGCGATCACCTTCCGGGCGATGGCTTCATAGTCTACCACCGCCTTGGTGGTGATCTCACCGCAGATAATGCAGAAATCGGTGGTAACCATAGTCTCACAGGCCACCCGGGAGCCGGGATCCTGCTGCAGGCAGGCGTCCAAAATGGCATCGGAAATGCAGTCAGCGACCTTGTCGGGATGGCCGCAGGTCACACATTCGGAAGTAAATAATCTTTTTTCCATAATTCTATCCTTTCTGTAAGTAAAGATGGCTTGAGAAATCTGATGGGATTTCTCAGCGCAAAATAAAAACCGCACACCGAAGGACCCGATGTGCGTTCTATCGAATCCTCATCTCTCGTTTTGCCGACGGATTTGGCACCTTGAATTAACAGGTTGCCGGGCTTCACAGGGCCGTTCCCTCCACCACTCTTGATAAGGCTTATATGCAGTTCGACAATATTTTATCGTAAATTTCCAGAAAGTCAAGCATTATTTCTTATTTTTTATAAGGAATTTGTTTACAATTCTTTAGTAGACTTTTGTATGCAAAACTGGTATGATATAGGTTAGTAAATAAGGAGTGATGAACTTGAAAAAATTGCGTAAGCGTTTCGATACCTTTTGCTATCAAAACCGCCATAAGGGCATCCATAATTTGATGCTTTATATTGCACTTACCAGCGGCGTGATCTATTTTATAACCCTGATCACCCAAAACACGGTGTTCATTCACGCACTGCAGTTCGACAGAGATCTGATCCTGCAGGGGCAGGTTTGGCGGCTGTTTACCGGCGTATTTACGGAGGCCTTCAGCTCCGGCGGTCCGCTGCTGGTGATCCTCAGCCTTTATGTGACCTATATTTTAGGAAGAGCGTTGGAATTGTGTTGGGGTGCTTTGCGGTTTAACCTCTATTATCTTTCCGGCATCCTTTTTATGGACATCTTTGCCATGGCCTTTGGCGGTATTCCGGTGGTGACCGACAAATACATCTATGATATGAGCGGCCTTTATGCCACAATGGCAAACTACCTGCATTTGACACTTCTGATCGCCTATGCCACAGCATACCCGGACAGCCAATTTTTGATTTTCTTTATTTTCCCTGTAAAGGCCTGGATCCTTGGCGTGGCCTATTTTGCAATTGTGCTGTTAGAAGTGGCGATGCTGTCCTATCCCACACTCTATTTCCCCCACAATTTGTTCCCTCTGGTGGCCTTTGGAAACTATTTCTTGTTTGTGGGCAGAGATATCAGAAACATCATTCCCGGCCTGCGGGATCGGCCCAGCCGTCCCAAGCACATTTATGTAAAGGTCAATACGGAAAAGAAAGAGAAGGCAGCCTATACCCACAAGTGTGTGCTTTGCGGCAAGACCGATGTATCTAACCCGGAGCTGGAGTTCCGCTATTGCTCCCGGTGCAACGGCTACTTCTGCTACTGTCAGGACCATATCAATAATCATACCCATGTGGAGTGATGAAAATGGAAAAATTCATTATGGCGCTGGATTCCGGCACTACCAGTAACCGCTGTATTCTCTTTGATAAGGCGGGCAATATCCGCTCCATGGCCCAAAAGGAATTTACCCAGTATTTTCCCCAGCCCGGCTGGGTGGAGCACGATGGACAGGAGATCTTCGCCTCCATTTTGGAGGTGGCCCGGCAGGCTCTTGCAAACGGCGGTGTAGAGGCCAGCCAGATCGCTGCCATCGGCATCACCAACCAGCGGGAAACCACCCTTGTGTGGGATAAGGCAAGCGGGCAGCCGGTGTATAACGCCATCGTGTGGCAGTGCCGCCGTACTGCTGAGTACTGCAAGGAGCTGGAGCAGGAGGGCTTTGGAAACACTATCCGGGAAAAGACCGGCCTGGTGCCGGACCCCTATTTTTCCGGCACAAAGCTGCGCTGGATCCTTAAAAATGTGGCCGGAGTGAGGGAAAAGGCGGAAAAGGGAGAATTGCTCTTTGGCACGATCGAGTGCTGGCTCATCTGGAAGCTGACTGGCGGCAGGTGCCATGTGACCGACTATTCCAACGCTTCCCGGACAATGCTCTTTAATATTCACACGCTGAAATGGGATGAACAGATCCTTGCAAAGCTGGAGATCCCGGCGCAGATGCTTCCCAAGGCAGTCCCCTCCAGCCAGGTTTACGGCACGGTGGATCCGGCCTTCTTTGGGGCGCCTATTCCCATTTCCGGTGCTGCCGGTGACCAGCAGGCCGCCCTTTTCGGGCAAACCTGCTTTACCCCCGGTGAAAGCAAATGTACATACGGCACCGGCGCATTTTTGCTGATGAACACTGGCAATGCCCCCATCACCTCTCAAAACGGCTTGCTTACAACCGTTGCCTGGGGCATTGATGGGGAAGTGACCTATGCCCTGGAAGGCTCCATCTTTATTGCCGGTGCGGCTATCCAGTGGCTCCGGGATGAACTGCAGATCTTGCCCTCTGCCCAGGATTCGGAGTATATGGCCCGGAAAGTGCCGGATACTGCCGGCTGCTATTTGGTGCCTGCCTTTGCGGGCCTGGGCGCACCCCATTGGGACCCCTATGCAAGAGGGGTGCTGGTGGGCCTGACCCGGGGCACCAATAAGTATCATATCGTAAGAGCGACCCTGGATTCCATCGCCTACCAGGTAAACGATGTGCTGCAGGCTATGGCTGCAGATGCCCATCGGGAGCTGACCCTTCTGAAGGTGGATGGCGGTGCCAGCGCCAATGGCTATTTGCTGCAGACCCAGGCAGATATCAATGGCAGCCAGGTCCTTCGCCCCCGGTGCGTGGAGACCACCGCCCTGGGCGCAGCCTATCTGGCTGGCCTGGCAGTGGGCTACTGGGAAAATATGGAAGACATTAAAAATAACTGGTCCGCAGACCGTACCTTCTCTCCGGAGATCACCCCGGAGCAGCGGCAGCTTCAGCTCAGCCGCTGGAAAAAGGCCCTCTCCCGGGCTGCTTCCTGGGAATAAAACGATCCCCCGATGCCTTTCGCATCGGGGGAATTTTATGGCTCTAAATTTTCTTCTTCAAATAAGGGAGATTGGAAAAATTCAGTTACGGAAATGCCCAATCCCTGACATAATTCGTGAATAACACGCAGCTTCATAGAGGGAAATGCACAGTGCAGAATGTTCCCAATGGTGGATTTAGGAACGCCGCTTTTCATATAAAGACCGTAGGGGGTCATATCCTTCTGCTCCAAAAGCTCTGCAAGCCGTTTGCTGACAGCTTCATTTAATTGCATTTCCTCACCTATACTCTTTCATAAAGGCACATTTCGTAGGAAATGCCGTTTTCTTCGCCCCTTTGGAGAACCTGGGTCATGGCCCAGTTGGGGTCTTCGTCCAGGTTGGGGAAATAGGTGTCAGAGGTGGGGCAGGTGTGGACCTTGGTTACATAGGCTTTGTCACAATGAGGAAGCAGAAGCTTATACACAGAGCCGCCGCCGATCACCATTACCTTATCAGCCTGGCTGGCGGTTTGCAGAACCTCCTCCACACTGTGGCAAACCACAATGCCTTCTGTGTTCGGTGTGCCCTTTGACAGCACCACATTCACCCGGTTTGGCAGGGGCTTTCCACCGGGAAAATCAGCAAGGGTCTTCCGGCCTACGATCACCATAGCCCCCTTGGTGGTCTCCCGAAAGAACTTCCGGTCCGCACTGATTGCTACAGGCTGGGTGCCGCAGCAGCCGATTCCCCAGTCATCATATACTGCAACGATCGCTTCCATTCTGCACCTCAAATTGCCATAGGAATTTCAAAATCGAAGGGGTGGAACTGATAGTTTTCCACCTTGAAGCTATCCTTGGTAAAGGCGTAGAAATCGGTAATGCTTTCGTCCAGGGTCACCTTGGGAGCAGGGAAGCCCTCTTTTTCGATCATCGCCCTTACAGCGGGAATGTGCCGGTCGTAAATGTGGCAGTCAGCGATCACATGCACCAGCTCACCGGGCTTCAGGCCGGCAATCTGGGCCATCATCATAGTCAGCATAGCATACTGGCAAACATTCCAGTTGTTGGCGGTGAGCATATCCTGAGAGCGCTGATTGAGGATGGCATTCAGGGTATCCCCGGTCACATTAAAGGTCATAGAGTAGGCACAGGGGTACAGATTCATCTCGTGCAGATCCTCAAAATTATAAATATTGGTCATGATCCGGCGGGAGGCGGGGTTATTCTTAAGGTCATAGATCACCCGGTCCACCTGGTCGAACATACCTTCTTTATACTGGTGCTTGATGCCCAGCTGATAGCCGTAGGCCTTGCCGATGGTGCCGTCTTCGCCGGCCCATTCGTCCCAAACATGGCTGCCCAGATCGCAGATCCGGTTGGACTTTTTCTGCCAGATCCACAGAAGCTCATCCAGCGCGCTCTTCCAGTAGGTGCGCCGCAGGGTCATCAGAGGAAATTCCTCCTGCAGGTTGTAGCGGTTCACCACGCCAAACTTCTTGACGGTGTGGGCGGGGGTGCCGTCGGCCCAGCGGGGACGGACATCCAGGTCCGTATCATAAAAACCGTTTTCCAAAATGTCGATACAAGTTTGCCGGTACAGTTCGTCTGCTCTGCTCATAATGCCCTCCCAAATGCGGCAATGCCGTTTTCTACAGTATAGCATTTCTTTCGCCTTGTTTCAACATAAAACTCCTAATAAAAATTCATTATTTTGTAACATATACTTACTTGCTTTTTGGCGAATCGTGCGATAGTATGTATATACCACAAAATGGAGGAATTATATGGACTGGAATGCTCTGTTAAACTCAATTGTCGGGTGGGCAACTACGGCAGGCATCAGACTTGTGATCGCTTTTGCCCTGTTGCTGATTTGCTTCAAGATAATCAACTGCGTAACAAAGCGCATTGAAAAATCCGGGGAAAAGAAAAATACCGACAAAACCATCGTTCATGTGCTCGCTTATGTATTTAAGGTCGGTGCAAAGGCTATTGTGGTCGTTGCGCTGATCGGCTATGTGGGTATTGACACCAGCGGACTGACTGCGCTGATCGCCTCCTTGGGCGTATGTGTAGGCCTGGCAGTAAACGGCGCTCTTTCTAATCTGGCCGGCGGTGTACTGATCCTGGTCACCCGTCCTTTCCGCATTGATGACTTTATCGAAGCACAGGGATACTCCGGTATAGTGGAAGACATCCATATCACCAACACTAAGATCTGCACGCTGGATAACAAGATCGTCTACATTCCCAACGGCGCCCTGTCTTCCGGCTCGATTATGAACTATTCTGTCAAGGACCTGCGCAGAGTAGATGAAGTGTTCGCGGTTTCCTACAAAAGCGACTTCAACAAGGCAAAGCAGATCATTACGGAAGTTGCCGAAGCACACCCCCTTGTTTTGAAGGACCATGAGATTTTCGTTCGTGTCAGTGAATATGCTGATTCCTCCATTAAGATCACTTCCCGCGTTTGGACAAAAAATGAAGATTACTGGACTGTAAAGTTTGATATTTTGGAAGAGGTTAAGAAAAGATTTGATGCTGAGGGCATTGAGATCCCCTATAACCAGATGGATGTCCATATCAGAAACGACTGATCCTTTCGCACCAACAGTCTGTCAAAGAACCCCGGTTTTCAAGTAGCGAAAACCGGGGTATCTTTTGTCCCTTTTCATTCGCCCCACACTTTGCCTTACAAGGACAATTGACACATTCTTTTGGTGTGCTGCGGTAGGTTCTCTTACCGTCCCGGTCTGTGGTTGTATGTCTTAATATTCCTCCACGAGGAAAGGTATAGGTGTCATTTACAGGGTCGTAGGTATACTCCCAAGGTTTGTATCTGTCTTGGTTTCCGTTATATCTTGTGTAGGGCAATACTGGCACTTTACCATCATCTAAAGTCTTCTTTGCGATCCAAGGAGTTTTATATCCGGCATCCATTGTTACAAACTGTACTGCGTGATTATGTGTTACATTTTTTTATTATACCAGAAACGGAGGCGTATTGGAGGTTTTTTGACACTCTGAAAAATCGGTCATCCAATTCGGATAACCGATTTTTCAGAGTGTCAAAAAAGCCGCCAACCGTCAAAAAGCGAGATATCGCAACGATTCCTAACAAAGCCTTCCCCCTGGGGGGAAGGTGGCAAAAATCTCTGATTTTTGACGGATGAGGGGTTAAAAAAGCTTGCTACGCAAGGCTTTTTGA
>JAZQLG010000030.1:0-2784 GCA_045542575.1 Faecousia sp.
TTGGCCCCCGACTTGCTGACCGCATGCAGCAGATAAAAGTCGAAGTACTCCACACCGCAGCACTCCAGCTGGGTCCTAAAAAAGGGCAGAATGTCCGCTTCCTTCTCGATGCAGCCACCGGAGAGCTTGTTGGCCAGCAGATACTGCTCCCGTGGATAGCGGGAGGTGAGGCACTGGCGGATGGCCAGCTCGCTTTTGCCCTGAATGTAGGGGTGTGCGGTGTCAAAGTAGTTGAAGCCGGCATTCAAAAACGCATCCACCATTTGAGTGGTCTGAGGGATGTCCACCTCATCGCCCACCATAGGCAGCCGCATCATTCCAAAGCCGAAGTTTTTCTTGATCTCAGGGAAATAGGTGTCCATAAAGAATCCTCCGTATTTATTACAAAGCGGTGCATAGCGCATCGGCGGTTTGGTAGCGTTCGTCGGGATTGACAGCGGTGCATTTGCGGACGATCCGGCCGGCACGCCCCGGCGCAATACGCACACTGGGGTGTAAGCCGGTTAACATAACATTATAAAGCACACCGGCGGCGTAAATATCCGTTCTGGCATCGGTCTGGGAAAGGCCCAGCTGCTCCGGGGACACATAGCCCACAGTGCCCATAATGACAGTATCCTGATTGCCTTCCCCCACATGGCGGGAGGCATTAAAATCGATCAGTACCACTCTGCCGCTGTCGGCAATCATCACATTTTCCGGCTTAATATCCCGGTGGACCAGTCCTCTGGAATGGAGTACGCCCATGGCGTGGCACAGGGCCATCATAATGTGCCGCGCCCCCTGTTTCTGGTAGCGGGTCGTACGCATGATCTGATCCACGGTCATTCCGGGGATATACTCTTCCAGCACGATTTGCCCGTCGTCCATAGCAAGCACGTCCAGAATTTCCGGCAGATTTGCGCAGCGGAGGGTTACAAGGACGTCATAGGCCTCAAGGTACTGGGGATAACTGCGCAGCACCATATCCTTTCCGGTTTGCCGGTGCCGCAGCTTCAGCACCTTGCAATCGTTTTTTGTGCTGAGCACTTCCACAGTTGCAAAGGCGCTTTTCAGGCTGCTGATGTATTCTTCTCTCGTCATAGCCGTCCCTCTAAAACAGTTCCGATTGCCAGCGGAAGCCGTATTCAGCGGCGAGGTCACACCAAAGGTCGCCTTTTGTGTTTTCCAGATAGTCCGGGCAGTGGATGACCAAGGCTTCTGTGCAGCCGGAAAACGCCCTTTGGTCAATGAGAACATCTTCGTGCAGGTATAGGTCCGACAGGGGATATCCGCCAAAGGCGTTCCCCCAAACATAGCGCACATTATATCCCAAATCGATTGCCCGGGCATCAGTGCCGGCGAAAGCACCGTCGGCAACCACGCTCACCAAAGCGGCGGTGTCATCCCCCACAAAGGAGGGTACCCGGTATATGCCGTCGGAGGGCGTGCCCTCCACCCGGATCAGCACAAAATGGCTGTCAATGAAAATGGCGGTGGGGTGGTCCTCCTTGGTAGCGGGCCGGAAGGTATATTTCACGCCGTCTACGGTCTGGCTGCGTATGTCGCCATCCTCCACGATGCCCGGCTGAGTGGGCTCAGCGGTACTTTCCGTGCCCGGCTGAGTTGGCTCGGCGGTACTTTCCGGGGAAGGGGTCTTCGGGAAAAAGAGCAAAACCAGAACTGCACCCAACAGCAGGCAAGAAAGCAGCACCAAAGGCCACCTGCGCGCTTTTCGCACCGGTGGCGGGATCTGCTCTTTTTCATCTAAAGAGGTCATACAGCTAAGGCAAAACCGGGCATTATCGTCCAGCTCGGCCCGGCAGTTTGGGCATTGTTTCATAGCGTAGTTTGTCCTAACGTTTCCATATCGTAGTCATACAAGAGTTCGTTGATCTCTGCCACGGACATTTTCTTAAAAATGCCGTAGAGCACGATGCTGTCAAAGGGGCGCTTTACATACAGGGGGCTGTAGCCTGCGGCCTTTAGAAGCTGCTGGATCTTCTCCAGCGGCAGTCCCATACCGATGGCTAACGCCAGCACTTTTCCCCGCTCCGGGATCCGGCTGCCGGCAAAGATGTGGTAGGCGTAAAGCTCGCTCATTTCCGAATTGCGGATGGCTTTGGCTTTGCTGATGCCGGACTCCCTCAGCAGCTGCTCTAAAAGCTGCGCCAGGGTCTTATCCACCATATAGTCCTTATTTTCCTTGTAGAAGCACTGAAAATCCGGAGAAAGCTGCAACTGCTTTACGATTTCTGCGGTGTCCTTAGCCATAAAAAGTTCCCCCTTGTTTCTCTTTAGTTATAACACGGTATGCCCAAAAATGCAAGAAAGGAGGTGGAAAACCACCCCCTTCTTGTCGAGTCGACATATTGTAACAGATTTTATGAAAAAGTCAAGATACTGGCAGGTAATTGTTTGCGCTTTTTTCTGCGGTATAATGGGTTAAAGGCTTTCCATAAATGCCAGAAGAAGCTTCTTTTGCTTGGGGGAGAGCTTGGAGAGCGCAACAGCCAATTCATCATCGGCTTCTTCATCGGAGAAAAACTCTTTCAGTGAAACATTCATAGCATCACACAGGAGTTGTAAATGTCCTACTGTAATATCAGCTTCACCCCGTTCCACCCGGCGTAAATGGGACTGGGAAACACCGGCCCGCTCTGCCAGACCGTTCTGGGTCAGGCCGCATTGCTCTCTTAACGCGATCAGCCGCTTGGTAATATCCATAATACGCCTCCATACATAGTCTTATAAGACTATGTTATCATAAAAATGACGTCATAATTAGTCTGAAAAGATTGACAA
>JAZQLG010000031.1:0-12912 GCA_045542575.1 Faecousia sp.
ACCAGTCTTTGGAAGACAAACGCTCCTGCCAACTCCTTGGCTCACAGAACGACATGGCTACGATCCGACTTGTTTCTCTGGGTCTGATCGAAGGCCTGGGCTACATCGGCAAGAATGCCGGCGGCGCTCTGCGTCAGCCCTCCGGTGGCCAAGTCGGAGGCCAAGCGGTCTTAGGAAGACAAAAGCTCCTGACAACTCCTTGGCTCACAGAACGACATGGCTACGATCCGACTTCTTAACGTTCATGGTGGGGCCGCCGGAGGGCTGACGCAGAGCGCCGCCGGCATTCTTGCCGATGTAGCCCAGACCTTCGATCAGGCCCAGAGAAACAGTGGACTTGCCTTCGCCGAAGGGAGTGGGGGTAACAGCGGTGACTTCGATGAACTTGCCGTCGGGCTTATCCTTCAGACGGTTCATAACCTTGATAAAGTCGATCTTGGGGGTCTTGCCGTAGGGGATGATCTCCTCTTCCAGCAGGCCCAGCTTCTGACGGAAGAAATCAACAGAAGGCAGAGTCTTTTCTGCTTCTTCAGCGATTTGCCAGTCAGCAAACTTGGTGGGGTCAAGCTTTACGTTGCCGTTTTCGTCAACATACTTGCCGTTTTCGTCGTAAATGATTGCCATAAATGTGTCCTCCTTATTATTAGTGCCGTAAATGCGACACTTATTCACTGATCACTGCGCTGTCGCGAATGAGCTGCATGACCTTGGTGGTCAGCACGCTGCGCATAAGCGCATTTTCAAATTCCGGCGTGTAGTATTCCTTCAGCTGCTCAGGCGTTACGCCGTTTTCCCGGCACACAAGGGCAATTGCCTTGCCGAGCTCTTCCTGGGTGGCTTCGATGCCTTCCAGCTCAACGATCTTATCCACAGCAGCCATATTCCGCAGAGCAGCTTCTGCTGCCGGGTAAGCATCTTTATGTAAGTCTGCCGTGGTGGTGTTCATAAAGCTGCAGTACATTTCAAGGGTAAGACCCTGGCGGGCCAGCTGGGCTTCCATAGCCTTCATCTGCTCTTCCACTGCTTTTTCCAGCTCCATCGGATCAGCGGTGAATTCCAGGGTGGAAGCAGCCTGCCGCAAAAGACGGTCCTGCAGGTCCATTTCGCCCCGCTCATCGGTGTAGGCCTGCAGACTTTCCTGGAGCTTGCTCCGCATTTGGTCCAGGGTGTCGCAGCCACCCACTTCCTTGGCAAAGGCATCGTCCAATTCGTAGGGCGCCTTCACACGGATCTCATGGATGGTGCATTTGAAGGTAGCCTTCTTGCCTGCCAGCTCCGGTGCGTGGTAGCTTTCCGGGAAGGTAACTTCCACATCTACCTTCTCCCCCAGCACCTTGTCCACCAGCTGCTCTTCAAAGCCGGGGATAAATGTGCCGCTGCCCAAAACCAGGGACTGCCTCTGGGCAGTGCCGCCGGCAAACTGCTCCCCATCGCAGAAGCCTGCGTAGTCCAAAATGACTTCGTCACCTAACTGGGTGGGGCGATCCGTTACCGGGGTGATCCGGGGATTTTGCTGCAAAAGCCGGTGCATTTGCCGGTTTACTTCTTCCTCTGTAATAATGTGGCGGCTGTAATCTGCCTGCAAGCCACGGTATGTAAAGGCCATTTTTATTCTCCTGCAAACATAATAAAAAAGGCAATCCAGCCCAAGGAACTGAATTGCCCAGACGGTCGGCATAATAAGCAATTACATTCCCCCGCGGTAACCCGCGAAATCCGTCAGTCGTGTAATGCTCCTTTATCATAACCGCAAACACGCTATTTGTCAATACCTAATCGATAAAAAAATACGAAATAGATTTTTTATCGGAATTTTTCGTTGCAAAACCGGGATAATGTGGTATGATAACAATAATAAATAAGAAATTGGAGGGATTGTATGCTGGACTTTATGCGTCTTGGCTGCGCAGTGCCTAAGGTGAAGGTGGGCGATGTTTTATTTAACACCCAGGATATCTGCGCCTATATGGAAAAGGCCGACAATGCCGGCTGTGATCTTTTACTTTTCCCGGAGCTGGCTCTGACCGGCTACACCTGCGGCGACCTTATTTTCCAGGAAGCCCTGCAGCAGGCCACCCTGGAAGGACTTGCCCGGATCGTAAAGGCTTCTTCCGACTGTCCGGGGCTGACTGTGGTAGTGGGTCTTCCCATTTGCATTACCGGGCAGGTATATAACTGCGGCGCTGTTGTGGGCCGGGGCAAGCTTTGGGGTATCATTCCCAAAACATTTCTTCCCAACTACGGCGAATTTTATGAGCGCCGCTGGTTTGCCTCCTCCCAGGATCTGCCTGTGAAGGAAATGAACATGGAAGGCCTGGGCACTGTTCCCGTAGGCCGGGATCTGCTGTTCACCCTGGGGGACGGCACGGTGCTGGGTGTGGAGGTCTGTGAGGACCTTTGGGCCCCGATGCCCCCTTCCACTATGATGCGCTTAAATGGCGCGGAGGTCATTTTGAATCTTTCCGCCTCCAACGAGGCCGTTGGCAAGCGGGCTTACCGGCAGAGCTTAGTGACCCACCAGTCCGCAGTCTGCAGCTGCGTATACGCCCTGTGCTCTGCCGGCTCTACGGAGTCTACCCAGGACTTAGTGATGTCCGGTCACAGTCTGATCGCCCAGGACGGCAAGCTGATCAAAGAAAACAAGGATCTGATCGCCAGCGACTATTTGCTGGTGCAGGATGTGGACCTGGGCACTGTCCGTGCCCGCCGCCGCCACAACACCAGCATCCGGGATGCCATCTCCATCTATTCCCAAATCGAGCCTATGCGGCGCATTGATTGTCAATGCGCTCCCCTTCGCAGTGACGGCAGCCTGTATCAGTATGAAAAAATGCCCTTTGTGCCGGAGGATCCCCAGGTGCTGGCAAACCGCTGTGAAGAGGTCTTCCGGATCCAGGTTGCCGGCCTGAAGCAGCGCCTTGTCACCATTGGCACAAATGCGGTTTTGGGCATTTCCGGCGGACTGGACTCCACCCTGGCCCTTTTGGTGGCTGTGCAGGCTATGAAGGAGCTGGGACGCCCCGCCACAGATGTGTATGGCGTGACCATGCCCTGCTTCGGCACTTCCGACCGGACCTATCAGAACGCCTGGGAGCTGATGAACAAGCTGGGCATCTCCACCAAGGAGATCTCCATTAAAGATGCGGTCACCGGCCACTTTGCAGATATCGGTCACGATCTGTCCGTCCGCAACGGCACCTATGAAAATGCCCAGGCCCGGGAACGGACCCAGGTGCTGATGGACTACGCCAGTGTGGTCGGCGGCATTGTGGTAGGCACCGGTGACTTAAGCGAACTGGCCCTGGGCTGGTGCACCTACAATGGGGACCATATGAGTATGTACAGTGTGAACGCCTCCGTTCCCAAGACCCTCATCGGTCATCTGATCCTGCACATTGCCAAAAAGGAAGGCTTCAGCCAGGCTGCTGATGTTCTCAATGACATTGTGGATACCCCCATCAGCCCGGAGCTTCTGCCCCCCGATGAAGCGGGCAAGATCAGCCAGCAAACGGAGGATCTGGTGGGCCCCTACGCCCTTCACGATTTCTACCTCTATTATGTAATGCGGTTGGGCTATACCCCCAAAAAGATCTATGCGCTTGCCTGCCGCGTCTTTGCGGATCAGTATGATGCCGCCACCGTCAAAAAGTGGCTGACCGTATTTTACCGCCGGTTCTTCAGCCAGCAGTTCAAGCGGAATTGCCTGCCTGACGGTGTGAAGGTTGGCTCTGTCTCCCTTAGCCCCCGGGGCGATTGGAGAATGCCCAGCGACGCCACCGCCAAAGTGTGGCTTGCAGAATTGGAAAATCTATAAAAAAATACGCCTTGCGAACTTCGCAAGGCGTATTTCTTGTTTTTATTTAATGTAGGCAAGGAGCTTATCGGGGAAGTTGACGGTCATACCGTCGGCGCCGTTATCATAAACAGTCTTCATAATTTCCTCATTGGAAATGCCCCAAGCCCGAACATTGAAGCCACGGCTGTGCCAAGCTGCCGCATTTTCCTTGGTGCAATCCCCGGAAAAGGGGCAGATCTCATAAAAGCCCATTTCTTCCATTTTGGATAGCAGTTCTTCGGTGATCTTCTCCGGTTCTGCCAAAAAACCTAACTTATAGGAAGGGTTTATGCTGTGCATTTTTTCAAGATATTCCATTTTGAAGGAAGTAAAGATGCACTGATCCGCAACGCCATACTTTTCCACAAGGCGGGCAGTTTCCTCTTCTGTGCCCTCCCCTTTCAGCTCGATGGCAAAGGTCAGGTCCATCTTGGAAAAGCATTCTAAGAAGGTCTCCAATGTGATGATGTAATCTACCCGGCCGCAGCGCTCCATAGGAAAAGAGCGCAGCTCGGCATATGTGTAATCTTCCACCACTCCCGGCTTTTTCATCATCCGTTCAATGGTATGATCGTGGAACAGCACCGCCACGCCGTCTTTGGTCATCTGCACATCGGTTTCAATGCCGTTGGCCCCCATATAGATGCCGGTGTAGAAAGAAAGCAAAGTATTTTCCGGGCAATACTCACTGGCCCCCCGGTGGGCATAGGTGATAAATTTCATAGGGATCTCCTTCGCCGCAGTTTTTCTTTAATATAGCACAAAAACCGCAAAAAGCAAGGAAAATAAGGCAAAAATCTTTCGAAAAAGGTATTGACTTTTCCCTTTCGTGATGCTAAAATAGTCCAGCCGCATTGAAAAGGTTTAAGTAAGGCAGTATGCCCTCACCTTTAGAGCGAGACTACACATATTAAAGTAGGTGAAAAAGAATGAAAGCAGTTATCGTGACCGGTGGTAAGCAGTATACCGTCAGCGAGGGTGATGTTCTCTACATCGAAAAGCTGGACGCTGAAGCTGAAGCTACCGTGAAGTTCGAGCAGGTCCTGGCAGTGCTGGACGGTGAGAACTCCAAGATCGGCGCTCCCACTGTTGAGGGTGCTACCGTCGAAGCCAAGGTCGTTAAGAACGGCAAGGCCAAGAAGATCTACGTCTTCAAGTACAAGGCAAAGAAGAACGAGAAGAAGAAGATCGGCCACCGTCAGCCTTACACCAAGGTGGAGATCACCAAGATCGCTCTGTAAGCTATGACCAAGTGTGAATTTTTTACAGAACAGGACAGAATCACAGGATTTTCTGTCAGCGGTCACAGCGGCTATGCAGAAGCCGGCGCAGATATTGTTTGCGCTGCCATCTCTGCCATCGTGACCATGGCCGAAGCCACCATCAATGATGTGTGCGGCGCAAAGGCCAAAGTCAGAGTGAAAGAAGCAGATGCTCGTATCACTCTCATGCTCCCCGCCTCTTGCGATGAGGAAGACACTGTGCAGGCTGTGCTTGCCGGTATGCTCATTACCCTTTGCAATCTGCGGGATCAATATCCGGATTATATCGAAGTTTTGGAGGTGTAACACCATGCTGAAGATTGGTATTCAGTTTTTCGCGCACCATAAGGGCGGCGGTTCTACCAAGAACGGTCGTGACTCCCAGGCTAAGCGTCTGGGCGTGAAGCGCGCAGACGGTCAGTTCGTTCTGGCCGGCAACATTCTGGTTCGCCAGAGAGGCACCCACATTCACCCCGGTGTCAATGTTGGCATCGGCAGTGATGACACCCTGTTCGCTCTGATTGACGGCACTGTCCGTTTCGAGCGCAAGGGCAAGGATCGCCGTCAGTGCTCCGTGTACGCTGCTGAGCAGTAATCACAAAGCATCAATGGGTGCGTTGCAAGACTCTGCAACGCACCTTTTCCTTTATGGAAAGGATGATTTACTATGGAACTATTTGTTGATAAGGTCCGCATTACGGTCTGCGGCGGTCGGGGCGGCGACGGTGCCGTTGCCTTCCACCGGGAAAAGTATGTTGCCGCAGGCGGTCCCGACGGCGGTGACGGCGGTCACGGCGGCAGTGTGATCCTGCGGGTGAATGACAACCTGTCTACCCTGCTGGATTTCCGCTATAAGCGCAAGTATGCCGCCCAGGCTGGTGCCAACGGCCAGGGCCGGAATATGTCCGGCAAGCGGGGGGAGCCCCTGATTATCCAGGTGCCCCGGGGCACGGTGGTCCGGGATGCGGAAAGCAATCAAATTATTGTAGATATGTCCACCGGCGAGGATTTCCTCATTGCCAAGGGCGGCAGAGGCGGCTGGGGCAACGGTCACTACGCCACTCCCACCCGGCAGGTCCCCCGGTTTGCCAAGGCTGGCCTGAAGGGCCAGGAGCGGGATATTATTCTGGAGCTGAAGCTTTTGGCGGATGTGGGCCTGGTAGGCTTCCCCAATGTGGGCAAGTCCACCTTGCTGTCCGTTACCTCCAATGCCCGCCCCAAGATCGCCAACTACCATTTCACTACCCTGTTCCCCAACCTGGGCGTTATTTATGTGGAGGAAGGCGTTTCCTTCGTTATGGCGGACATTCCCGGCATTATCGAGGGTGCGGCAGAGGGCGCAGGCTTGGGGCACGACTTTTTGCGGCACATTGACCGCTGCCGCCTGCTTGTCCATGTGGTGGATGTTTCCGGCTCTGAAGGCAGAGATCCTGTGGAGGATTTTGACGCCATCTGTGCCGAGCTTCACGACTACAGTGTGGATCTTTACAACCGGCCTATGATCGTAGCCGCCAACAAGTGTGACCTTCTGATGCCGGAATCCGACAATTTGGAGCGGCTTCGCAAGCATGTGGAAGGCTTGGGCTGTGAGCTGTATGAAATTTCCGCAGGCACCACCCAGGGCACAAAGAATTTGATGCGGGTAGTGGCTGAAAAGCTGCGGACTCTGCCCCCGGTGACCATTTACGAGCCGGAATATGTGGCTCCCGTGGTGGAAGCCGGCGATCCCACAGCGCTGGAGATCGAGCATATGGGCAGCACCTGGCTGATCACCGGCACCTGGCTGGAACGGCTCATTGAAAACATCAATTTTGATGACTACGAATCCCGGAACTACTTTGATACCCTTCTTCACAAGTGCGGCTTATTCAAGCGCCTGGAGGAAATGGGCATCCAGGACGGCGACACCGTGGACATCTACGACTTCCAGTTTGAATATCAAAGATAACAAAATGGCACACTTCCGAATGAAGTGTGCCGTTTTTCTTGCATCTTAACACATTTTATTATATAATACTTTATTATACTGTTTGCAAAGGACATACGCTTTGCTTAGAAAGGAGAAAACCATGGACTTTAAGGTATTGGCCGTAGGCGATGTGGTGGGAAACCCCGGTGTAAAGCGGGTAAGCCAAAGCCTGCGGAAGCTGAAAAGGCAAACCCTGGCGGATTTCGTTGTGGTCAACGGTGAAAACGCCTCCATGGTTGGCATCACCTCCCAGCAGGCAGAGGATATTTTTGATGCCGGGGCAGATGTGATCACCCTGGGCAATCACGCCTTTGGCCGTCGGGAAATCGTGGACTATTTGGAAGACAACGGCCGGATCCTGCGGCCCTGCAACTATGCCCCCCAGACGCCGGGCAAGGGCTGGGGCATTTATGAAACAGCCGCAGGAGATGTGGCGATCCTCAATTTCGTAGGCCGCTGCGGAATGGATTTCAATGCGGAAAATCCCTTCCTGCTGGCAGAAAAGCTGCTGAAGGAGATTTCTGCGAAGTTTATTCTGGTGGAGATCCACGCGGAAGCCACCTCGGAAAAGCTGGCGATGGGTCATCTTTTGGATGGAAAGGTCAGCGCCGTTTGGGGTACCCATACCCATGTGCCCACGGCGGATGCCATGGTGCTCCCCAAGGGAACAGGCTATGTGACGGACCTGGGTATGACCGGTCCGAAAAACGGCATTTTGGGTGTACAGGCCCGGCAGTCCGTTGCCAAATTCCGGGGCGATCTGATCGGCCGCTACCAGTGGGAGGAAGGCCCCACCAAGCTGGAGGCGGTGCTTTTCACTATTGACCGGGAAACCGGCCTTTGCAAAAAGGCAGAAAGGGTGGATCTGTATGATTAAAATACTTCACAGTGCCGACTGGCATTTGGATGCCCCCCTGCTGGGAAAAGAGGAGCTGAAAAAGCACCTTGCCGCCGTACCCGGCAAGCTTGCCGCCCTCTGCAGGGAGGAAGGCTGCCAGCTGGTGCTGCTTGCCGGTGACCTGTTTGACGGCACACCCTCTTCCGACAGCGTTGCCGCTCTGAAAAAGGCCCTTTCTTCTATGGAGGTGCCGGTATTCATCACCCCCGGCAATCACGATTTTGCCGCTCCCGGCAGCATTTGGCTGACCGAGGTTTGGCCTGAAAATGTTACGATTTTTACGGATACTCAAATAAAATGCCGGGTTTTAGAGGATTTGGATTGCACGGTTTACGGTGCTTCCTTCACTTCCATGGACTGTCCTGCCCTGCTTCAGGACTTCCGGGCAAGCCACACCACCGGCTACGGCATCGGCATTTTCCACGGAGATCCCACCATGGTCTCCTCCCCCTACAACCCCATCACCCAGACGCAAATTCGCCAGTCCGGCTTAGACTATCTTGCGCTGGGCCACATCCACAAGGCGGGAAGCCTGCTCTGTGGGGACACTCTCTGCCTGTGGTCCGGCTGCCCTATGGGCAAGGACTACGGCGAACCCGGGGAAAAGGGCGCTTACATCATCACTTTGGACCAGGGCATCACTTCCAAATTTGTGGCCCTGGATACCCCCCGGTTTTACGATCTGACCCTTCCTGTTGGACGGTCTGCCCGGGAAACGCTGGAGCAGCTCCTGCCCCCCGCAGGCAGCGGTGACTACTATCGCATCACCCTCACCGGGGAAAGTGAGAAGCTGGATCTTCCCCTTCTTTTGGGCAGCTTTTCCCACATTCCCCACTTGGAGCTGATCGATGCCACCCAGCCTCCTGTAGATGTGTGGAAATCTTTGGGCGCTGATACTTTGGAGGGCCAGTTCTTCGGCCTTCTGAAGGCCCAAATGGAAGCCGAGCCGGAAAATAAGGAAGTTCTTTCCCTGGCGGCAGAGCTTTCCCGCCGGATTTTGGACGGACAGGAGGTGGTCTTGCCGTGAAAATTCTCTCTATGACCGCCACCTTTGGCAAGATCAATCAGCAGACCCTCACCTTTGAGGAGGGCCTGAACATCTGCCACGCCCCCAACGAATGGGGCAAGAGTACCTGGTGCGCCTTTATCACCGCTATGCTCTACGGCATTGAAACCAAAAAGCAAACCACCGCCGGCGCCCTTGCGGACAAGGAGCATTATTCTCCCTGGTCCGGCGCGCCTATGGCAGGCCGCATGGAAATTCTTTGGGAAGGCCGCAGGATCACCATTGAACGGACTTCCAAAAGCCGTGGCTTTCTCAATCAGTTCCGTGCCTACGAAACAGACACCGGCATTGATGTGCCTTCGCTCCAGGCAGAGACCTGTGGGCAGACCCTTTTGGGGGTGGAAAAAGAGGTATTTCAGCGGTCTGCTTTCCTGAAGCAGACAGACCTGCCTGTTTCCGATGTGCCCGCCCTTCGTGCCCGGCTTAACGCCCTGGTATCTACCGGCGACGAATCCGGCACGGCAGAGCTGCTGGCAAAGAGGCTTAAAGAATTAAAAAACAAGTGCCGCCACCACAAGACCGGCTTTCTGCCGGAGGCGGAGCGTGTCCGGGACGGCCTTTTAGAAAAGCTGGAAAAGCAGCTTTCCCTCCGGGAGCAGCACAGCCGGCTGACCGAGCGGCTTGCCCAGCTGGAGGACTATGGCAGAAAGCTGCAAAACCGTCGGGATGCCCTTGCCTATCAGGAGAATTTCTCCTATGCCCAGAAGCTGACTGCTGCCCAAACCGCCGCCCAGCTTGCCAAGCAGGACTATGAAGCCCTTTTGGCAGAATGTGCAGCCTTGCCCGGGGAAGCGGAAGCAAGAAACGCCCTTTCCCTTTCCCGGAAGTACCGGGAGGAAAGAGAATCCCTGCTGATGCAGTCCCAAATGCTCCCC
This sequence comes from Faecousia sp., assembly GCA_045542575.1. Classification (GTDB taxonomy): domain Bacteria; phylum Bacillota; class Clostridia; order Oscillospirales; family Oscillospiraceae; genus Faecousia. Next base: position 9,906 of record JAZQLG010000031.1, read on the forward strand.
CCTGCCCCCACCGCACCCACTGTGCCGGAGGTATTCCGGGGTCTTAAAGCAAGCCAGGCGCTCCAAAAAGCGGAGGAGGACAAAAAGGCCTATGATGCGTTGACCGAAAAGAAGCCCCGGTTTTCCCTGCCCATTCTGTTCGCTCTTTTGTCCGTTGCCATCGCCCTTGCTATTATTCCCGGCATTGGGCTGTTTCTGATGCTCCTTCCCATTTTGGCGATCGGTGTTTCTTACCTTATGTACAGAAAACAGGCAGCCGCCCACAAAAAGGAACTGGATGCCCTGCTTGCTGCCTATCCCGGCATTACGCCTGACCGTTGGGAAGCCATTGCCCGGGCATATTTTGACGATACAGAAGCCTATGAAAGCAAAATACAAGCCTACGACCTGGAATGTGACGCCGTGCAGGAGGCAATGGTACGCCTGGTGCAAAAAACGGAGGCCCTCACTGATGGGCTGCCCCTTGCCGAATTTGAATGGGAGATGCAGGCTGTTTTGGAAAAGCACAATGCTTTGGGTGATAAAAAGCGGCTCTATACCCAGAAGGCTGAGCTGGCCCAGGCACTGGAGAGCTCTCAAAAGCTTGCGCCTCCCCCCGCCTTCCCCGATGAGCTGACCTTTACCGGCCCGGAAACAGACCGTCTGATTTCCGATAACAAGGCCCAGCAGAATACGCTTCGTCACCAGCTGGGGCAACTTCAAGGTCAGATGGAAGCCCTGGGACAGGAAGAAGCCCTTGCCCGGGAACTGGGGCAGGTGCGCAGCCGGATCGCAGAGCTGGAAAAGTATAACAAGGCTTTGGAAACGGCTATGGCATTTTTGGAAACAGCCCGGGCAGAGCTGCAAAAGCGGTTTGCCCCCCGGATCTCCCAAAAGGCTCAGGAATATATGGGAAGACTCACCGGCGGCCGTTACAACCGGCTCTTCCTGGACGGAGATTTTGTCCTTAATGCCGGTACTACCGAGGATGTAGCCACCCGCCCCTCCCGCTGGCGCAGTGGCGGCACAGTGGATCAGCTTTATCTTGCCCTGCGCCTGGCAGTAGCCCAGGAGCTGGCGCCCAATGCCCCTATGATCTTGGACGATGCGCTGGTACGCTTCGACGACACCCGGATGAAGGCCGCTTTGGATCTGCTGTCAGAAGAAAGCGCCAGCCGGCAGATCATTCTCTTCAGCTGCCAGCAGCGAGAAAAGGAGTATACAGATGGAAAAGCTTGCAACAACTAAGGCACCGGCCGCCATTGGTCCCTACAGCCAGGGCATTTGTGCCGGTCAGTGGGTATTCACCTCCGGGCAGATCCCCGTAGATCCTGCCGACGGCTCGATCCCGGAGGGGATCACCGCCCAGGCAGAAAGAAGCTGCCAAAATGTGGGCGCTATTTTGGAAAGTGCCGGTATTTCCTTTGAAAATGTGGTAAAAACCAGCTGTTTTCTGGCAGATATGGCAGATTTTGCCCAGTTTAACAGCGTATACGAAAAATATTTCATTTCCAAGCCTGCCCGCAGCTGCGTGGCAGTGAAGGCGCTTCCCAAGGGTGTGCTTTGTGAGATCGAAGCCATCGCCCTGAAATAATCAGACCCTTTGGCACATATAAATAATAAGGAGGGGTTTTATGGAACTTAGAGAAGTAACTTATTTGGCAGTCGCTCTGCGTATCTTTATTGCTGTAATTTTGGGCGGCTTGATCGGCCTGGAAAGAGGCCTGAAAAACCGGGCTGCCGGTCTGCGGACCCATATGCTGGTGTGTGTGGGCAGCTGCCTCATTATGGTGACAAACCAGTTTATCTATCAAGTTACCGGTAGCGGCGACCCGGTGCGTATGGGCGCACAGGTGATCAGCGGTATCGGCTTTTTGGGCGCGGGCACTATTATGGTCACCCGCAGGCATCAGGTGAAGGGACTTACCACCGCCGCCGGTCTTTGGACTGCCGCCGGTGTGGGCCTTGCCTTAGGTATCGGCTTTTATGAGGCCGCCGCTATTGGCTCACTGGCGATCTTCTGTGTTATGACGCTGATGCAGAAAATGGACAACAAGGTCCACCGTAAAACAAAGGATTTTGACCTTTTCGTGGAGCTTTCTCCCAGCCTGTCCTTTGGCGACTTCCTGCGGAAAATGCGGGAAATGGAAATCGAAGTGGCGGAGGTGCAAAAAGAGCCCACCGCTGACGCAGAATCCGGCAACCGGGCGTACTTACTGACTATGCGCACCAAGGAGCGCCGCCTGCATATGGAGGTTCTGGAGGATATCCAGTCCATTGACGGCGTGTCCTATACGGAGATCATCTGACAAAAAAGGATGCACTTTTGTGCATCCTTTTTTATGAATTGACACTTTGTGTCATAAATTGATGCAAGCATCATGAATTCTCGCTTTGCTCCATGATTTGAATTGCCCAATCTTTATGTGCCGCAGCACAATTCATGCCGCAAGGCAATTCATGGCGAAGCCAATTCATGCCTGCAAGGGCAATTCATTCCCCCCTGTGAGGGGGATCGGCTGGGTAAATGCCCTGCAGCTTCTGCATTGCCCGGGAAAGGGCATCCTTACTGTTTTTCCAGGGAGCAGAAGCATTGCGGTAATCGTACTTGGCGATCATCCAGTCCAGATCCTCCTTCACCCGCTGGAAATTTTCCCGCATCAGCTTATACACCGCCGGGTAAAACCAGGAACGGTCCTTTTTCGGCAGTTTCTTCTCTGCCGCTTCCAAAAGAACTGCAAAATGGTCCATACAAAAGCCCTTGCAGGAAAGGAACTTTTCCTTAAATTCCGGCTCTTTGCCCAAAAGATAGAAGAAGGTATCGAAGTAGCGGTCCATATTGTAGCTGACCTTATCGCAGAGGTAGCAGCTTTGCACCCGGGCGGCAACAGTCCTGTGATAGCCTTCCTTTTTGCCCTTGCCGAAAAGGCCGCTCTCCGGGATATCCGGGTGCTTTTCCTCCTTCTGCAGTTCAGAAAGGAGGCTTTCCATATGGGTTTGAAGCATCAGGGCTGCCCCTAAGGCATTG
>JAZQLG010000032.1:0-10332 GCA_045542575.1 Faecousia sp.
CCAAAGGGCGGAGCAGTCCGGCTTCAAAGAGCGCCAATTGCCCTGCAAAGCAGCAGGCTCAATGATCTGCCAGTCGCTGCAGGCAGCCATTCTCGGCTCTAAATTGTTCTTTCTGCGCATTCTCATAGTCGTTCCTCCGGGCAACTGAAATTTCTTCCGGTATTATAGCATAAAGAGGGAAGTTCGTCAATTTTAGGAACAGAAAAAGACACCCCTTTACGCAAAAGGGGTGTCTTTTTCTCCTGGTGGACTCGAAGGGGATCGAACCCTCGACCTTACGGATGCGAACCGTACGCTCTCCCAACTGAGCTACGAGCCCGTATGAAAAAATTATACCACCCCAGCCCGGTTTGTCAAGAACATTTCGTTTTTGTAAAAAACCTTCTTTTTTGCCTTTTTGGCTTGCTTTTTTCTGACCGTGTGCTATGATGACCCCAGATAAACTTCCCCAAATAGTAACTGCTGCTGAAAGGATCGTTTACTATGGAACATATTGTAAAAACACAGAACGGCTATGACCTTTTTAGTCCCCGGGGTGGCATCTGCTTTTCCCTGACAGAGGAAGGCGGCCGGCTTTTTTATGCCCTGAAGGAAAACGGACGGGCCAAGTTCGGCAAAGCGCCTTTGGGCATTACCGTGGGCAAAACAGAAGAAACCGGTGTTAACTTCTCCACCGGCAACCAACTGGGTGCTATTTTCAAAGAAGAAACCGTAAACCGGGAGTTTACCGTTTACGGCCGCCAGGAAAAGCGGGTGGAGAATTCTGTTTGCTACACCGTGACCGTAGAAAACAACACCTGCGCCTATGCCCTGGAGATCAAGGTCTTTGACGACGGTGCCGCTTTCCGCTATCTTCTGCCGGAGGCTGCCGGCACTTATGTGATGGGCGAGCATACCGAATTTTCTTTGGAAGAAAACAGTACGGTTTATGCTTCCTTTGGCTGCCGCCACCCGGGCTGCAACACTGCCCTGAACGGTCACGATGCCCTTTGCTACGAGTGTACCTATGCAGAATACGACCCCAAAGAGAAGTTCGTTCCCGGCGAATATGAGATCAAGCGGGACTATCACTACCTTGCCGACAACGAAGAATTCTACAACTATGTGCTGCTGCCTATGACCGTCAAATTCTGTGACGGCAGCTTCGGCGCGCTGATGGAAGCCGATGTGATCAACTACTCCGGTGTTTCCCTGCGGCCCTACGGGGACTACCGCTTTGGTCTGAACACCTGGGCCGGTGCTCATCAGTTCCACACCTTCTGTGTGAAGGAAAAGGTCACCTCCCCCTGGCGGATCCTGACCTTAGGCAAGGATCTGACCGAGCTGTACACCAACAGCATCATCCACGCCGTTGTGAAGCAGGCAGACAAGGACTTCTCCTTTGTAAAGCCGGGCCGCTCTGCCTGGCACTGGCATGTGGAAGTCCTGCGCACCATCGAGCGCAGCTATCAGATGATGGTGGACTACACCATGGCTGCCGCAAAGATGGGCTACGAGTACAACACCGTAGACGGCGGCTGGGAAAATTGGCTGATCGCCGAGGAGGACGGCAAGGAGCTTTCCTACATTGACTCCCTTAAAAAGCTGGTTGCGCTGGGCAAGAAATACGGCGTGGAGCAGTTCTGCTGGGCCGGCTACCTGGGCAACCCTCCCATGCTGAATCCTGACGCCTTTGACGAGCGGGGAGATTCCCCCTTCTCCACCAAGGAGATTTTGGACATTATGTCCGACTGCGGCGCAATTGGCGCAAAGGTGGACTTTTTCCGCTCCGAAAGCAACCTCTATTCCGGCGTGGAGCTGTATGAGATCATTGCCGACTACTGTGCCGATAAGAAGATGATGGTGAATTTCCACGGCTGCACCAAGCCCACCGGCCTTTCCGCCAAGTATCCCAATGAGGTTTCCCGGGAAGGCATCAAGGGTATGGAAAACTTCTTCTACAACACCAACAGCTACAAGGACATCTCCTACGCCCTGGCTACCCTGACCCTGGTTCGCGGTCTTGCAGGCCACGGCGACTGGACCCCCCTGATCCACGACGGTCTGGGTCTGGCGGCTGTATTGCTTACCGACTCTCCCCTTGCCACCATTTCTGCCGACCCCTTTGAGCTGGTCGCCCATCCTGCCAAGGACTTTTTGAAGCAGCTCCCCGCTTCCTTTGATAAGACCACTGTGCTTCCCATCACCCAGTTTGGCAAGTGCATTGCCATGGCAAAGGAAAAGGACGGCAGCTACTTCATAGGCGGCATAAACGCAGAGGGCCAGATGTCCCACCACACGGTAAAGCTCTCCGACTTCCTGGGAGAAGGCATCTACCGGATGGAGCTGTGGTACGACGCGCCCGAGGGTCTGCGCTGCGAATACCGCCGGGTACAGGCTCATGAAAGCCTGGAGCTGGATGTGCCTGCCTACCGGGGCTATGTAGCCGTCTTCAAAAAGCTGTTCTTCAGCACCCACGGCGGTGAGATCACAGGACCTGTTTCCATTTCCACCGCCTTCGGTGTGGACAGCATCTACTACACCACCGACGGCACCGATCCTGCCACCTCTGAAAGCCGTATGCGTTACAAAAAGCCCCTCCAGCTGGAAGAATCCTGCACCCTTTGGGCCGTGGCCTATAAGGATGACAAGATCGCCCAGTCCATCAAGCACCGCTTTAATAAAATTGAAGACTAATAAAAATGGAGTTGCGTTTGCAACTCCATTTTTTATTTCTTTTTGAAGAGCCGTCTCAGGCGTGCGTTGTTTGCGGAGATATCTCCCAGGTAGTAGCTGACCAGGCAGCCTGCCAAAGCAAAGCAGATCGCTACCGCCCCTTCCCAGAAATCACTTATTCTATAGCAATCCTGCAAAACATTGGGAATGATGGAAATAAACAGGCCGAAAATAATGGAAAAGGTGAGGGTATAGGCCTTTTTCAGCAGGAAATTCATTCCCGCGGAGATCGCCGCCGCCCCCAGGATAAGGCCAATCAAGGCAGGAAGCAGTACCCCAAAATCCAAATTGGCAATGGAAGAAACATACAGCTCGTAAAGGCCCAGGGAGGACATGATCACCGCGCTGTCCACACCGGGCACGATGGACGACCCGGCGACTGCCACACCCAAAAGAACCTTTTGCCCGAAATTGGGCTCAGTGATCTGGGGGAACAGGGCGTTGTTCATACCGAAGAGCATCAACCCCGCCAGGCCGGAGATCAGCATTACGAAATAATAGCGGCTGCGAAAGCCCTTTTTGCGGACCTGCTTATAAAAAAGAGGAACAGTGCCCAGCACCAGGCCCAGGAAAGCAAACCGGGTCTGGGTCTCGAAGGTGGCAAGCAAAAAGTCTACCACCCGGCTGAAAAGGAGCACACCCAGGACCATACCCAGAGCCACCGGAAGCAAAAATTTCACATTCCTTTTGAAGTGCTTGAAAAGGGTGCCTAAAGCATTGACGGTCTTTTCATAAAGGCCCATAATTACTAAAAGGACACTGCCACTCAGACCGGGGGCAATGCCGCCGATGCCTGCAATGATGCCCTTGAGAAAATGCTTGATGGTCTCCACCGGCTCACTTCCTTTCAAATCAAACTCCTCTTATATACTACCAGTTTTTTGGTAAAAAGCAAGTGTATTCCGTTTCAAAAAAAGCCCTTGACAAAGGAAATGTGCTGTGGTATTATTCAATTAACAATTAGGTTAAATGTTAAAGGAGTGATGCGTCTTGGCCATTCAACACACACTAAAGGCCCTGGCAGACCCTATTCGCCGGGAAATTCTGCAAATGCTCCGGGCCGGGCGGCTGTCCGCCGGAGAGATCAGCAGCCACTTCCCCGTCACCGATGCTTCCATCTCCCGGCACCTTTCGGTGCTGAAGGAGGCAGATCTTATTCGGGACACCCGGGAAGGAAAATTTATCTTTTACGAACTGAACACCTCCGTTTTGGAGGAAATTATGCTTTGGATCAGCGGCTTGAAAGGAGCGGACGAACAATGAAAGCATTTTTGAAAAACAACAAGGGAAAGTTACTTCTTTCCTGCCTCATTATTATACTTCCCATTTTGGTGGGCTTGCTGCTTTGGAACAAGCTGCCGGACACCCTGGTGACCCATTGGGGCGCAGACGGCGCAGCCGACGGTCAAGGCAGCAAGGCTGTGGCTGTTTTTCTGCCCGGCGGCATTTTGTTGCTGGTCCACCTTTTTGCCCTGCTGCTCACCGGGCTGGATAAGAACATCCACACGCAGACAAAGAAAGCACAGGCCATTATTTTCTGGATCATCCCCTGCTTGAATCTGTTTGTTTACGGTATTCTCTATGGTGTGGCCCTGGGTATGGAAATGAATGTTTTCCGCTTTCTTCCTGCCTTTTTAGGTCTTATGTTCCTGCTTTTAGGCAATTATATGCCCAAGGTCAAGCAGAACAGCACCTTGGGCGTGAAGATCTCCTGGACCCTCCAAAACGAAGAAAACTGGGTAAAGACCCACCGGTTCACCGGCAAGGTTTGGTTTGCAGGCGGTCTTGTGATGATCGCCGCCACCTTCCTGCCGATAAACTGGCAGCTTTGGGTACTGCCCGCCATTTTCGTTCTTATGATCGCTCTGCCCTTTATTTATTCTTACAGAATTTACAGGGCACACAAGGCTGCAGGCATTGAATACGCCCCCCTGAACAGCAAGTCTTACAAGGTTGGCAAGATCGTTGCCCTTATTGCAGTGCCGCTGATTTTGATCTTTGTTGCGGTGCTGATGTTCACCGGGGATGTGACCTGCACCTTTGGCGAGACCGCCATGACGGTAGACAGCATTTATTATGACAGCGCCACCGTAGACTACGAAGATATCACTTCCGTAGAATACAGGGAAGATATAAAAACCGGCAGCCGCACCTTCGGCTTTGGCTCTGCCAAGCTCTCTTTGGGCAATTTCAAGAACGAAGAATTGGGCAACCACACCCGCTACACCTACAACGGCTGTAAGGCCTGTGTCATTATCCGGGTAGGGGAAAAGATCCTGGTCATCAACGCCAAGACCCCGGAAGCCACAAGGGAACTCTATACCACGCTTTTGGAAAAAATCAAATAAGAAAGGAGGGCAAATGCCCTCCTTTTTCCTTTGTAATTATTCAAACGCCGCGCTGAGACCAGTGTATAGATCTCCCGTTTCGATGCGGAAACTACCGCCATTCGTACCTATATTGGTGATAATGTCCTCGGATACAATCAGGCGAACCTTTTTCCCGTCTTCATAGAAGATAAGTAGGTCTGATGGCATTCCGCCTACCCAGGATGCACCTTTAAGTCGATCCCCGGTCTCTTTCAGTGGGAGACTTTTCAGATAATCCATCACCGGCTTCATCGCGTCCCCGGTTGCGTTCTTATTGCCAACTGTCAGAATCATCTGCGTAGCGCCTTCAAAGAAGTGATCCGTAAAAGTATCGTTGGGTACTTTTGCTTCCATTTCCCGATTAAAAAGACCCTGCAGGTCAGCATAAAAATCACCGTTTGTTACCCGATAAGTATTGCCCTCGCCAAGAGACACATAGGAAGGGTATACTGTCAGCTCCACATATTTGGTATCTGCGTACCATATTGTCAGGTGTGCCAAATGGGTGTCGGGGGGCAAATAAGCCGCTGCGTCCTCCACAGGACGCAGTGTCCGTTCTTTCAGGTAAGCAAGCACCGCCTCCATTTCTTCCCCGGTTAGTGTGACCGATTTTCCGGTCAAATCTATTTCCCCATCCGTTACAGTTAGATTAGGAATTACAAGCTGTACGCTTTCTGTGTTTTCAAGAAACAAATCTGTAAAAACATCATTTTCAGGGGTGTCTGTTTGCCTTTGTGTGCATCCCATGGCCCCCAAAAGAAGCATCATCGCCAAAAAGACGCTTAGTATTTTTGACAAGGGAATCCCTCCTTAATCTATAATGGTGCCTATCCACGTCCATCTGGTTCCACTCAAGAAAGAAAATGTATAACTTGAAGCTATATCCTGCAAATAATAATGCCCTCCATGCGGCTCCCACACACGGACATACCGCGAGGTCTCGTTGGCTTCCGAATCTCCATAACTGCAGCTGTAGCCATATCCAACAACCTCATGTGCAACGAATTCTGGTTCTTCTGAATCGGGATTGTTATATTCATACTTTGGGTTTGGTGCGTACAAATACATAACGAACGGCGTTCTGTTTTGAATGTTCTGTTTAATTTGTGTCCAAGCGATCCTTGTTAATGTAAAACTATAGCTCAAGCCATATGCAGCAAGCGCCTCTGTAACATCCGTGGCAGACCCGCCTGTATAACTGCTGCTCGTATAATTGTGTCCTCTTGCTGTCGCAACAGCTGCCGCTGTAAGGGATAAACCTTTCTTGTAATTTGCTATTGTCGCAACACACGCAGCCCAGCACAGATTATAGCTTCCTTGTGTAACAAAATTTGTAATTGGGCAATCGTTTACTTCTATGGTAGGAACCGCACCCCTTAACAGCTCATTTCGGGCAGAAACATTCACAACCTCCACTTTTGAAACCACCGCAGAAGCGACCAAAGGAGTTGCAAAACGCTCTGCATTTGCTACCACTTTCTCTATCTTTTCTTTAAATGTTGCTCCCACAAATTCCTCATTTGGGGATGTTCTAAAGCCAGAGTCATATATTTCTACTGCCTTGTCGGTTTCCTCCGCATATACAACACCGCCGGTCATATATAGCAAGCTGTTCGGATAATCAAGTGCACCAATATTATCATACAGAGCAGTTCCGTCTGTTAAGGTAATATTGCCGTCATTATTCATTTCTGCTAAGCCTACGCATTCCTGCCCGCGGAAAATCGGAATAATATAATATATGGTATCGGTATCTGCATTGTATATCTCTATGGCATTTCCAACGGTATATTGACCGGGCACATCATAATAAAAGTGGGAAATCATATCTTCCAGGCGGTCTGCCACAGCACCTTCCGTACTTAATGTAAGTTCTTCCGTACCGGCTTCTTCCAAACTTTCCGCTGACGCCTGTACGGTAAAGCCCAGGGAGAGAAGCATAGCCAAAGCTAACATTAGGGAAATCAATCTCTTTTTCATAAGTATCTCCTTTCTAAGACAGCTAAATTTACGGTGTTTACTTCTTATATCTACTCATAAGTTTTTGTGCATGAGATGGGTTGGTACGCTGTGTTGCCTGCAGTCAACCCATTCGCATAGACCGCCGCAACAAAAAAGCGTACCACTTGCCGCAATCGGTGTGGTACGCCCTATTTGCTGATTTTTAGAATGTATTTCGTGATGGAGGAAACTGTACTCGCGTACCAGCAGCCAGTTTCCGTAAGTTAATGAAGATCATTGCTGTTTTCCTCCTTTGTGCTATTTCATTTTTATAATACTATAAAAAAGCACAAGCGTCAACAAATGCCCTCCTTTTTAATTGGGTTTATAGGATTCCAGCATCTTGACCAGAGGGCAAACATCGCAGCCCCGGGTTTCTACCAGAGTTCCCTGGGCGTCATATCGATCGTAGCCCAGGAAGACCCCATTTTCATCATAGCGGTTTTTGTAATATCCGCCATCGCTGAAATTCTCCCTTACAATTTTTCCGTCTTCCCACTGGAAAACCACCTTCTGGACAATGTCGTTGTTCCAATCGTAGCATGTGTACCCGGTTGCCTGTCCCTGTTTGTCCTGTTGAATCGTCACATAATACCCAACTTCGCCACTGGGAATACAGATTTTATCAAGGCGACCGTTTTTATACCGGAAATCAAAATCGTAGCGTTTTCTTCCCTCCCCGGCGGAATCCAAATGATAATCAAGCTGCCCTTGGGTATTATAGTAGGAAAAATCTGTCCAACTCTGTTCCCCGCCAAAAGAATGTTTATGGGAAACTACATATTCCGTCCACTCGTTCTCCCACTCGCCCTCTAAATAATTATATTCTGACAGGATTTCTGCATCCGTTGCCGGTATTGTGGTAAGTTCTTGAAACACTCTGCCCTGGCTGTCGTATTGCCGGGAAACACTTTTGATCTGGTGGCCATTGGCCCATTCGAAAGTATCCTCCCTGATCACCTTGTCGTTACAGTCATAGTAGGTCTCCCCGACATGCTCACCGTTTTCATTATAATGGGCCAGGCTATACTCCCGCTTATAGGGATTTTCATTTATTGTGATGGTCTTTACTCTTCTGCTGCCTTCGTACTCATAGGTCGAATGCCACGCAAGTTCCCCTTTGGAAGTATATTCGTTCCACCGAATTAGCTGCTGCTTTTCGTTGTACACCTGCATTGTCCAGATGCACAGGGCAATATCGTCAAAATAGTGTTTGTTGGTTATTCTCTTCTTGTTCCCATTTTCGTCAAATGTGTACTGGACTTCTTTTCTTTCCTTTGGGGAAACATGCTCCACCTCACAGCTAAAAAGCAAATTTCCTTGTTCGTCGTACTCCTCTGCCTGCTCCTGTATGAGGGTATCGTTTTTGTCGTAGAGCCGCTTTTTCATTTGTCCGTCTTCGTAGGAAAACTCCCGCTTGCCGTTATAGGAGCCATCCTCTGCTGTAAGGTATTCGATCAGCAGATTTCCTCCGTCGTCATACACATTCTGAAAAGGGGTGGCTGGGGGATCTTCAGTGGACGGTTCTTCCTTCTGCCTGCCGCAGGCGCAAAGCACGAACAGCACCAAAAGCAGGGCGGTTATTCCAAACAATTTCTTTTTCATAAGCTTTCTCCTTTCTTTGTCACCAACTGTAACGAAGGATGGCGGAATTCCGGACAAATCGTTTATTCCTTTGGGACCACTTTTTTTGTCAGCCCGATCAGATCGTTTTTCTCCAGATAGGCACTGATAGAGAAGGTGGCCTTGCCGGGAACGGACCAGACAACTGCGCTCCGGTATGCCGGGTCCTGGGAAAGGTAGATATCCATCATCTGCCCTTCCACCGTTTCCTGGAGGTGGATATGGTTTTCCATCTTTAGATAGTAGGACCCCCCATCCGGGTCCACCTGGTAGTCAAACACCAGGAACTTTCCCTGAAGATCCACATACAGCACAAAGCCGCCGCCATTTCTTTGGGACTGCTCCACCAATCTGTACCCCTGTGGGACTTCTGCCAGGCCGTAGCTTTTGGGCGCAGGCGCGGCAGCATCCTTCGGGGAGAAATAGCCGGAGACCATATTGATCCAGCCCATCACAGTGGCGTGACCCTCTGCGCTGGAAAGGATCGCCGTACTGCCCAGCAGTGCCACAACGATCATGGCGCAGGCCACCCGCTTGAAGGCGGTATAGGCAGGGGCGTGCTTGGTTTTATGGCGGATCCGGGCCATCTTCTTTTCAAAGCCCTTGGAAAAGGTGTGCTCTGGCACAGTTTCCGGCAGTGCGCCCAGGAGGGCCTCCTCGTATTCCCGGACAGCCTCATTTATTCGTTCATCGGAAATCAAAGCAATCCCTCCTCTTTGCAAAGCTGCTCCAATTTTTCTTTCGCCCGCTGAATGCGTTTATTGGCGTTCGCTTCGGAAATGTTCAGCATTCGGGAAATCTCCCGGGCTGTATAGCCGTAGCGGTATCGCAGCATCAGAATGTCCCTGTCCCGGGCCGCCAGCCGGGAAAAGCAATGGGTTATGGCATGGGTCCCCTCATAGGAAACAGAAAGTCCCGCCGTTTCCTCCAAAAATAAGGTTTTGGGATGCCGTTTCTTCTTCCTGTACAGGTCGATCGCCTTATTTTCAGTAATGGTAACGATATATCCCTTGGTTTTCGGACAGGTGGGAGAGGAGAATTTTTCGATGTTCTCCGCTACAGACACAAAGGCGGCGTGGACTGCATCCTCCGCATCCTGCTGGTTTTGCAATATTTTATTGGCTATGTAGAACATCAGATCCCGGTACTGCAGGTAAAGGCGCTCAAATTTGTCCTTTTCCTCCGGGGCATCGATCATCTGTATATATACAAGCATCTTTTTCTCCCTTTGCGCTGGTTTGTCTGATTATATGGTAACGAAACACATTCCGCTTTTTGGACACCGGAAAGAAAAATTTTTCCGCGACCCGGTGTGACCCGTAGGGAATCGTTTTCCTCTGCTGGCGCAGTGTGACCCGTAGGGAATCGCTTAATCAAGGTTTCCCTCGGTCAAGCCCTCGGGAGCAACAGTCCCCCGGACTGTTGCATTTAATTCTTCGATTCCCGTAGGGACAAAAAAAGAAAGTTTTTCTGTCGGGTGTCCAAAAACCGGGCGGTATTTCGTTATAGATAAAATTAGAGAGAACAGCGCAAAGGAAGAAAAAGATGCTTGTATATATACAGATGATCGATGCCCAAGTCGGAGGCCAAGCGGTCTTAGGAAGACAAGAGGCAAGTCCAACTC
>JAZQLG010000033.1:0-3734 GCA_045542575.1 Faecousia sp.
CCATCAGGAATTTCAGAAGCTTCAATGCGCTGGCACCAAGCATAGTGGGAATAGCCAGGAAGAAGGAGAATTCCGCGCCGGCACTTCTGCTCACGCCCAAAAGGAGGGCACCCAAAATAGTGGAGCCGGAGCGGGAGGTACCGGGAATGAGGCTCAGGCACTGGAAGCAGCCGATCAAAAGAGCAGTTTTCCAGTCGATAGCATCCACATTGTCCAAGGGGCTTCCCTTGCGGACCTTTTCCACAAAGAGAAAAGCAATGCCATAGAACACGAGGGCGATGGAAACCACAATATAATTGTAAAGATGGGCATCCATCCAGTCGTCAAAGGCAAGGCCCAGAATGGCAGAGGGAAGCACGGCAACGATCACCTTGCCCCAAAGAAGCCAGGTGCTTTTTTTCTGCACAGTGTCCTTTTGGGGGCAGAAGGGGTTAAGCTTCCGGAAGAACAGAAGCACCACCGCCAAAATCGCGCCCAGCTGGATCACCACCTGGAACATTTCATAAAAGGCTTCACTGACCCCTAAGGGCAGGAATTTTTCCAAAAGGATCAGGTGGCCGGTGGAGGAAACGGGGAGCCACTCGGTAACGCCCTCCACGATGCCGAACAGAACCGCTTTTAATAGTTCGATAAGATCCAAGGGTAACACATCCTTTCTATGGCCTATCATAGCAGAAGGCCGGTGCATTTGCAAGAGAAGAAAAAATGCGACTTTTTACAATTTGTTCACCCCAAATGGGCAAAATCGTATATAATGACTGTATGACAAAGAAAAGGAGGCCTGTTTTATGGCAACTTCTGTTTTAGTTGTGGAGGATGACCGTAATATCCGGGAGCTTCTGCAGATCTATTTGGAAAAGGAAGGCTACGCTGTTACCATTGCCACAGACGGTGGACAGGGCCTGCAAAAATTCCGGGCGATCCGGCCCGATGTGGTGCTTTTGGACCTGATGATGCCGGTGATGGACGGTTGGGCGGTTTGCCGTGCGATCCGCGCCGAAAGCCAAACGCCCATCATTATGCTTACCGCCAAGTCAGAAACTGAGGATAAGGTCACCGGCCTGCGGACCGGTGCGGACGATTATGTGACCAAGCCCTTTGAGATGCGGGAGCTTCTCGCCCGGATCGAGGCAGTGCTTCGCCGCAGTGACCGGAGCGGAGAACAGACAAAGGCTAAGCGGCTGGTGTTTGACCGGCTGATCATCGATATGGATGCCTTTGAGCTGATCGTTAACGGCAAAAAGGTGGACACTCCTCCCAAGGAAATGGAGCTTCTTTACTATCTGGCATCCTCTCCCAACCGGGTCTACACTCGCAATCAGCTTTTGGATGAGGTGTGGGGCTTTGATTATTTCGGCGATTCCCGGACAGTGGATGTCCATATAAAGCGCCTGCGGGAAAAGCTGGAAGGCGTTTCCGACCAGTGGCTTTTGCGGACCGTTTGGAGCGTAGGCTATAAGTTCGAGGTAACCGCAGAATGAAAACGATCTATCGCCGGGTTATGATCCCTGCGGCTTTGGTGCTTTTTTGTGCCCTTCTGATGGTGGCGGCAGTGTTCCAGTATCAGGCAAGAGCCCAGATGCGCCATAACAACTATGAGGCCCTGGAAGCGGCGGCAGACACAGTGTCCCGTCTTGCCACGGCCTATTATGGAGAAGCAAGCCTGGAAAGCGATCAGTTTTATTTGAGCGTTACAGCAGCCTCCCGGGCGGCCAATGCCCAAACGGTGATTTGCGACAGACAGGGCAAGTTGGTGCTTTGCTCCGAAGCCCCCTACGGTTGCCAGCACCAGGGAATGGTGATCAGCAAGGATTATATGGCACAGGTCTACCGGCTGAAGGTGGCCCGTGCGGAGGGGAAGATCCAGGCCCTTTATGAGGATGCCCGGTATGTGGTGGGTATGCCCATCTACGACAGAAGCGGCAATCCCGGCGGCCTGGTGCTTACCTCTGTGCCAATGGAGCCTACCTTGACGGCCTTCCGGGAACTGATGACGGTTTGTGTGCTGACCAGCTTGGGCGCTGTTTGCGTGGCCATCGTGCTGATGGCTCTGATCTTACGCAGGCAGAATTCCCCCTTGCAGGAGATCCGCCGCACCGCCAACGATTTTGCCCACGGCAAGCTTTCTTCCCGGCTCAAGGTGAACAGAAAGCATCCGGTGGATGTGCAGGAATTGGCCCTGGCCTTTAACAATATGGCGGAGTCTTTGGAGAAGGCAGAAAAGCAGCGGCAGGAATTTGTTGCCAATGTGTCCCATGAGCTGAAAACTCCGATGACCACTATCTCCGGCTTTATGGACGGTATGCTGGATGGCACCATCCCGCCGGAGGAGCAGCCCAAGTATATGGCTCTGGTCTCCGAGGAAACAAAGCGGCTCAGCCGTTTGGTCAGAAGTATGTTGGATATTTCCAGGCTGCCCCAGGAGGGCGGTGTACCGGAGGAACAGAAGAGCCAATTTGATGTGGCAGAGTGTGCCGGTCGGGTGCTGATCACCTTCGAGCAGAAGATCACCCAGAAGAAGCTGGATGTACAGGTAAACTTTCCGGATCATCCGGTCCATACCCGGGCCAATCAGGACAGCATCACCCAGGTCATCTATAATTTAATTGATAATGCAGTGAAGTTTTGCCAGGTGGGTGGTCGGCTGGGTGTACAGATCCGGCAGACCCCGGAAAAGATCTATGTATCCGTTTCCAATACCGGCAATCCCATTCCCCCGGAGGAGCTGCCTTTGGTGTTCGAGCGGTTCCACAAGACCGACAAGAGCCGCACCGACAAGGATGGCTGGGGATTGGGTCTTTACATTGTTAAAACCATTGTATGCTCTCACGGGGAGAATATCCGGGTATCCAGCGCAGGGGATACCACGGAATTTACCTTCACTTTGCCCTGCGCGTGAGGTTTTTATGGAAATGAAAAAACAACCGGAAGAAATACCTTCCACCTATGAAACCGGTGTGACCCAATCGGGCAGAAGCTACCGGGGCGTGATCGCCGTGCTTTTGATGGTGGTGATCTTCCTTTCCGGCGTGGTGACGGCCCTGGGGCTTATGAACGTGCGGTTGTTCCGGGAACTGAATGGGGACAGTAACAATAAGCTTGCCCCGGTATCCTTTGAAACGCCCACAGACGGAGCGGGGGTCTACTCCTACGCAAAGATGAATGTGGGTGTGGAAGTGCCGGAGCTGGATATCTGGTATGTGTTCGTCAGCGGCATTTGCAATGAGTATTATGACATTCCTATGGGCCCATTGGTGACCTCTGTGGGAGAAAACACAAGGACCGCCGGTATCCGGGAAGGAGATATCCTGCAGACCGTAAAGGGAAGCACTGTTCAAACTGCTCAGCAGCTGCAGGATGTGCTGCTTGCCTGCCAAAACGGTGAGAGGGTAAATGTAACCCTTTACCGGGTCAGCGAAAAGAAAGAAGTAGAAGTTACTGTGTCCATTGTAAAGTGAGGGAACTATGGAAGGCGGATTGGAAAGAATTTATGAGATCTACGGCACGATGACCGATTGCTATGGCAATCTAAAGCTGTCGTCTCTTCTGTATCTTGCCCAGGATGTGGCGGGGGAGCACTGCAAGGAGCTGTCCTGCGATTGGGATACTATGGCCCAAAAGCAAATGTTCTGGGCGGTGATCCGTCACCGGGTCCAAATTACCCGCTTGCCTAAGGAGGGAGAGAAGATCCGGGTGCAAACCTGGCCTATGCCCACTACCAGGGTGGCATACCC
>JAZQLG010000034.1:0-3518 GCA_045542575.1 Faecousia sp.
ACACAAGAGTTGGTTGTACCCAAGTCAATACCAATAATTTTACCCATAATAAATTTCCTCCTATAAGAAATAGTATATAAAAATTAGTTTGCCACTTGCACCATGGCGAAGCGGACGATCTTTTCGCCCAGCTTAAAGCCCTTCTGGAACACCTGGCTGATCACATTTTCCCCTAAGCTTTCATCCTCGGTGTGCATCACAGCGTTGTGGATGTTGGGGTCAAAGACTTCTCCTGTTTCACCGAAGATCTCCACGCCCAGGCCGTTCAGGATCCCAATCAGCTGGGTCATGGTCATTTCCACGCCCTTTTTGTAGGCTTCATCGGTGGTAGCCTGGTTTAAAGCCCGCTCCAGGTTGTCATAGACAGGCAGGAGCTTTTCCACTGCGTCAGCCTTGCCGGCGGCGTAAAGGGTTTCCTTTTCCTTGGCGCTGCGCTTGCGGAAATTATCGTAATCTGCCGCTAAACGCAGGTAGCTATCGTGTTCTTCGTTAAACTTTTCTTCCCAGTTTGTTTCCGGGACTGCTTCCACCGGGGTTTCCTCTACCGGGGTTTCTTCCACTTTCTTTTCCTTCTTTGCCACAACCGGGCCTCCTTATTCTTTTTTACCTTCAGGCAATTGGGCCTGCTCGGGCTTTGCGAACATCTTGGAAAGGCTTTCCGCAAAGTAGGAAAGTCTTGCGGTGACCTTTGCATAATCCATCCGGGTAGGGCCGACCACACCGATCATACCCTGCATACCGTCACCGATGTCAAACTTCGTCATAACCACGCTGGTGTCCTTCAGCTCCTGGGCCACATTTTCCGGGCCCACCAGCACCTTTGTGCCGTTGGCACCCTGCATTACTGCGGGGAGGTTGGAAAGCGCATCTTCATCCAGGCTGGTCATCAGCTTCTGGGCTTTATCCACATCCCGGTACTCCGGGTGGCCCAAAAGCCGCATCTGGCCGGCGACTGCCATATTGGTGCTACCCTGCTTCCGAAGGGCATCGGCGGTGAAATCCACCACCACCGGGACCAGGGCGGCAGCCTTGCCTGCGGAGCGCATCATCCGCTCCATAAGGGCTTGGTCTATCTCCTCTGCCTGCAGGTCGGTCATTCCGGCGTTCAGCACAGCGCTCAGCACCTTCAGGTCCGTTTCCTCCAGGTCCACCGGCAATTTGATCCGCTTGTTTACCACCTCTTCGTTGGAAAGCAGCAGCACCAGCACCACACTGCCGGGACCGGTGAGCAGCAGCTCAAACCGATTGACCGTCACTCCGGTCTGCCGGGAGGCCACGGAAATGGCAGGCAGGTCTGTGGCCTGGGAAACAAGCTTTGCCACCTGCTCCACCAGCTTATCTACCCTTTCCATCTTTTCCTCGATGGCGGTATTGATGGACCGGGTCTCATCCATACTCAGCCGGTAATCCAGCATCAGCTCATCCACATACAGCCGGTAGCCTGCCGCGGAAGGGACACGGCCCGCGCTGGTGTGGGGCTGCTCCAGATAGCCCATCGCGGTCAGCTCTGCCATTTCATTTCGAATGGTGGCAGAGGAATAGTTCATATCAGGAAGCTCTGTAACGGCCTTGGAGCCTACAGGCTCGGCAGTGCGGATATATAAGTCCACAATGCTTTGCAGGACCTTTTTCTTTCGTTCAGTCAGTTCCATAAGCCGCCTCCTCTATGTTTTAGCACTCTTTGCCTCTGAGTGCTAAGCACACTATACAATAGAGTGCTAAAAAAGTCAATAGGGGAATTATAAATTATTTTTGAACAATTCTGTCCATAGATTTTTCCCCACGGCGCCCAGCACCGGAAACAGAAGCATTCCGAAGATCCCCCAAATTTGGAAGCCCAAATAAATGGCAACCAGTGCCATCAAGGGATCTAAGCCGATCTGTTTTCCCACCAGCCGCGGCTCCAAAAAAGCCCGCAGAAGGAAGGACACAAGGAGCAGCAGGCATAGGCCCACCCCTTTGCCGGTCTGACCCTGTAAAAACTGAAACAGCGCCCAGGGCAGCAGCACCGTTCCTGTTCCCAGCATGGGCACCGCATCCACCAGTGCCACCAAAGCCCCGATAAAAAAGCCGTTTTTGATACCTATTATATATAGACCTACAGACACCACCCCATAGCACAGGGCCATCAGCTTAAGCTGAGCCAAGGCCCAGCCTGCCAAGGCTTTTTTGCTGGAAGCCAGGGCCTGCACACCGCTTTGCGCGTTGGGCAGCTTGGCGTAGACCCACTTTTTGATCTTTGGCAGGCGGGCAGAAAGCATAAAGCCCGCCAAAATAGCCGTGCCTAACTGCACCGCCCACCGGGAGAGCTTCCCCACCCAGGCCGCCACAGATCCGGCGGCAACGGTTGCCACCTTTCCCAATAAAGCCTGTCCATCCGCAAAGCCCTCCTCCACCGCTTTGTGAAGATAGACCCTCGCCCCCTGAGGAGCGGCATCTGCCAGGGTGTGAAGGCCGTTCCGGACAGACTGCAGCCCTCCCTGCAGATCGGGAAGGTTTCCGGCAAACCGGGAAAGCCCCCGCAATGCCAGCCTCCCTCCGACATACACCACCGCAATGCTCAAAAACAGACTAACGCCCACAGAGATCGCCGCCGATGCCTTCCGGGGAAGCTTCCATTTTCTTTGCAGCCGCCTTGCAACCGGCTCCGCCGAAAGCGCCAGGACCCCACCCAGAAGAAAGGGCGTGATCAGCCCAAAGCCGTAGCGCAAAAGAAGGGCCACCGCCAACGCGGCAGCCACCCACCAAATATTGCGCATTTTATGGTCCGTCACTACTGCGCCACCCCCCCTTATGTACGCTCCTACAAAACATTTTTCCACCACCGGTGGAAAAATGCTTGCATTTTCCAGATTTTGTGCTATGATAAGAGCACAATGTACGCACCAAACGGAACAGGAGGTCACTATGGCAAAGGATACCAAGTATTTTATCGTGGAAGCATCCGCTCTGCCGGAGGTTTTTTTGAAGGTTGCAGAGGCCAAGCGATTGCTGGCTGCCGGGGAAGCTAACACCGTAGGCGAAGCCACCCAAATGACCGGCATCAGCCGCAGTGCCTTCTATAAATACCGGGATGCCGTCCTGCCCTTCCAGAATATGATGGCAGGCCGCATTATCACCTTCCAGCTATTAATGCACGATGCTCCCGGCATCCTCTCAGGGCTGCTGATCTCCGTTGCGGAACTGAATTGCAATATTATCACCATTAATTCCATTGTGCCCACCGGCGGCACGGCCGTTGTTACCATCTCCGCAGAAACAAGCAAGCTCTCTGTTTCCCTGGATGAATTCTTGCAGATCCTGCGCCACAGCAAGGGCGTCATCAAAGCAGAGATCCTGGCAGGCTAAGAAATATTTTCTCCATACCATATGAAAATATGCGGCTCTCTTCCGAGAGCCGCACTTTTTATAGTTTTTGATAGAGCTGTGTCAGCAGCTTTCGCAGCGGCACAAAGAGCACCAAAGCGATGGCGAAGTTTCCCCCACAATGCAGTAAATCAAAGGGGAAGCCTGCCACC
>JAZQLG010000035.1:0-13638 GCA_045542575.1 Faecousia sp.
CGACATGGCTACGATCCGACTTATCTCATCCATGAAAGGAATACCCACCGTTACCAGCTCCTTGGCCGGTAGACCCCGAAGCTGCTCCAGCTGGCGGATATCCCGCTGCTGATGCTCGCCGGCGATCATCAGGGCATCGTAATAATCAATGCCAAACATCCGGTAGCGCGCTACCTCACCGGCTGTATGGAAGATATGGACATAGTGATCCACATTTTTGGAGCGCTTCCACTGATACACATCCAGGCCCGGGGTGGTGGAAAACACCACATTGGCCTTCAAAAAGTTCAGCTTGGTAAAGGCCCGGTTGTCCTCTCCGATAAATTCGGCAGTCATTCCGGGGAGCTCTGCGCTGAGGGCAGGGTCATCCTGGGACATGGTATAATAAACCACTTCCTGTCCCCGGTCGCTCAGCTCCTTGCAAATGGGCTGAAACACCTTCCAGTACTGCTTGCCGTCGGAGAAGATCACCAGCGGGATCTTCTTGTCCAGCTCCTCCACCTTGCCGCCGCCCAGGCGGTAGCGCAGCTTGATGAACAGCATCCGGGCAGAATAGAAAGCGGCACCCAGCACGCCGATCAGAATGGTAAACAACATACTGCCCGTGCCCGGGTCAATGTAAAATCTCATAACAGCACCTCGTCTTTATTTTTTAGCAGCAGCAGGCCGAAGCCGGCATACAAGAACATACAAAAAATCGTCAGCCCCACGCTTAGGGGAGAAAGGGCGGTATGCCCGGTCAGATTGATGAGCAAATGGCAGGCGATGCAGGGCAAAAGCTTCCCGGTCTTCCAAAGAAGGCCGCAAAGGGCAAGGCCTATGCAAAAAGCCGCCGCCACCTGCAAAAGGGTGTAATCTATGGGGTAGCTTGCCAAATTCAGCAAGTGAAGAAGGGCAAAGGCGGCAGAAGAAAGGGTCGCCGCCAGGTATCGGCCTCTTTTTTTCAGGGCCGTGAACACAAAGCCCCGGAAGAAGCACTCCTCCGCCACTGCCGCCAGGGCGGCATATGCCATAGGAAGGCCAAAAACCGGCAGGCCGGACACAAGATTGCACACAGGAAACAGCACGATCAGGGCAAAAACCACTGCCAACGCCAAACCGCCCCACTTTCCCATTTTATATCCTGTATAGTATAGCACCTTTTCCTTCCTTTTTCAACCGGAAAAACCTACATTTGCTTATTTCCCGGAGCGCACCATTTGGTTGACATATTTCCCGGAAAATGTTATTCTAAGGGATAGAAAGAAAAAAGAGGTGTTATCTATGGAACAGAACCTGAAGCCGGGCATTTACCGCCACTATAAGGGTGGGGAATATGAGCTGATCGGCATCGTGACCCACTCGGAGACCCTGGAAAAAATGGTCCTCTACCGGGCCCTTTACGGCGAAAAGGGCTTTTGGGTCCGGCCGCTGTCTATGTGGACGGAAACGGTAGAAAAGGACGGCCTTCTGATGCGTAGATTTGCCTATATTGGGGAGCGAAAGAAAGAAAAATGAGCGTGAAAATTTGTGATTTATATACTGTCCAGGGAGAACGCCTGGGCGAAAAGGTATGGCAGGAATATCCCCGGCCCCAGCTTCGCCGGGAAAGCTATCTGAATTTGAATGGACAGTGGGACTTTGCCGCCAAAAAGGGCAAGCAGTTCCCCCGGTCCTACAGCCAAAAGATTCTGGTGCCCTTCTGCCCGGAAAGTCTGCTTTCCGGCATCCATGCCCACTACGGAGAGGACCAGTTTCTTTTCTACCGCAGAGAGATCACCCTGCCCGATGGCTTTTTGAAGGGCCGGCTGCTGCTGCACTTCGGCGCGGTGGACCAGCAGGTGGAGGTTTTCATCAACGGTCGGATCGTGGGCAAGCACACCGGCGGCTACAATGCCTTTTACATTGACATTACCGACGACTGCGCCCGGGAAATGACGCTGACCCTCCGTGTAAAGGATGATCTGCGGGATAAATCCCAGCCCTATGGCAAGCAAACACTGAAGCGGGGCGGTATGTGGTACACCCCTGTTTCCGGCATCTGGCAGACCGTTTGGATGGAATGTGTGCCGGAAAAGCATATTGAGGACATCCATATGGAGGTGACCCTGGAACAGGCCACCCTCACCCTGACCCCTGCCATGAACGGCACTGCCCTGTTTGAAGGCAGACAGCTTCCCATTGTGGACGGCAAGGTGGTTTTGCAGCCGGAAGCACCGGAGGCCTGGTCCCCGGAAAACCCCAAGCTTTACTCCTTCAGCCTGTGCTGCGGGGAAGACACCATACATTCCTACTTTGCCCTGCGGACCCTGGACACCCGGGTGGTGGGGGGCGTTCCCAGGCTGTGCCTGAACGGAAAGCCCTACTTCTTCCACGGCGTGCTGGACCAGGGCTACTGGCCTGACGGCCTGTACACCCCCGCCAGCGAAAAGTGCTACGAGCAGGACATTCTGGAAATGAAGAAGCTGGGCTTCAACACCCTTCGCAAGCATATCAAGGTGGAGCCGGAGGCCTTCTACTACGCCTGCGACCGACTGGGTATGATTGTTTTCCAGGATATGGTGAATAATAGTAAATACAGCTTCTTCCGGGACACCCTGCTGCCCACCGTTGGCATCCAGCAGAAAAACGATGTGCGAAGCCACAATAAGCTTGCCTCCCGAAAGGCCTTCTATGCCTGTATGGACGCAACGGTCAGCCAGCTGAAAAACCACCCCTCCATCTGCTACTGGACCATTTTCAACGAGGGCTGGGGCCAGTTCTGCGCCGACGCTGCCTATGAACGGCTGAAAACGATGGACGCCAGCCGCTTTATCGACACCACCTCCGGCTGGTTCCGGGGCCC
Source organism: Faecousia sp. (assembly GCA_045542575.1). Classification (GTDB taxonomy): domain Bacteria; phylum Bacillota; class Clostridia; order Oscillospirales; family Oscillospiraceae; genus Faecousia. Next base: position 2,825 of record JAZQLG010000035.1, read on the forward strand.
AAGCACCGATGTGGAAAGTCTGCACATTTATTTTGGCTCCTTCCGGAAGCTTCAAGCCGGGGAAAAGCCCCTGGTGCTCAGTGAGTGCGGCGGCTACTGCTACAGCGTAGAGGAGCATCTGTTCTGCCCCCAAAAGTCCTACGGCTACCGCAACTGCAAGGACCTGGACCGGTTCCGTTCCGATCTGGAAAGCCTGTATCGGGACAAGATCGTACCCGCTGCCAAAAGCGGCCTGTGCGCCGCTATTTTGACCCAGCTTTGCGATGTGGAGGAGGAGATCAACGGTCTGCTCACCTACGACCGGAAGGTCTGCAAGGCCGATCTGCAGAATATGCTCCATCTGGCCGGAGAGCTGCGCAAATCCGTGGAGGAATAATATGAAAAACCTGGTTTATATTTTCAAGCGTCTTTTCAAAATGCACTACGGCGTGATGCTGAAGAAGATCAACGGCATCCATAAAAAGACCGGCAAATCCCGGCTGGCTATCTTCCGGGATATGAAGGACTGTGCGGTGAAGTACGGCGCCGGCTATATGGATTACGACCTGTTTGAAATGTACAACCTCACCGACGAGCAGCGGGAAACCTACCTGACCCGGGGACGGAACGACGCCCTGGTGAAAAAGTACAACGACCAGAGCTATATCCACTATTTTAATGATAAGCGGTCCTTTAACACCCGCTTTGCTTCCTATCTGAACCGGGACTTTGTAATCGTAAAGGACTGCAGCCGGGAGCAGCTGGTGGCCTTCCTGGAAAAGCACCCTGTATTTATTGCCAAGCCCGCCATCGGCTCCTGCGGCAGAGGGGTGGAAAAGCTGAACACCGCTGACTTTGAAAGTATGGACGCCTGCCTTTCCCACATTATGGGCCTGGGCGACACCTATATTTTGGAGGAGCTGATCATCCAGCATCCGGCTGTCAGCGCCGTCTATCCCCACGCCATCAATACCGTCCGGGCCGTCACTATTTTCCATAAGGGACAGGCCCACCTGGTAAGCACCTGCTTCCGCATCGGCAACTTTGGCCGCCATGTGGACAACTTCAATAACGGCGGTATGGTCGTGCCGGTGGACGAAAAAACCGGCCTTGTGCTGGATAAGGCCATCGACAAGCAGAAAAACCTCTATGAAGTCCACCCTATGACCGGCACCACCATCAAGGGCTTCCAATTCCCGGATTGGGATAAGGTGGTAGATCTGGTGACCCGGGCCGCCTGCGAGATCCCCCAAATGGGCTATTTGGGCTGGGATGTGGCACTGACGCCCGAAGGCCCCTGCCTGGTGGAGGGCAACGAGTTCCCGGGCCACGACCTGTATCAGCTGCCGGAGCACACCCCCGGCAAGATCGGCGTGTATCCCAAATACAAATTTGAGGACTAACCCTTTTCGGACAGAAGCATCGTCCATTAAAAAGCACACCCTCGGGGCACTCTGTAAGGAGGTGCTCCCGAGGGTGTTTTTTAATTCATTGTGCCTTCGTTGCGGGCAAAGAGCTGGGCGATCCGCTCCCGAAGGGCCTGGCTTTCCGGGGTGTTCGCTGTGCCAAGCTGTTCGATCCAGTCCTTGGAGGCCTGCTGGGCCTGCTTCAGTGTCTCCAGGTCACCCCCCAGGTTTGCTACCCGGAAGGCGGGCAGGCCCGACTGCCTTGCGCCGAAGAAGTCACCGGGACCCCGCAGCCGCAGGTCCTCCTCCGCGATCTTAAAGCCGTCATTTGTCTTGCAGAAGGCCTTTAACCGCTGCTTTGTCTGGGCATTTTGGTTTTGGCTGAAAAGGACGCAATAGCTCTTATCCTTGCCCCGGCCGACCCGTCCCCGGAGCTGATGAAGCTGGGAAAGGCCAAACCGGTCCGCATCCTCGATCACCATCAAGGTGGCATTGGGCACATCCACGCCCACCTCCACCACCGTGGTAGCCACCAAAATATCTGCTTTTTTCTGGGAAAAGTCCCGCATAATGGCCTCTTTTTCGCTGCCACGCATCTGTCCGTGAAGAAGGGCCACCCTATAATGGGGGAAAACGGTCTTTTGCAGGGTCTTTGCCCATTCTTCCACCGCCTTCATATTTTGGCCTTCCTCCAGCTCCACCGCCGGGCAGACCACAAACACCTGGTTGCCTGCATCCACATGCTTGCGGACAAAGCCGTTGAGCCGGGCCCGGTAGCCCTCGTCCACCAGGAAGGTATCCACCGGCTGTCTGCCCGGGGGCAGCTCATCCAAGATGGAAACATCCAGATCGCCGTACATCAAAAGGGCTAAGGTCCGGGGAATGGGGGTGGCGGACATCACCAAAATGTGGGGATCTTTTCCTTTTTGGCTGAGGGCCGCCCGCTGGGCAACGCCAAAACGGTGCTGCTCATCGGCGATCACCATATCCAGCTTCTGAAATTCCGTTGCTTCCGACAGCAGGGCATGGGTGCCGATCACCAGATCCACCTGCCCCTGGGCCAGAGCCTCCCGGCTCAGGCGCTTTTGCTTGGCGGTCATAGAGCCGGTAAGCAGGCAGAGCCGAATTCCCAAAGGCCCAAGAAGCTTGCTAAGGCCCTCAAAATGCTGCTCTGCCAGGATCTCCGTGGGAGCCATTACCGCAGCCTGCTTGCCGTTTTTCACTGCCAGCCAGGCGGCCGCCGCCGCAACCATGGTCTTGCCGCTGCCCACATCTCCCTGGACCAGCCGGTTCATAGGCTTGCCGGAGCGCAGGTCTTCCATAATTTCACCGATGGCCCGGCTTTGGGCCCCGGTCAGGGTGAAGGGCAGAGCCTGCAGGAAAGGCTCCAATGCCGTTTCCCTATAAGCAGGTACTGCCTTTGTGGCCCGCTTTGCCCGCACAAGGGAAAGCCCCGCGGAGAAAAGGAAAAATTCTTCAAATACCAGCCGCTTTTTGGCCTGCTCCGCTTCCTCCCAGGAGGAGGGGCTGTGAATGGCCTGATACGCCCGCTGGGCGTCCATAATGCCGTATTCTGCCCGGACAGAAGGGGGCAGGATTTCTGTGGGGGCATCGCAAACCGCCATAGCCTGCCAGATGGCCTTTGCCATAGCATTGTTTGTAAGCCCCGCCGTCAGAGGATAGATCGGCAGGATCCGCCTGGTCTGCACCGGCGGCGCATCCTCGTGCTCATAAATGGGATTGATCATACACTGACCGCCCCGGTCCTGCCGGAGCATCCCATAAAAAATGAAGGTCTCGCCGTATTTCAGCACATCGGCGGAATAATTCTGATTGAAGAAAATAAGGGGCAGCCGCCGGAAGCCGTCCGTCACCGTTACCCGCACGATGTCCAGGCCCTTGCGCACATGCTGGCTTTTGCCTGTGTGGATCACCGTTGCCCGGAAGCTGCCGTTGGTATCCAGCTCCAGATCCCGGATCTTTCCCACCCGGGTCCGGTCCTCATAGGCCCGGGGAAAATGACAGATCAGGTCTTGCAGGGTATAAATGCCCAGCTTCTCAAACAGCTTTGCCTTTTTCGGGCCAATGCCCTGCAAAAAGGTTATGGGATCATTCAGATTTGCCACTTCGCCACCTCCTATGCGTCTTTTTTATCAGTATAGCACCTTTTTCCACCCCACGCAACCACGGAATGGACAATGTATAATGCACAATGCACAATGAAGGAGTGTCAGTAAGCAAGCTTACTGACACGTATTTATATCTGTCGGCTTTGCCGACACAATTATTATGCATTATGAATTATGCATTGTTCATTAAAACTTGCCGGTTGGCAGGTTTCACGCCCCCCTGTAAAATGAAAAAACTCCCTCCGAGAAACCGGAAGGAGATATTTTCAGAGAAATCAGGCCAGCTTGTTCAGCCGCAGGGTCATGCTGCTCTTCTTGCGGGCAGCCGTATTCTTGTGCAGAATACCCTTGATGACAGCCTGGTCAACGATCTTAACGGCTTCCTTGTAGGCCACTTCAGCAGCAGCGCGGTCACCGCCTTCCAGGGCAGCTTCGTACTTCTTCAGTACGGTCTTCATCTCGGACTTGTTAGCCTTGTTCTTCTCGTAAGCAACTTTGGAACGGATAACATCCTTCTTAGAGGACTTAATGTTGGGCATATTCACACCTCCTGTTTGTAAAATAGCTCACGCGTTTACCCATTATATCCCTTCTTTTCGGGAAAATCAATACCTTTTTTGAAATTTTTGCAGCTTATTATGAAAATTCCTCCTGTCGGGCACCAAAATGCCTTGTCAAGAGGATTTTTTTATCGCCCAAAAAACCAATTGTTCATTTTATCTATGGCGAAAAAAAGTGAAAAAAGTTCTATTTTGTCGAACATTATTATGTCAACTTAAATGTATATCCCCTCGTTTTTCGCCCCCTGTGGAAAAACTTGTGGAATGTGGGGAAAACTCTTGTTGTGCCTATCTTTTTTCCAGAATTTCACAGACTTTTCCCCGCCCAAAGAGGTGCATATTGGTTTGCATAATCCCATCTTCGGCTCAAATTCCACGGATTATGTCGCACGGTTTTTCCGCTCAAAAAAAGGACATTTTTGCCGTAAAAGTTCGGGTCATATTCAAATTAGCCGAAAAAACCCGTGAAGGCAGCAGCCCACTCCTATTATTTTTTGTGAAATTTCAACAAAAACCGCAGCCGTATGTTTTTCTGCCAAAAGGAGATACTAAAACCAAAAAATACAGGAGGCTCCTTATGCAGGGAAAAGTGGAACTTTGCGGTGTGAATACCGCCCGGTTAAAGGTGTTATCCCAGGAAGAAATGGATGATTTGCTTCTTTTGGCGAAGGCCGGTGACGAAAACGCCCGGCAGGAACTGATCGAAGGAAACCTTCGGTTGGTGCTTTCCGTCATCCAGCGGTTTGAAAAACGGGGTGAAAACCCGGATGACCTGTTCCAGGTGGGCTGTATCGGCCTGATGAAGGCCATCTCCAACTTCGACCCCACAAAAAATGTGCGTTTTTCCACCTATGGCGTGCCTATGATCGCAGGAGAGGTGCGCCGCTACCTGCGGGATAACGCCCCCATCCGGGTCTCCCGGTCCATCCGGGATGTGGCCTATCGGGTGCTCCAGTGCAAAGAGCAGATGCAGGCAGAGCTGGGCCGGGAGCCCGCCCTGGAGGAGGTGGCAAAGGCCCTGGACTTGGAGGAGCGGGAGGTCAGCCGGGCTTTGGATGCGGTCTGTGCCCCGGTAAGCCTTCACGACCCGGTCTACGGCGACAGCGCCGACCCGCTGACAGTTATGGATCAGGTAAAAGACACCCGCAATACAGAAGGGGCCTGGATGGAGCATATTGCCCTGCAGGATGCCTTCCGCGCCCTGGGCGCAAGGGAAAAGCAGATCCTTTCTCTGCGGTTTTACGACGGAAAGACCCAGATGGAGGTGGCCCAAATGGTGGGCATCTCCCAGGCCCAGGTCTCCCGGCTGGAAAAGGGAGCAATTTCCGACCTGCGCAAGCGGATACGGGTGGTAAGCTAATGCACAATGCATAAAGCACAATGCATAATGCACAATGCATAATGCATAATGATTATGTCAGTAAGCCGGCTTACTGACACGCCTTCATTGTCAATTGTCCATTTTCAATTGTCCATTGAAAAAGGCACGCCGAAGCGTGCCTTTTTCTTATTGTCCCATCAGGATCTGTGCCAGCAGGGAATTGCTGTCCAGGATCACCGTCTTTTGGTCGCCGGTAAGGCTTGCCTTCAGGGCATCCAGGGCCAAGATGAATTCATAGAATTCCTTTTTGTCCTTGGTGTTGTAGGCCTCTGCCAGCAGACGCATATATTCTGCTTCGCCCTCAGCCGTAAGCTGGGCCGCCTGGGCTTCCGCGTTGGAAATGGTGATATTCACCTGCTTATCCACCTCGTTGCGGATAATGCTGGCCTCCAGGTTGCCGTCGGCGGTAAATTTCTCAGACATCTGGTTTCTCTGGGAGATCATACGGGTGTACACCGCGTTCAGGTTGGATTCGGGCAGGTCGATGCGCTTGATCTTCACATCCAGCACATTGATGCCGATGTCCTTGGCCTGCTTTGCCACAGATTCCGCAATGCCTTCATAAATTTCGTTCCGCTTGGCACCGTCTTCCATATTGATGATATCTGCCTGGGTCAGACTGCCCAGGGCGTTTTTCAGGGCGGTGTAGGTCATGGTATCCAGCCTGCCCTCTGCTTCCGCGTCGGTTTCCAAGCGCTGGTAGAAGGTAATGGGGTCTTCGATCCTCCACAGCACATAGCAGTCCACATTCATATTCTGCTGATCGGAGGTGTAGACCTCAGAAGGGGGGATGTCATAAAGCTGTACGGCCTTGGAAAAGTACTTCACGCCGTCCACAAAGGGGACCTTGAAGTGAAGGCCGGGCTGATCTTCCACATGGATGATCTTGGAAAACCGGGTAACGGCAGCATACTGGTCCTCCTTGACCACATACAGGGAGCTTGCTGCCAAAATCACAACCAGCAAAGCGGCTGCGGCGATTAAAATCCATTTTTTCATATCAGTTACCTCCAACCAACTGCTCCAAAGGCAGGATCATCTGCGTGTTGGAGCCGGAGCCGGTGTTCACATAGACCTTCACACCGGGCAAAATTTCGGAAAGGGCTTCATAGTACATACGGGAGCGGGTAATAGAGGGGTTCAGAGCATATTCTTTGTACATTGCCTCAAACATAGCCACCTGCTGAACAGCCTCGTTGATCCGCTTCTGCTTCAGATACTGGGCGTTTTGGATCAGCTTATCCGCCGTTGCCTGGGCTTCCGGCAGCTTGGCATTCTGATAGGCCTTTGCCTCGTTGATAATCGTCTCAGCCCGCTGCTTGGCGGTCTCCACCGCCTTGAAGGCCTCGGTAACCTCCTTCGTGGGAGGCTCTGCATCCTGGATACGCACATCCACCAGCACCAGGCCGATGTCATATTCCTGGAGGATCTGGGCCACCAGGTTCTTTACCTGGGCCTGAATACCTGCCTTGCCATCGGTCAGGGTGGCATCCACCGTAGAGGAGCCTACCACATTCCGGACCTGGCTCTGGATCAGGTTTCGCAGCACCTCCTTGGGTGCCTCAGAAGCATACAGGTACTTTACAGGGTCGGAGATCTTGTATTCCACGAAGAAATCCACATTTACAATGTTATAGTCGCCGGTGATCATTGAGCTTTCGCTCTCTACAGAGGTGGAGGAGCCGTTTGCGTTGGTGCGGTAGCCCAGCTCCAGCTTCTGGAACACATTTACATCCACCAGATGGGCCTGCTGGATGCCAAAGGGCAGCTTAAAGTGGACACCGGCCTGGGTCACATCGGTGACCTTGCCAAAGGTGGTTACCACCGCCTGCTGCTTTTCGTCCACAGTGTAGAAGCAGGTGAGTGCGCCGATCAGCACCACCAGAGCCAGCACACCAATTAAGATATACTTGCCGTATTTTTTGAAGTCTGCCGGTTCCCACTTGTTGTTTTGGGGAGACCAGCGATAAGATCCGTCAAATGCCATTTTCATTCTCCTTATTTAATAATGTATGGAGCGTTTGCTCCGCTTTTTGCTGCATGCAGGCAGCCAGATAGGCCGTCAGCATAATGCCAAGGGCATTTTTTACACGCTGTTTTTCCTCCGGTCGGGCAGGCTCGTAGGTTTCCATCATCTGCTCCAAAAGCTTTGCCCTGTCGGCTGAGCGCAGCAGTGTATCTGCTTCTGCCGCCAGGCGGACAAACAGGAAATAAAGGGTTGCGTCCCCAATAATGTCATCCTGTTCATCATCCAGCCGTCCATTCACATAGCCCAAAAGGGCGCAGATCTTATCCAAAGACATACTGCCCTGTAAGGCGTGGATCAGCAGCAGCCTGCAAAGCTGGGACAAGGTGTAGCGCTTATTCTTCGGTGGGGAAAGAAAGCCCCGCTTCACCCAGTTCTGAATGGTGTGGGCCTCCAGCCCGGAGATCGCCACCACCTGGGAAAGTGCAATATCCCCGCCTAAAAACATACCTTCCAGTCTGCCCTGCAGAGCTGTGGCATCCGCTTTCGGACACATCAGCACCGTGCCGGGTATTTTCCATTCCAAATTAACCGCCTCCTTTCCGGTGATTTGATTGTATCATATGGTCATATGATTGTCAAGTGTGGTTTTGTGACTTTTTTGTAAAGATTTGGCACAAATATTTTTGTCAACACTCTTTACGAATGGAAATTTTTGTTGTACAATAGACAAAGGTATAGGCTCGCGAAAAAGGAGGCATGGGAATGTACTGTTTGCGTTGCGGAAAAGAAACGGCAGATAATAAGATCTTTTGCAGATCCTGCCTGGATACGATGGAGGAATACCCGGTAAAGCCCGGTCAGCCCATCGTCCTTCCCAGCCGTCCGGCACCGGTACCGGCGAAAAAGAGCCGGAAAGCCAAGCAGCTCAGCAACGAAGAGTTGCTGGACAGCCTGCGCCACCAGCTGAAGGTGGCCGGTCGTCTTTGGTTTATCACGCTGCTTCTGCTGATCGTTGCCATTCTGCTTCTGATCCTGCAGTGGCAGTACGGTTTGTTTATGCCCTTCTGAATGTTTCACGTGAAACACCGAATTATCGATTGTCTTTTATCTAATAGACCATCTTATTGGCTCTGCGGCAATTAAATGATAGATAAGAGATAAAAGAGAATAGAGGACAAAGGGACTATGTGTGATGTTTCACGTGAAACAATGTACATACTTATGAAAGGAGAACCGTATGGGTAAAATTATAGCTGTTGTTAACCAAAAAGGTGGCGTGGGCAAAACCACTACCGCTGTGAATATTTCCGCCGCGCTGACCGAGGCAGGCAAGCGGGTTCTCCTTTGCGACTTTGACCCACAGGCCAACGCCACCTCCGGCTTAGGGCTGGACAAGCGGAAGCTTCACTACAGTGTTTACGATGTGGTGGTAAATGAGCTTGCCACCCAGGAAGCCATCTGCAAAACCAAGTTCGGCGATGTGCTGCCTTCCACGGCAGACCTGGCCGGTGCGGCTGTGGAGCTGATCGGCTTCCCCGACGCCAACTTCCGGCTGAAAAACGCCTTGGCCCAGGTAAAGGACCAATACGATGTGATCTTCATCGACTGCCCGCCCTCTCTGAAGATGCTGACCCTGAACGGCCTTGCCGCCGCAGAGGGGATCTTAGTGCCTGTGCAGTGCGAATATTACGCCCTGGAAGGTCTTTCTGATCTGCTGACCACCCTGCGTATGGTGAAAAAGCGGATCAACCCTCAACTGGAGATCTTTGGTGTGGCGCTGACTATGTTTGACGGAAGAACCAATTTCTCCACCCAGGTGGCCCAAGAGGTGCGCCGCCATTTCCCCGGAAAAGTATTCGGGCCGGTGATCCCAAGAAATGTCCGGCTGGCGGAAGCCCCCAGCCACGGCCTGCCTGTCACGGCTTATGACAAAATGAGCCGGGGCGCGGTGGCCTACCGGGCAATGGCAGAAGAAATCATCAAAAAACTGTAAGAGGAGGAAGCTATGGCTGGAAACAAAGGCTTAGGCAAGGGCCTGGGCGCCTTGATGGGTGATCTGTATGAAGAACCCACAAGCAAAAGCCCCTATCAGCTTTTGCCCATTCATAAGGTAGAACCTAACCCAGACCAGCCCCGGCAGGATTTTGACGAGGAGGAGCTGTCAGCATTGGCCGCATCCATTGCGGAGCATGGCATCGTACAGCCTCTGACCGTTCGCAGCCTGGGCACAAGCGGGTATTATCAGATCATTGCCGGCGAACGCCGCTGGCGGGCGGCCCGGATGGCCGGACTTTCCGAGGTCCCGGCAGTCATTATGGAAGCCGACGACAAGAAAACCATGGTGCTGGCCCTGATCGAAAATCTGCAGCGCCAGGACTTAAACCCTGTGGAAGAAGCCTTAGGCTACCAACGGCTGATGGGTGAATTCGGCCTGACCCAGGAGGAAGCCGCCGCCAAGGTGGGAAAATCCCGCCCGGCTGTGGCAAATGCCCTTCGTCTTTTGGGTCTTGCCCCGGAGGTGCTGGAAATGGTCCGCGCCGGAAAGCTCTCTGCCGGTCATGCCCGCGCCGTTTTGGTGCTGAAAACCGAAAAGGCACAGGTGGATGCGGCGCAGAAAATCGCAGCTTTAGGCCTTTCCGTGCGGCAAGCAGAGCTGATGTGCAAGAATTTAGGCAAGGAGCCTGCGCCCCAGCCTGCACCCACCCTGAAGGTAGATTATGTAGCTGAGTGCGAGAAAAGCCTTAGCAAGCACCTGGGCCGTGGGGTGAAGATCATCAACGGCAAACGCAAAGGCCGCTTTGAATTGGAATTTTACGGGCAGGAAGATCTGCAGAATCTTCTGGATGCCCTGATGCAACTGAAAAAGTAAGGGAGTTAGAAAATGTTAGACATCAAACGCATTAAAGAGGATCCTGCGGCAGTCAAAGCCGGTCTGCGGGCCAAGGAAGTGGACTGCGATGCCGTAGTGGACCAAATTTTGGAGATGGACGGCAAGATCCGGGCGCTGAAAACCGCTACGGAAACCAAAACCGCCGAGAAGAACAAGCTGAGCAAGGAAAACGGCAAGCTCTTCGGTCAGAAGAAGGGTGCCGAAAGAAAGGGCGAGGACACCTCTGCCATCGATGCCCAGATCGCAGCCAATTCCCAGGAAAGTGTCCGTTTGGACGATGCGATCGCGGCAGATTCTCAGGAGCTGAAGGACCTGCAGGTGCAATTCCGCACCCTGATGCTGAGCCTTCCCAACCTGCCCGACGGCGATCTGCTCCCCGGCGGCAAGGAAAACAACGAGCCCCTTCGCTACATTGGCGAAAAGCCCAGCTTTGATTTTGAGCCCAAGCACCATGTGGATCTTTGCACCAACTTGGGTCTTATTGACTACGAGCGGGGCGT
>JAZQLG010000036.1:0-12862 GCA_045542575.1 Faecousia sp.
CCGCCAAGACAAGCAACTCGCACTCGTCGGCGTACAGGTGGTACGGTAGAGGGCGAGTTGCGCAGTAAGTCAAAAAGCCTTGCGTAGCAAGCTTTTTTAACCCCTCATCCGTCAAAAATCAGAGATTTTTGCCACCTTCCCCCCAGGGGGAAGGCTTTGTTAAAAATCATCACTTTATCCGGCTGTTTGACGGTTGGCGGCTTTTTTGACACTCTGAAAAGAGGTGCATCGGCACCTCTTTTTTATTGGGCATACAAATCCTTGCTTGTCATATACTGCCTAATGAGGGGGGAGTATATGAAAAAGAAAGTTTGGTTTTACGCCTTGGCGGTTGCTTGCCTGCTGACGGTACTTTTGGTGCCTTTTGACCGGGAGCCGGCTTTGCAGACAGCTTCCTGGGGACTTCACTTTGGTACAGAGGGACAAGCACCACAGGGGCCTGATGGGGCAGAGCAGCTGCGAAAGTTAGATGCGGCCTACATAGGGGATAGCTCCCAAAAGGTGTTGTATCTGACCTTTGATGCAGGCTATGAAAACGGCAACACCGGGAAGATCCTGGATGTTCTGAAAAAACATCAGATACCGGCGGCTTTCTTCCTGGTGGGAAACTATATGGAAAAGAATAAGGACCTGGTTCGCCGAATGGCAGACGAAGGGCATATCGTGGGCAATCATACAATGCACCACCCGGATATGCAGAAGAAGGATGGGGCAGATTTTGCCAAGGAGCTGACGGATCTGGAGGATCTGTTCCGGGAAATTACCGGCAAGGAGCTACCAAAATACTACCGACCGCCCCAGGGCCTTTACAGTCAGAAGAATCTGGAAATGGCCCAGTCTATGGGGTATAAAACGGTGTTTTGGAGCCTTGCCTATGCAGACTGGGATAATAACAAGCAGCCCACAAAGGAGTATGCCTTCAGTAAGCTCCTGCCCCGGATCCACAATGGCGCGGTGCTCCTTTTGCACAGCACCTCCAAAACAAATGCGGAAATTTTAGACGAGCTTCTGACCCGCTACAAGGAAATGGGCTACACCTTTGCGCCCATCAGTGCACTGTTTTCATAGACAAAACCCCTTGCCTGTGCTATAATGCAGAAAAAGGGGGGAGAAGGATGCGGAAAAAGATTGTCATTGGCGTTTTCATAGTGTTGGCGCTGGTGTTTGGCGTTTCGGCCTACAATGCGATTAAAATTCTATGGGAAAACCGGCAGGTGGAAAAGACCTATCAGCAGCTGCAGACCCAATATGTGACTATCCTTCCCACCCAAGAACCTACCCAGGCAGAGGATGCCCCCGGACCGGCAGAGCCGGAAACCCGGCATCCTGCGCTGGTGGTGGATTTTGATGCGCTGAAGGGAATCAACAAGGATGTGGTGGGCTGGCTCTACTGTGAGGATACCTACATCCACTATCCTGTGGTTCAGGCCAAAAATAACAGCAAGTACTTACGTAGGGACTTAAACGGTAAATACTTGGTCAGCGGCACCCTGTTTGTGGATTTTCGCAACCGGGAACCGGGAGAAGACAAGAACTATATTATCTACGGACACAATATGAAAACAGACCGAATGTTTGGCTCTTTGGTGAAGTATAAGGACCAGGCCTACTATGAAGCCCACAAGACCCTTCTTTACCTGACCCCGGAGGGGGACTATTTGGTGGAAGCGGTGGCGGGAAGGATCGTGGATGAGCAGGAAATTCTTTATGACCCCAACCCCGATCCGGTGGCCTATGAGACCTTCTTGCAGAATACCCTGCAAAATTCTACCTTTGATTCAGGAATTTCCCTGGAGAAAGAGGATAAACTGATGATTTTATCCACCTGCTCCCAGGAAAAGGTCACCACCCGATATGTGCTCATCTGCAAGTATACGCCTATAACAAAATGAACATTTGCCCGGATGCGGAAAAGCCGCATCCGGGCAAAAAATTGCATTATTCTTACAAAGTTTTTTCTGAAATTTTGTAGAATTGATGCAGAAAAAATCACGATAAAAAAGTAGACAATAAGGATAATTTTATGATATATTTAAACTGTAAAACTGGACCTTGTAAATGCTACGTTCCTTGCAACGGAGAACACTCCGGCTGACCTGAAAAACGGAGGGCTTTTCGGTGTAACCTACGCCCTTTTCGCACTCGCCCAGTAAATGAAAGGAGGAATGTCCTATGACATATAAGAAACCCTTAACCGGCAGACTGACAAGCCTACTGCTTGTGCTTGCCATGCTGCTGACTATGCTCCCGCTGACCGGGATGAAGGTATCTGCTGTGATCGAAACAGAGGATATTATCACCCAGATAGCAGACCCTTCTACCCTGGATGGGTATAAGGACTACTTTGCCTTAAACGGCGAACTGAACACCCAAAATGCAGGTGGTGTTTGGCTTGACAAGTCTGTACTTGTTGACAATGCCTTTGCAGGCACCGGCATCACCAAGGATGATAGCGATGGCTTCCTTGTGGCTCTTTCCACCATGGCTGCAAATATGAGCATTGTGGGTATGTCCCATGTGCCTACAGACTCTGTGCTGATCCTGGACGTCAGTGGCTCTATGGACGCAAGCAGAAACAATGTGGCGGAAGACCTTGTGGAAGCCGCCAACGAAAGCATCGCTGCCCTGCTGGAGGCCAATAAGTATAACCGGGTCAGCGTGATCCTGTATAATTCCGATGCCATCACTATGCTGCCCCTGGGCCGGTACGAGACCGCCGCTGATGGGGAGTATCTGAACTACAGCACCAGAAACGGCGAGTCTATCGGCACCGATCCTGATGTGGTGTATGAAAACAGCACCACCAAGCCCGCAGCCCGGAGCGAGTCTGTATCCGGTGCCACCTATATGCAGAGCGGTGTGAAGAGCGCTGTGGATCAGTTCCTGGCTGACAGCAACTCTGTAACGGTTACCGATCCTTCTGCCGGTCTGCTGCGCCGCAAGCCTGTTGTGGTGCTGATGAGTGACGGCGCTCCTACAGAGGGCTCTTCCAACTTCACCAATCCCGGCAATTCTGACTTCGGTGACGGCAGTGACACCAGCGCCGGCCTCAGCTTCACTACCCAACTGACCCTGGCCTATGCCAGACACCAGATCGAGGAAAAGTACGGCACCGAGCCTTTGTTCTATACGCTGGGCCTGGGTGTTGGCGATGACAGCAACGCCACCAGTGTGCTGGATCCCGCCAATTCCTCCACTGCCATCAATAACTTCTGGGCGCAGTACAATGCAGCCGATGTGGGTGATGAGATCACCGTGCAGAGTGCCTACTGGGCCTTCATCTTCCAGATTCCTGCCGTAGAAGTGACCAAGATCGCTACGGAACTGGATAAAAACTATGTGGATAAGTACTTCAAGGCAGAGGGCAATGACCTGGCAGAGGCTCTGAAGGGCGCTTTTGAGGACATCGTGGACAGTATTCAGATCCAGTCCGGCTATTTCCCCACCCTGATCGCTGAAAGCGAAGACCTCTCCGGCTATGTATCCTTTGTGGACCGGATCGGCCACGGAATGTCCATCACCGATGTAAAAGGCATCCTGATCGGCGACCATTTGTTCTCCGGCGCGGACCTTTCCAGCAACTTCGTTCCCGGTGGCGGTGCTCTTGGCACACCCACTGCGCCTTCTGCACTGGGACGGGAGATGGTTGCCGCTGTGCAGACCCGTCTGGGCATTGAGAGCATTGATGTGGCGGAGGCTCTGATCGCTCTGGCCTACCAGAACGGCCAGCTCTACTACAACGGCCCCAACGACTTCTCCAACTACATCGGCTGGTATGCCAATGCCGAAGGCAAGTTCTTAGGCTTCTACAACCAAGGCACCACTGTGCTGCCCGCGCCCACTGGCGATGAGGACACCGACCCTGTCTTCACCATTAAGTCCTACGGCTATCTGGGCGAAGTGGACGAGGCCCACGGCGTTACCAAGTCCGATATGATGTACGCCACCGTGCAGATCCGCAAGAATATCCAGAGCGGTGACGAGATCATGACCTTTGCTGTGCCTGCAGCCCTGATTCCCACCCTGACCTACAATGTGGAGCTGGATGAAAGCGGCAATCTGTCAGACCTGACCGTCAGCGGCGCAGAAAAGCCCATTCGACTGGTTTACGAGGTGGCACTTGATAAGCATCTGAACCTCTACAACATGAAGGAATACTTAGGCAGTGAATATCTGTCTGAGCCCCACCACGTAGGAACTGACGGCTCTGTCTATTTCTTCACCAACAAGTGGGATCACGACAATCTCACCGGCTACGGCACCAACAATACATACGCGTATTTCAATCCCTCCCGGCAGAACGATAAGTATTACTATCTGGAAGACGCGCCTGTGTATGCCGACCAAAACGGCACACTTTACACCGGTGCAAGTCAGCCCACCGGCGCTATGTACCGC
Source organism: Faecousia sp. (assembly GCA_045542575.1). Taxonomy (GTDB): domain Bacteria; phylum Bacillota; class Clostridia; order Oscillospirales; family Oscillospiraceae; genus Faecousia. The sequence goes on from JAZQLG010000036.1 coordinate 4,399, forward strand.
AAGTACACTATTTATGTAAAAGACGGCACTTCCTTGACGACCCGCTCACTGTACCGGGCTATCTCTGCTCCTGTTCTGGCAACTGCCAAGCAGGCAAGCGACAACAGCTGGTATGTGCCTAAGGGCGACGTTCACACCAATTTGGACGGCTACACTGTTTATAAGGGCGGTCTTTCCGCTGCAGATCCCTCCAAAAACTTGACCCAGACCCTGCCGCAGGCGGTTGTTCCCTTTGTGGATACCCAGAATCACTCTGTTGACGATGCGGGCTATCAGTTCTATGTGGGCGCATCTCTGGGCAACAACGGCAAGCTGATCGTCAAGCCCGAGACCGGCCTGAAGCTTACCAAGGAAATGGCAGATCCCGATAGCGATGTGGAGCAGGCGTTCCTCTTCCTGCTGGAAAACCATTCCGAACCGGATAACAACACCTATCCGGCACTTATGGTAGATGCTGACGGCAACGAGACCGAAACCGAAGTGAAGTTCACAAACGGAGCTGCATCCGTTGCCCTTCGTCCCGGCTATACGCTGTACATTGGCGGCATGACTGCCGGCCATGTGATCAGCGCGGAAGAACAGAACACCCTTTATTATATTCCCCGTTATGAGGGCGTTTCTGATCTTGGCGATGTGACCATCACAGAAGGCAACATGGCCCACATCCGTGTGACCAACGAGGCCCGCGGCACCGGCAATCTGACCATTACCAAGGAGATTGTACATCCTCTGGGCAACGACTATCAGATCCCCGCGGATAAGGAATTTTGCATTGCTGTGATCCTTACCGGCGACGGCGTGGAGAATGCCGAATTCCGGGCAGCTCACTCAAACGGCACCATCGATAAGGTGACCACAATAGGCGACAGATTCGTTGTATACCTGCACAACAACGAAAGTCTGGAGATCTTTGACCTTCCCGAAGGAACCGGTGTACGGGTAGAGGAACTGAGTCCCGACGATGGCTTTACGCCTTACTTTATGGATAACGGCGTGGCAGGGGACGGCAGAGTGCAGATCGAGGAGAACTACACCGCCACCGTAGTTGTTACCAATGTGTATACACCCGCGGAAGTTTATCCCATCAATATCAGCGTTTCCGGCACAAAGACCTTAACTGGCCGTGACTGGGACGCAAACGACAGCTTCGAGTTCAAGCTTGAGAAGCTCATAGGCCCGGATGCCTGGGAGAAATTGGGCGAAAGCCAGTACGCTACCAGCACCAACAAGACTTTCACCTTTGACCATATCTTTGACGGCGATCCCTACACCTCCGCAGGTGTCAACTACTACCGGATCGTGGAGGTTGAGCCTCAAAATACGCTGGGCATTTCCTACGATAAGACTGTCCACTCCTTCTATGTGGTGGTTGGCGATGCCACGATGGACGGCAGGCTGGAAATTATCGAAGTGAAGTCCGACCGTCCCGATACCACGATCGTAACCGGCAATGCGGAAAGCGGCTGGGATGTTACCGCCAATTTCACAAACACCTACTCCACCACCGGCACCGCTACGGTGACTGTGGATGTGAACAAGACCATTCAGAACAATGGCGGCGCCCCCAAGCACCCGGCAGGCTATGAATTCGGCATCTACGACGCAAACGGCCAGCTGGTTGGCAGCACTCTTACCACCACCGAGCGCGGCTTTGCAAGATTTGCCCTCAACTACACCGCTGCAGATGTGGGTCAGGTCTACACCTACACCCTGAAGGAAGTCCATCCTGCCACCATTCCCGCAGGCTGGGAGTACTCTGCAAAGGAAGTTTTGCTGACTGTTAAGGTCCTGGATAACGGCGACGGCACGATCTCTGCTATCATCTACGAAGGCACAGAGCAGCCTGCTCAGCCCACCACCTCTGTGAGAACCAGCTTTGAAAACATCTATACTCCCCAGAAGGCCACTCTTGCTGTGGACTTCGTGAAGAAAACTGTCAACGGGGAAGCTCCCGGCAGCCGCACCTTCACCTTCCGGCTGGAGGGCAACGGTGTTGTACTTAACGGCAGCAACGATGCACAGGGGAATGTGACCTTCGACAACAAGCTGGAATTTAACGCTGTGGGCACTTACCGGTTCACCATTACCGAAACCAGTCAGGATGGCGCAGGCATTACCACCGACAAGACCCCCTACACCATGCTTGTGACGGTGACCGATGACGGCAACGGCAAGCTGGATGCTACCTATGTCCTTGAAAATGCACCCGGCAGCACACTGACGATCAATAATACCTACACCGCCCAGCCGGTACATCTGACAATCAGCGGCAATAAGGTGCTCACCGGCAGACCTCTGCTTAACGACGAGTTTACCTTCGTGCTGAAGGAAGTGTCCAGAGACGGCAACAACTACTTAGACCCCGCTACCTACGAAGTAAAGAACTTCCTGGACGGCCATTTCACATTCCCCGAGTATATTTACCGGGAAGAGGGCGTATACGTCTATGAAGTGACAGAAAAGCAGGCACAGGGTGAAACCTTTGGCATCACCTACGATGGAAGCAAGTACACCGTCACGGTGACAGTTACCGACAACGGCCGGGGCAGTCTGGTGACAGATGTGGATTATGAAAAGAATGGCGAAGCTGCAAACGGCCTGGTATTCAACAATAAGTACACCCCCAAGCCCACCTCTGTGGAATTCACCGGTGACAAGGAACTGACCGGCAAGATCAATAACACCCTGGAAGGCGATGAATTCCAGTTCGAATTGTATAAGTCCAATGCAAACTGGACTTTGGGCAGCCTGAAGGAAACTGTTTCCAATGAAGCAGGTGGTGCGTTCAAGTTCACCAAGATCGACTTTGAAACCGACGAAGATCAGTATTTCATCGTCAAGGAAGCAAATGCCGGTCAGACTATCAACGGAATCACCTATGATACCACCGAGTTCCGGGTCCATGTGGAAGTGATCGACGATCTGAAGGGCCAGCTCCACACCATCGTGAACATCTATGACGGTAACGGCGTTCCCCAGGATTCCATCCAGTTCACCAACATCTATCAGGTCACCGGCACCGATACCATTGAGCTGTCCGGTGAGAAGAAGCTGGTTGGTCGTGAATGGCTGGATACGGATGTGTTTACCTTTAATCTGTATAAAGCAGACAGCTCCTTTGCCTATACGGCAGGCGATCTCTGGGAACACGATACTGTGGATGCAGCAACGGTTGGTCACAGATTCTGCATGGTCATGACCTACGGTCCGGAGGATGTGGGCAACACCTATTACTATGTGCTGATGGAGAGCGAAGAGAACTTGCCTGTGGGCGTCAGCCGTGACGAAACCGTCTACCACATCACCGTAGCAGTGATGGATGATGACCAAGGTGGCGTCAAGACAGTTATCACAGTGGAAAATGCTACCACGGACACGCTGAATTTTGTCAACACATATACACCTGCTCCCACGGATCTGGTAATCGAAGGCACCAAGGAGCTGACTGGCAGAAATCTGGTGGAAGGGGAATTCCGTTTCCTGGCTTACCAGGCGGATCAGAGCTTCCGGGTGGAAGAAAACGCCCAGCCCTTTACCACCAACAACAGTGAAGACGGCAAGTTTACCTTTACCTTCAACGCCACCCAGGCGGGTACTTACTACTTCGTTGTGCGGGAGGATACTTCCGTCAGAGCAAGGCTGGTAACCTTTGACCGCAGTGTCTACTGGGTGAGCGTGGAAGTGAAGGACGAAAATGGTCAGCTTGTGACCGGTGATCCGGTGATCACTCTGGCAAACAGCACAGAGCCGGTGGAGCAGATCGTATTCCGCAATGCTTACAATCCCAACATTCCCCAAACCGGCGACGACAGCAACCTGACCCTTTGGGTAAGTCTGATGGTATTCAGCTTGGTTGCCGCCGCGGCGCTTCTGTTCTTTGAAACAAAGAAAAAGCGGGCATAAATCAATTCAATAAAAAAGAGGTGCTTCGGCACCTCTTTTTTATTGCCAACGAATTGTTGAAAACTTTTCTGATTCAGCCGTTGCGTCTGTGACGAAACTGTGATATAATGGACGAACTTTGTAAAAGGAGGAGTGCGCCGTGCGTGTTTCCAAGGTAGAAATTGAGAAAATAGATGCGGAAAAGCTGCTCTGTGCCGCCAGCCCGGACGGTGCGCTTCTGTATTTGTATTTAATGTGTGGCAACAGTATGGATTCTGCTGCCCAGGAGCTGCATATGAGTCAGTCCCGGCTCCAATGCGCCAGCGCGACATTGCGGCAAATGGGCTTGTACCGGGAAGAAAGGACTCCCGTGGTGATGGGAGAGCGGCCCCGGTATACGGAAGAGGATGTTTTGGGTGCCCAGCGGGACAACGATTTTATTTCTCTTCGCAGAGAATTGGAGCGGATCCTGGGAAAGACCCTGACCACCGAGGAACTGAAGATCCTCTTGGGTATGATCCGCTATTTGGGAATGCCTACAGAAGTCATCTTTATGCTGGTTTGCTACTGCCGTGACAGAGCTAAGCAAAAGGGCCGCCTTCGACTACCCACACTGCACAGCATTGAAAAGGAAGCTTATGCCTGGGCAGAGCAGGGCATCGACACGGTGGAGGAGGCAGCAGCCTTTATCCAGAAGCAGAATATTATGGATACCAAGCTGGAAAAGCTGAAGGCTATTTTGCAGATCCGGGGCAGAAGCCTGACCCAGGCTGAGGGGAAGTATGCCAATGCCTGGCTGGAAATGGGCTTTGCAGAGGATGCCTTAGCCCTTGCTTATGAACGGACCTGCCTGAATACCGGCGGCCTGAGCTGGGCCTATATGAACAAGATTTTACAGCGCTGGCACGAGACCGGCTACCATACTGCCAAGCAGGTAAAAGAAGGGGATAAGCGCACACCCCCCAAGGGCGGTTCCGGCCAGCTGGGACAGGCAGAGCTTGAAAACATTGCCCGCGTGCTGAAGGAGGATTAATATGCCTTATAACGGTGAGATCATTGCCCGCGCCCGTCAGCGGTTGGAAAACGAAAAGACAGATAAACGTTCCCGCTACTATGCCAATTTGGAGCATGCCTACCGGGAAGTGCCCCGCCTGCGGCAGATCGATATGGATATGAAGCAGAATGTGGCTCTGGCAGTCCAGGGTGCTTTCTCCAAGGAAAACGGCCTGGAGCTGATGGCCCAGGCCCGGAAAGTGAACGAAGCTTTGCAGCGGGAGTGGGATGCCTTGATTGCCGAGCATTTCCCTGCGGGTTTTCTGGATGAAACACCTTACTGTCCTCACTGCGGTGACTTGGGCTATGTGGGCAAGCAGATGTGTGTGTGCCTGCAAGAGCTGTGCCGGCAGGAGCAGCTGCGGGAGGTGGAAAGCCTTACCTGCGGAATGGGCAATTTTGAAGACTTCCGGCTGGACTACTATTCTGACCGTGTGGACCCCAAAATCGGTGTCAGCCCCCGTATGGTGATGGAGCAGAATTTGCGGATCGCCCGGCGGTTTGCCCAGCAGTTCCGGGGCAATCTCCTGTTCGTTGGCGGCACAGGCCTTGGAAAGACCTTTTTGTCTGCCTGCCTTGCTACGGCTGCAACGAAAAGCGGACGCAGTGTTACTTATGAAAGCGCTTCCCACTTGTTTAGCAATATGGAGAAGAACCGTTTTAATCCCGACGAAAAGACCCAGCAGATCGTGAGCCGCTACGAAAATTGCGATCTTCTGATTATTGACGACTTGGGCACTGAGCTGCCCGGAAATTTTGTGACTGCAGCCCTATATAATTTGGTGAACGACCGTCTTATGGCAGGCAAGCCTATGGTGGTTTCCACCAACCTGACTGTCGATGAGATCAGAAGCAGATATTCACCCCAGATCGCCTCCCGGCTTCAGGGCAGCTTCCAGGGTCTTACCTTTATTGGTGAGGATATCCGGGTGCTGAAAAACAGAGGAGTACTTCTATGAAATACGGCATCCTTTTTGATTTGGATGGCACACTGCTGGATAGCCTGCAGGATCTGACAGTGAGTGTAAACCACGGTCTTGCGGAATTTGGCTTGCCGCCCAGAACACCGATGCAGATCCGCAGTTACCTGGGCAACGGCGCCCGGCAGCTGGTGGCCCTGGCTATGCCCGGGAAGGAAGACGACCCTCCTGTGGATGATGTGCTGGCGGCTTACCGGGCCTATTATAAGGACCATACCCGGGACTTTACAAAGCCCTATGACGGCATATTGGAAGCCCTGGAGGAGCTGAAGGATATCCCTATGGCGGTGGTGTCAAACAAGCCGGACCGGGAAACAGTCAGCCTTTGCAAGGCGTTTTTCCCCGGCATCCTGGCTCGGGGTGAAAGACCGGAATGTCCCCGCAAGCCCGCTCCGGATATGCTGTATGCTGTTATGAAGGAATTGGGCGTTGATACCTGCATTTATGTGGGCGACAGCGATGTGGATGTGAAAACGGCCCGGGGTGCAGGTGTGAAATGCCTTAGTGTTTTGTGGGGCTTCCGGGATGAAGGAGATATCCGCGCCGCCGGTGGGACCCACTTTTGCCGCGACCCGAAAGAACTGCCCACTATGTTGAAAGAAATGATGGAGTAACAATGGCAAATGAATTCTATGCCCTTTTGGGGCGGATGCGCTATATTACCCGCTGGGGCTTGATGCGCAATACCTTTTCTGAGAATATCCAGGAGCACAGCCATCAGGTGGCGGTGCTGGCCCACGCGCTGGCCCTGATCCGTCGGGACATTCTGCATCTTCCCGGGCCGGACCCGGATAGGTGCGCCGTGGCGGCTCTTTACCACGATGCGTCGGAGATCCTGACAGGCGATCTGCCCACACCTATCAAGTACTATAACCCGGATATCAAGGCTGCCTATAAGCAGGTGGAGCATGTGGCGGGCAACCGGTTGCTGGATATGCTTCCGGCAGAACTGCGGGAAAGCTATGCACCGCTGGTGCTGGAAGAGGATCGGGCGGTTCTGCCCATCGTGAAGGCGGCAGATAAGCTCTCTGCCCATATTAAGTGCCTGGAGGAACAAAAAGCAGGCAATACGGAGTTTGACTCCGCTGTGGGGCAGACCCGAAAAGCAATGGAAACTATGGACCTTCCGGAGCTTGATTGGTTCCTGGAAAATTGCCTGGAGCCCTTTACCCGGAACCTGGATCAACTGTGAAAAGAGGGAGTTTATGAAAAAAGGATTGGCACTGCTCCTAAGCATACTGCTCCTTTGCGGTCTGCTTTCCTTCTCCGTGTTGGCTGATACAGAGGAAGAGCCCCTCGTGGACTTTATCGTAGATGTGGAAGGGGGAAGAAGCCCCCGGATCTTGCTGCTTGCAGATCCTCAAATTATGGATCCTACCCAAATGGGTGAGGAAGGCGGCGCCGATGAGCGCTTAGAGGATCTGGAGAAGCGCTGCTTCCGCTACATTCGCCAGGTAGTAAAAAACACCAAGCCGGATCTTATTTTGATCGCGGGCGACATTGTCTACGGTCAGTATGATCACAGCGGCGAAGCCTTTGGGGAACTGGTGAAATTCTTTGACGGCTTCGGCATCCCCTGGGCCCCGGTCTACGGCAACCACGATGCAGAAAGCAATATAGGTGTACTGTGGCAGAATGAACAGTTTGAAAATGCAGAGCATTGTTTGTTCAAAAAAGGTGAAGTGACCGGCAACGGCAACTATACGGTGGGGATTCGCCAGAACGGCAAGCTGACGCGGGTGTTCTTTATGATGGACTCCAACGGCTGTGACCGGCCGGGTAAGGAATCCATTATGCATGTGATGCCCGGCGGCATAGGCTTTATGGAAGACCAGGTGGAATGGTTCACCGGGCAGGGAGCAGCCATTAAGGAGGCAAACCCTGATGTGAACTTCAGCTTTGTGTTCCATATTCCCTTCACGATCTTCACAGAGGCTATGTCTTCTGTGCCGGTAGGGGATATGGGTCTGACTGCCAAGGGAAATGCCAACTTTGGATATATGCCCTACCAAAATTGTGGTACTGACTGGGATAGAAACCATGCGATCTACAATGCTATAAAGGACTTGGGGACAGATTCCGTTATGGCGGGCCATTGGCATACCTTAAGCGCATCTGTTGTGTATGATGGTGTCCGTTTTATGTTTGGACAAAAGAGTTCTACTTACGATAGCGCCAATTACAAGACAGAAGATGGTACGATCGTCGGCACCAAGGATATCACCGCAGGTGAGCCGCTGGTGGGCGGCACGCTGATGCTGATGGACGAACAGACCGGCGATTTCACAAATTTTGAGATCGTTCTTTATAAGGAAGCGCCTGCGGAAGAAAAACCCGGCGAGCTTGCCCGGTGGCTTCCTGTGATCTGTGCAGTCCTGCCTGCGATCCTGGCGGCTTTTGTAGTATTCCGCAATAAAAGAGACGAATAAGAATCCGTGAGGAAATGATATGCACCCCAAAAGTTAGACACTTTTGGGGTGCATATCAAATGCAGCACGATTTTTTATCGGTTTTTCCAGTCTAAAATGGCTTGGATGCCTTCTAAGAAA